>JAFGQW010000220.1 GCA_016935485.1 Planctomycetota bacterium | reverse complement strand
TCGTCGCGGGGACACGCCGGGAGCCGACGCCGCCCGCGAGGTCCCCGCGAGCTTCGGGTCCGGCTACGGGCCCACGGGAAAGAAGGCAGCGACTTGCGAGCCCGACATCTTCTCTCGATTCACGATCTCGGCCTGGACGAGGTGGGCGAGATCTTCGACCTGGCGCAAGAGCTCAAGGAGCGGCAGCGCCGCCGGGAGCCGCACCGCCGGCTCGAGGGCAAGACGCTCGCCATGATCTTCGAGAAGCCCTCGACGCGGACGCGGGTCTCCTTCGAGGTCGGCATGGCGCAGCTCGGGGGGCGGGCGCTGGTGCTGAATGCCGCCGACACCCAGCTCGGCCGCGGCGAGACGCTGCACGACACGGCCAAGGTGCTGTCGCGCTACGTGGACGGCATCATGGCGCGCACGTTCGCCCACGAGACGGTGCTCGAGCTCGCGCGCCACGGGAGCGTGCCGGTGATCAACGGGCTCACGGACCTGCTGCATCCCTGCCAGGTGCTGGCCGATCTGTTCACGATCCGCGAGCGCTTCGGGCGACTCGAGGGGCTGGTGATCGCCTACGTGGGCGACGGCAACAACATGGCGAACTCCTACCTCCACGGCGCGGCCAAGGTGGGCGCGGAGCTCCGCGTCGCGACGCCGGAGGGCTACCGGCCCGATCCCGGGGTGTTCCGGGCTGCGGAGACCGACGCGCGCACAAGCGGCGGCCGCGTCGCGGTGATGACGGATCCGGCGGCCGCGGTGGCGGGGGCTCACGTCGTGTGCACCGACACGTGGGCGAGCATGGGACAGGAGGCCGAGCACGAGGCCCGGAAGAAGGTCTTCGCACCGTATCAGCTCAACGCCGCGCTGCTCGCCCGGGCGCGGTCCGAGGCCATCGTGCTGCACTGCCTGCCGGCGCACCGCGGCGAGGAGATCACCGACGAAGTGATGGACGGGCCGCAGTCGGCGGTCTTCGACGAGGCGGAAAACCGGCTCCATGTGCAGAAGGCGATCCTCGCGCTGCTGCTGCGGGAATGATCGGCGGGCGGCGTCGAGCCGCGGCCGCGACCAGGGAGGAGAGGCGAACATGGCTCCGAAGACGGGAACCGAGACCGAGCGGATCATCGCGATCACCGAGCGCTACGGAGCGTCCAACTACAGCCCGCTGCCGGTGGTGCTGGCCCGCGGCGAGGGCGTCTGGGTCGAGGACGTGGACGGCAATCGCTACATGGACATGCTGGCCGCCTACTCGGCGCTGAACCAGGGGCATCGGCACCCGCGGCTGCTCGAGGCGATGCGGGCGCAGCTCGAGCGCTGCACGCTCACCTCGCGCGCGTTCCACAACGACCAGCTGGGCCCCTTCGTCGCGGAGCTGGCCGAGCTGTGCGGCATGGAGAAGGTGCTGCCCATGAACTCGGGCGCCGAGGCGGTGGAGACGGCCATCAAGGCGGCGCGCAAGTGGGGCTACACCGTCAAGGGCGTGGCGGAGGACCGGGCGGAGATCATCTGCTGCGCCAACAACTTCCACGGCCGCACCATCAGCGTGATCAGCTTCTCGACGGATCCGCAGTATCGCGCGGGCTTCGGGCCGCTTACCCCCGGATTCCGGATCGTCCCCTTCGGCGATGCCGCGGCGGTGCGCGCCGCCATCACGCCGAACACGGTCGCGTTTCTCGGCGAGCCGATCCAGGCGGAGGGCGGGGTGATCGTGCCGCCCGCGGGGTATCTGGCGGAGGTCGGGCGCGTGCTGAAGGAACACCGCGTGCTGTTCCTTCTCGACGAGATCCAGACCGGGCTCGGTCGCTGCGGCAAGCTCTTCGCGCACCAGTGGGAGGACGCGCGTCCGGATCTGCTCGTCCTCGGCAAGGCGCTCGCCGGCGGTTTCTACCCGGTCTCGGCGGTGGTGGGATCGAGCGAGGTGCTCGGGGTGTTCCAGCCGGGCGACCACGGCAGCACCTTCGGCGGCAACCCGCTAGGGGCGGCGGTCGCGCGCGAGGCGATGCGGGTGATCGTCGAGGAGAAGCTTCCGGAGCGGTCGCGCGAGCTTGGCGACTACTTCCGGCGGGAGCTCGCGGCGATGAAGAGCCCGCACGTCAAGGAGATCCGCGGGCGGGGGCTGCTGACCGGCGTGGAGGTCAGCGCGGCCGTGGGCACGGCCTATCCGTTCTGCAAGAAGCTGATGGACAAGGGCCTGCTGTGTAAGGACACGCACACGACCGCCATCCGCTTCGCGCCGCCGCTCGTGATCACGAAGGACGAGCTCGACTGGGCGCTCGAGCGGATCCGGGACGTGCTCTGCAGCGCAGGTCCTGCGGGGCCCGCTATCTGAAAAAAACGCCCCAGGGGCGTTTTTTTCAGATTCGCCAGGCCGCCGGCCACCGGAGGCGCCTGCAGTACCGGAGCGGCGGCGTCCGGCCGAACGGTGCGGGTGCGCGCCGCCGCCGTCGGCGGCGCCGCGCTACTGCCCCGCGGACCGCCCGAGCCTCCAGAACGGATCGGTCGGCCCGTACCCGTGGCCGAGCGCGAGCCCGTGGCGGATCGCGTCCGTCACGAGGTGCTTGGCGGCCCGCACCGCCGCGATGAGGTCGGCGCCGCGGGCAAGGTGGGCGGCGATGGCGGAGGCGAAGGTGCAGCCGGTGCCGTGCGTGCTGCGGGTCTCGATCCACTCGCCCTCGATCTCGGTGACGCCGCCGGCATGGAAGAGGAAATCGGTCCCCGGCGCGGCCTCGAGGTGGCCGCCCTTGATGACGGCGGCGCGGCTGCCGAGTGCGAGCAGGCGGCGGCCCGCCTCGAGGACGTCGGCGCGGCCGCGAATCGCGAGGCCCGCCAGCCTTTCGGCCTCCAGGCGGTTCGGGGTGACCACGGCGGCGAGCGGGAGCACCCGCGCGCGCAGCGCCTCGACGGCGTCGTCGGCGAGAAGCGCGTGGCCGCTCTTGGAGATCATGACGGGATCGACCACGAGCCGGGTGACGCCGCGGGCGGCCAGGGCGCTGGCCACGGTCTCCACGAGCACGACCGAGGAGAGCATGCCGGTCTTCACCGCGGCCACGTCGAAGTCGTCGAACACCGCGTCGATCTGGGCGCGTACCACGTCGGCCGGGAGATCGAAGGCGCGCGTCACCGCGACCGTGTTCTGCGCGGTCACGGCGGTGATTGCGGTCAGCGCGTAGGCGCCGCTGGCGTGCACCGCCTTGAGGTCCGCCTGGATGCCGGCGCCGCCGCCGGAGTCCGAGCCGGCGACGATGAGCACCTGGGGGGGAAGCATGCCGTCCTCCGGGGACGCGTCACGACGCTGTCCGCCCCGCGCGCACGCCCGGGGCCTGTCAGTCTTCCGCGAGACTCCGGACGAGGATTCCCGACCGGAGCTTTGGCTCGAACCAGGTCGACTTGGGCGGCATCACCCGGCCCGCGTCGGCCACGGACAGGAGCTGCTCGATGGTCGTGGGGTGCAGGGCGAAGGCCACGGCCCAGCCCTCCCGCACGCGCCGCTCCAGCTCCCCGAGGCCGCGGATGCCGCCCACGAAGTCGATGCGCTTGTCGGTGCGGGGATCCTGGATCCCCAGCACCGGCCCGATCAGGTTCTCCTGCAGGATCGAGACGTCGAGGCGCCGCACCGGATCGTCCGCCGGGAAGGTGCCGGGACGGGCCGTCAGGCGGTACCAGCGGTTCCCGAGGAACATGCCGAAGTCGTTCGGCGCCGCGGGCCGGACCGGAGGACCGTCCGCCGCCGCGACGACCTCGAACGTCTCGCGCACCGCGTCGAGGAACGCGGCGGGCTCGCGCCCGTTCAGGTCCTTGACCACGCGGTTGTAGTCCATGATCTGGAGCTGGTCGGCCGGGAAGAAGACGGCGAGGAAGTAGTTGTAGACCTCGCGGCCGGTGTGGTGGGGATTCTCCTCGCGCCGCCGGCGTCCCACCCGCGCGGCCGACGCGCTCCGGTGGTGGCCGTCGGCGACGTAGCAGCAAGGGATGCGCGCGAAGGCCGCGGCGATCCCCGCGATAGTGGCCGGGTCGATCACCGCCCACACGGTATGCCGGATGCCGTCGTCCGCGGTGAAATCGTAGAGCGCCGGCTCGAGGCGGACCTCGTCGACCAGCGCGTCGATCTCCGGCAACGGCCGGTAGGTGAGAAACACCGGTCCGGCATTGGCGTTGAGCTCGTCCGTGTGGCGCGTGCGGTCGTCCTCCTTGTCGCGGCGCGTGAATTCGTGCTTCCTGATGAGGTCGGTCTCGTACTCCTCGACGCTCGCTCCGGCCACGATTCCCGCCTGCCGGTGCTCGCCCATGATCTGCTGGTAGACGTAGAAGGCCGGCGCTGCCTCGCGGATCAGCACCTCCTCGGCGATGAACCGGCGTAGGTTCTCCGCGCCCTTCAAGTAGACCCGGTCGTCGTGGAGGTCGATCGCGGGGTCGAGGTCGATCTCGGGCTTGTTCACGTGGAGGAAGCTCACCGGGTTTCCCGCGGCCATCCGGCGCGCTTCCTCGCTGCTCAGCACATCGTACGGGGGACAGGCCACCTGCTGCACCAGGTCGGGACGCGGCCGGTAGGCCCGAAACGGTTTGATGTCGCTCATCGTGGACTCCGCGCACAACGGCTGAATACCCGCCGCCTTCGGCCGGCCGACGCCGCGCCGAATAAACAGGCCGGGCGGGGCGGATCGACTATGCTTTCCGCCGGCGTTTCCGGCACCGTTCTCGCCGGTCCTGCGGGCAGGACAGCGGGGAGGAATGCTTACCTTGAACCGAGGGCGATGACCCGAGAATTCCGGCCGTTCCTGTTCGACGCGGCGCGGCACCGGCTGGCCGCGGACGAAGCCACTCGCGCCGCGGACATCCGGGACGGCACGCTGACCCTGGTGCGGCAGTCCGACGGCGCGCGCCGCGTCATCCGTGCCGCCGATGTGAACCTGCCGCTGCCGGCCGCCGTGCCGCCGCCGTCCGCCGACCGGCAGTACGACTTCCGGACGCTCGTCGAGCGCGCTCTCGAGCTCGAGTTCACCGACGCCGAGGTCATCGAGATCATGGAGATTGCGCGGCGCCACCGGCTGCTCCGCGAGCCGCCGCGGCAGGAGAGCGCGCAATGAGGCCGGCTACCGAGCGGGATGACCTGCTGCGCCACCTCGCCGGCCGCGGGATCGAGATCGGCGCGCTCGATTCGCCGGTGCCCGTGCCGCCGGGCGCTGCGGTGCGCTACGTCGACGTGCTCACCCGCGCCGAGTGCCTGCGTCACTACCCCGAGCTTCCCGATCCCGCTGCGGTCGTCGAGCCCGACATCGTCGCGTCGGCCGACGACCTCGGCGTGTTTCCGGACCGGTCCGAGGATTTCCTGATCGCGTGCCACCTGCTCGAACACATGCCC
This sequence comes from Planctomycetota bacterium, assembly GCA_016935485.1. GTDB lineage: Bacteria > Planctomycetota > JAFGQW01 > JAFGQW01 > JAFGQW01 > JAFGQW01. The sequence goes on along the minus strand of JAFGQW010000220.1, from coordinate 11,081 downwards.
GACCCCATCGGCACGCTGAAGGGCTGGCATCGGGTGCTCCGGCCCGGCGGGCTCGTGTTCCTGGTGGTGCCGGACAAGCGTCGCACATTCGACCGGCCGCGGCCGCGCACGCCGCTGCGTCACCTCGTCGCCGATCACCGCGAGCCGCCGGGCACCCCCGCGCGCGACCGCCGCGACTTCGCCGCCTACCGCGAGTGGGTGCGGCTCTCCAAGGCGCTGCGCACGGAGGCACAGATCGACTTCTGGGCCGAGCTGCTGCAGCGGGCGCGCTACAGCATCCACTTCCACTGCTGGATTCCGGAGGACGTGCGCGAGCTCATCGAGCATCTTGCCCGCGCGGAGGCGACGCCGTTCAAGATCGTGCGCGAGGGCCGCTTCCGGGACGGCTGGGAGTTCGCCTTCCTGCTGCGGCGCGAGGAAGCACCGGCGGCTCCGCCGGCGGCCGGGCGGCCGGAGGCGGCGCCTCAAGGAGGAGCCGCTTGACAGCGCCGGGCCGCACGGCGAACATCGGGCCTCGTGCGCGGGCTGAGGACGCAGGAGTCTCCGTCCTTGAGCCCGCTGTCCGGCCGCCGGGCGGCGGCGGGCGTGCTTCCCCGATCGCGTGAGAGGTTCATGCGCGCGTATCTCGACCTTCTCGGGAAGATCCTCGAGCACGGCGTCGATCGCGGCGACCGGACCGGCACCGGCACGCGGAGCCTCTTCGGCCACCAGATGCGTTTCGCGCTCGGCAAGGGCTTTCCGCTGCTCACGACGAAGAAGCTCCACTTGAAGTCCATCATTCACGAGCTGCTCTGGTTCCTCCAGGGCGACACCAACATCCGCTACCTGAACGAGCGGGGGGTCACCATCTGGGACGAGTGGGCCGACGGCGCGGGCGACCTCGGGCCGATCTACGGCAAGCAGTGGCGGGCGTGGACGGCGGCCGGAGGGCGCACCGTCGACCAGATGGCGGCGGTGCTCGCCGCGCTGCGCACCGATCCGGATTCCCGCCGCCACATCGTGTCCGCCTGGAACGTGGGCGATCTCCCCGTGATGGCGCTGCCGCCGTGCCACTGCCTGTTCCAGTTCTACGTCGCCGGCGGGCGGCTCTCGTGCCAGCTCTACCAGCGGAGCGCCGACGTGTTCCTCGGAGTGCCGTTCAACATCGCGTCCTATGCCCTGCTCACGCTCATGGTGGCGCAAGTCGTCGGGCTCGAGCCGGGCGACTTCGTGCACACCTTCGGGGACGTCCACCTCTACCACAACCATTTCGAGCAGGCCCGCCTGCAGCGCGGGCGCGAACCGCGGCCCCTGCCGCGCATGGTGCTCGCGCCGGCGGTCAAGGACCTCTTCGCGTTTCGCTACGAGGACTTCCGGCTGGAAGGCTACGACCCCCATCCGGCCATCAAGGCGCCGATTGCGGTATGAGGCTCTCGCTGGTCGTCGCCGTGGCCGAGAACGGCGTCATCGGCCGGGCCGGCGGCATGCCCTGGCACCTGCCCGAAGACCTCCGGCGGTTCAAGCGGCTCACGACCGGCCATGCCGTCCTCATGGGCCGAAAGACCTTCGCCTCGCTCGGCTGCCCGCTCCCCGACCGGCAGAACATCGTGCTGAGCCGCGACCCGTCCTTCGCGCCGGCCGGCATCGAGGTAGGCCGCTCGCTCGAAGACGCGCTCGCGCGCGCCCGCGGCGAGGAGGTCTTCGTGATCGGCGGCGAGGCGCTGTTTCGCGAGGCGCTGCCGCTCGCAAGCCGCATCCACCTCACGCTTGTGCACGCCGTCGTCGACGGCGACGTGCGCTTTCCGCTCGACGCCCTTGCCGCCTGGCGTCTCCTCTCCGACAAGTACCATCCGGCGGACGCGCGCCACCCCTTCGCATTCAGCTTCCGCCTTTACGAGTCGACCGCACCCTAGGTACAAGTCACGTGAACGACTTGCTAGTGAACGCCGGTCAGAAGGCGGAGTGGGGAGACGGCGTTGGTCATGGTCAAGGGAGCCTACCCGTAACTGCCTGAAATAGCGCGAGTTACAGGTTGGCGGAGCTTTGGGACAGTACGTCGTCGTCGTCGTCGTCACCCGACCGAGTTCTGCCGCACGACTCACTCCTGCATGTTTGTCGGACGAATCGGCGTGGAGAGCACATCTTCGTCAGGCTCCAACCTCGCGAATCTCTCTCAATCGGACAACAAGCCGATATCCGTACTTCTGGTTGTCGAGGATGATCCCCGCCGGGTATCGATAGTCACCGTGATTTTCGTACTCGTAGTAGCGCACCCGGCATACTGGCGATCCGTCCTCATAGTACTGCTTCTCGATCAAGACCGGGCCGTGGCCGGCAAAGCGATGCTTGATCGCCCCTTCCTTCTGCCGGCTCAGAAAAACGATGCTGTTCCACCCCTTGCGCACCGCCGCTCTGCGAGGCGGGATCAGATCGAAGTACATCCTGCGGACGTCCGTGCCCATGGCGTCCGCCAGGTCCTCGCTTCTCGCGGGCGCGTCGATCAGACCCTCCAGAGCGAACTCGCACGTGGTGCCGTGGCGGTTCCCACTGATGTCGAACATCGTGACGCCCATGGGATTCAGACCCACGAGGCGGAAGCTACGGCTTTTCGCGTCCACGGCAATCATCCCGAGCAATGAGAGACGTCTTCCCAGATACTCAAACACGACCGAGTTGACCAACGCGAATCGTGAGGGCGTTTCTGCCTGAAACTGATCTCTGGCTACGATCGGGTCGACTGAGTCAAGAGAGCACATCTCGACCTGCCGGAAAGGCATCTCGCGGCAACCCGCACTCGAGAGCACCATCGCCAGAGCCAAACACCGCAAACCGGACTCCCGCCCAAACTCACGTCGCATCTTCCCGCTCAACTCTCTTTCGGTTCCTCGCGAAGAAACAACCTGCATAGTGATGGCACGAGGACCATCGCCACCACGAACCCCCCAGCCACACCTGTTACAAGGGTCAGCCCGATCGAGTAGAGCGCCGGGTGTCGTGCGAAAAGGAGGACGCCTGCACCAATCAACGTCGAAATCGCCGATAATGCCACGGCGGTTTGCGTTCCCTTGCCGAGGGAGTGTCGGTGCGTCAACGTCACGAACAATCCGTAGTCGATGCACAGTCCAAGCGCTACGATGCCGGCAATCAAGTTGGCGATGTTCAACGGCCGGCCGAGCAGGGACACGATACCGAGCAACCAGACGCCGCCAGCAAGCATGGGAGTAAGAGCAATGAGAGACGTACGCCAGGACCGGAGAAACCCGAACGTCAGTCCGACAATCAAGGTGATGGCAATTGCGGCAACGAGCGACACCTCGCCCGCGAAGCTCTCGGACAGTGCAGCAGCAAGGCCGTTGCGGGATGCCACGAAGGCGTCGGGATGATCGCGGAGAATGCTCCGGCCGACCTGGACAAACTCGGGGCGGTCGGGGAAGAAGGAGATGAACTCCCAGCCCTGGTCGGTGCGGCGCACGAAGCGCTCGCTCAGGTTGCGGAAGAATTCACTCTCAGCGGGCCAATCAGCGATAGCGTCCGAGTGGATTAGATTATCGAAGAACGGATCGAATGCATCCGTAGCGAACTGATACGGCTCTCCGTGCTCGCGCAGTAGCCTCCGCAGTGCGGCCTCCCGTTCGCCGCGCCAGAAGGAGTTCCAGGCCGTCGCGTTCTCCGCGCGACGGCGTTTCGACGGCCAGAGAGTGGAAAGGTCGAGAAGATTATCCTCGCCAATCGCGGCACGCAGTTCCTGGTTGAGGCGATCCCTTGTCTCTGATGTGCGGTCAAAGTCGGAGCCAGACAGCACCAGCATGGCAAGATCGGTTTCTCCGACGCCCCAGATGCTTCGGAAGCGTGTCTCTGCTTGGAGCACGTGGGACTCGCTCCCGTCAAGCTGGGAGACATCGCTGGTGAAGTGCGTCCGGAGGCCTGCCCAAAGGCCGGCGACGATCAGCACAGAAAACGTCAGAGCCGTGGCGATGTCCCGTGTTCGGGATGGAGTTGGGTGGGGGGCCGGTCGCGATGTCCCGCTGACGCGCATTCTGGGTCTGGCACTAAGCAAGTGCGGGAGGATGAAGAGTGCGAGCACGAGCGAAAGAAGAACGCTGGTGATTGAAAAGCAAGCGAGCTGTCGGTACCCCTCGATGGACGATGAAAGAAAGGCTAGGAATACGCTAACCGTTGTCAGCGCTCCAAGCGTGATGACGGGCCCAACGGCACCGATCGTGCTGGATGCACTTGCCAATCCGTTCCGGATCGCGACATAAACATGGATTGCATAGTCGACTGCAATGCCGGCGATGACTGCCCCAAGACCGACGACGAACACAGACAGGCGGCCCAGCAGGAGCGCGGAGAGGTTGAGGGCGATCAGAACCGAAACTACGGGTATGAGGAGAATCAAGATGGCGGCCGGATCCCTGAAGTAGAGAAGGAAGAGCAAGAGGAATCCAGCCGTGGCGATCAGCACCGTGAGCTGGATGTCGGCGCGGACGATCTTCTCATTACTCACGGTGTGGGCGTGGCCGCAGACGACATCGGCGACGACAGTAGGGGGAAGGTGGGCGAGGATCCCGTCGAGGTAGTCGAGGAGGCGACGGGAGCCATTCGCATCCATCATCGGAACGGGAGTCTCGAGGATCACGAGGACGTGAGCGCCGTCGCGGCTCACGAGATGTCCCGAATCTAGGCGGACGTCGTACCCGAAGGAGGAGGCGATTCGCTGAAGTCTACGCAACAGGAGCTCGCCGAGATCAAGAGGGTCACGCCGAATCATGGGAGCAAGCAACGATCCCTCGGGCCGGAGGAGCTGTATGTAGCGTTTGCGCAAGCGCTTCTTCACTGCGTCGGGGTTCAGAAGATCATCGGCGTGGTGGACCACCTCCTCCCCGAGAATCTCCGGGATGTGGTGGAGAAGAAAGTCGAGCCCGTCCCGTATTTCGAGGATCGAAAGATCAGACAGCACGCGGCTTACAAGGGGAGCGCCCAGTCGTCCGCTGAACGTGTCGACTGCCGTGAGGAGGTCTGTGTTGGACAACGCGGGATCGGTCTTCGTGAAGGAAACGACAACCTTCTCAGAGAACTCGGCCTCCTGAAGAAAACGGAGCGTCTTCTGGATCTCGGGCTTCCTAGGCAGCATGATCGCGAGGGAATGGTCGAATGGCAGGAACGGGACACGCGCGGCTGCGGAAACGGTCACTGCGGCAAGGAGGAGGAGAAGCAGATTCCTCCTCTTGCCTAGGGTGGAATGGGTTCGGGCAAAGAGGTTTTCAGGCACGGGAAGGCAGCTTCCATATATCGGGGGGGATCGGCTCGTTCAGGACGACCTTGACGAACTCGAGCCGGGTGCGATCGCCATTGACCTCCTCGACGAGGATCTCCTTGACATATCGGCGGTCGGGTCGAAACTGCACGGTGACTCTCTTGATCGTCTTCTGGGCTACAGTGCCCTTGCGCGGTACGAACGCTAGACTTGTGGCGGGTTCGAGGCTTAGAATCTCCACGGCGTACTCACCTGTGAGGGACGTGTACTTGCCCCCGAACCAGACCTGGAGATGCTTGATGGCAGCGGTGAGGACGGGATTGGACGAGAGGGAAACCGTCGCGATGCGGTCAGCGTCTTCATCCCATTGGCGGATCTCGTTGCCGGAGACGACGATCGAGTAGCGCAGGGGTGCGTGGACATGCCAAGCAAGCCTTCCGGGATTCTGCAGGGCGATCTCGCCCTTGAGCACGATCTTCTGTCGGAACACCGCCAGCTCCTTCTCTTGCACGAATTGGGTGCGGACAGTCTTCAATGCGGCGAATGTGCTTTCGAGATCGCGCAGGACGGTGGCTACGTCCGGAGGTTTGGCGGACGGGCTCTGTTGCGCGGCGGTCGGGACGGCAGTCGCGACGAGCGCGAAGGAGGCGAGGGCGAGCAAGAAGCGCGTGGTCAGAGTAGTCACGGTGCACCTTTCCTGTTGTACACTGCGGCGGTAGCGCCCAGCGAATCGCGGTGAACGGGACCTTGCGGTCCGGAATCGTTCGGGGGGCGAAGTGGTCGCATCAAGTCCAGTGGCGGGTTGTCCGCATTGCCGAGTTTGGGTGTCTTCCGTGGGAATGTCCAGCTTGTGGCAAGCATTGTACTGGTAGCTACGGAACGAGGTCGGGACCTTGGGGTTGACGGGCCCGACGGGGACAATCAGGCAACGGGCTGCCTGGCGGACTAGTGCTACTTGTCTGCGGTCGGTCGTTTCGCAAGTCGGAGCGCCGAACCACTAGGACATACCGACGCCCGAACTTCGGCGCGGGACGAGAGGAAACGCCGACATCCAGTCGGCCGCATCGGCTGGACGGAGCGCTGCGAAGCCGCAATGCGAGCGGCGGCGGGTGGGGAGAGAGTGCCGTTCGACCCGGCGGGCCGACTGGGTGGGCGGAGCTCTTCGGGAAGGCATGCCGACACGTGAAAGCTGCTCGCGGTGGGCCGCAAGCAAAGCCCATGCGACGATGAAAGGTCACAGAACGTCCGGGTTGGGGGAGCATCGGCTCGCTTCTCTTCTGGCTTCCTCAGGAGGCCTGTGCTAGCGGCTTCTCGAAGGTTCGGGAGCGCTCGGCGAGGATGTGCCGCACATTGTTCTTCAACTGGTACGCGCTCAGCCGGCGGTACTGCTCCCAGCGCAGCGCGGGGAGTTCGCAAACGCGAATTCTCCCGGGGCGTAGCAGGAGGCTTCCGCGGGCTGGAATCCTTTCGTTGCCTGTGATGCAGATCGGGACGATGGGACATCTGGTGTCGAGCGCAATGCGAAAAAGCACACTGTGAAACTGCCCGATCTGCGTGGATCCCGACCGCGTGCCTTCCGGGAAGGTGATGATTGAAACGCCATCCTCCAGCAGTCCACGGATCTTCCGGGACAGCTCCTCGAAAGAGAGATCCGTAGGGCTCAGGTATCCCGCCAATCTGGCCACCACTCCGAAAACCGGCAGGCGCAGTACATAGTCCTTGGCGATCTGAATGAGCTCGACCGACAGGAGCCCCATCAACCAAGCGTCCGAAAGCGACCGGTGGTTGCAAACGTATAGCCGTCCGGGGCGGAGGTTCTTCTCGCCGCTGGGGACGTACCGGATGCGGACCAGGGGAAAAGGGAAGATGCGCACAACGGTCCAACCGTACCACGAGATGCAACGGCGGAGGTGTCTCACGAGCTGACGCCTCGATACGACGAGAGAAAGGAGGGCGAGGTACAGGGTGGAGAGGGGGAGGTAAGACGCAGTGAAAAGCACAAGAAGTACGTAAAAAGTCGTGTTGAGGTAAATCAGCTTCAAGAGGTACATCGATGGGATCCGACTATGGCCAGACCAGGAGTAGGCGGCAGGGAACGGCGAGATTGTGCTGACGGAGGGACTCGTCGAGTTTCTTCTGGGCGAACCGTACCGGTAGGCCGTTCAGTAGTACATTTATGCCAAGATACTCGCCACGCAGGATGCGGAGCTGGGCAGCGCTGCCATATGCGTCTTGCTATCCAGGACAGGATGGCACGGCGGCTCTTCGTCGGCAGGAAGACCATGGATAGGATGCTCGATGGGGGGCAGTCGGCGCGTTGATGGCACATCTTAGTGAGGCGTCTGGGCAACGGGCCGAGTATGTGCGGAATAACCACGTCGCGATGAACAGCATCTGGCGTCCGGGACGGCAAGTGAGTACCGCGGAGAGTCCCTGGGTCGAGTGCGCTCATGTGAAGTGCGGGGAACGCCCGATTCGGCAGCAATCGGCACTGGAATGACGCTTCGGAGGCAGGTGTCGCACGCGGGCCGTTTCTGGGCAGACTCCGACGGGGTTTGCAGGCGCCCGGACGAGTTGGCGGGTGGTACGTCCGGCGAGCGACGCTTGCCTGCTGTGGCGTACGAATCCTCCAGTGCGAGCGCGAGGGCGAGCAGGCTTCGATGGTCGGGATGTCAACAGGCCAGGCAGTTGGCCGGCCGGATTGCGGCTTGGGATCAAGGAAGTAGCGGGTGAAGAGGGTGCGCTTGTTCAGTTGTCGTCGGGCGGAGCACATCGTGGGCGGGGTCTTCAAGAAATCGCACGGTGGCAGCGAGGCGATCTCCTTCGTGAACTGGTGCTGATTCACGCCGAATGTACTCACTTCGTTCACGAGACGCAGGGTCATGTCGTCGCAGAAACTGTCGCCGGGCGACGACGCGGGATGATCCGCGACCAGGAGGGGTCTGATTCCACGAGCACGGATCTGGCGTAGCCAAGTGTGCAGAGGTCTCACCAGCATTGCCTCGTCCACGCCGCTCCTCTCAAGGGGGCCCGGTCATAGTTGCGCAGGCATCGGGTCCGCGTTGGCTCAATACACTTCAGAGGGTGAAGAGCCTGACTTGGCGGGTCAGGGTGATCTCCGGGCCGTTTCTGGCAGCATTGCGGCGTAGGCTGCCGGCGAATCGACAGAGAGATGTGGCGTACATTCCGCTGATCCACCAGGCCCCCCCGGCGAAGGAACCTACCGAAGTCGATCGTTGCTGCCAAGTGTCTCAAGAACTGCGGACATCAATCAGGTGCATGTAGGATACTGCAGTGGGAAGGGTTGTGAAGGACCGACCGGGGTTCACTAGGTACGGAAGTCAAGTCGCTTATTGACAGCGGTTTACGACGCTATCGGAAATGCAACATCCTGGGCATGCGTCGCGGCAGGTCGTTTTGTTATACGGACTTGCGGCGTTTCTGCCGCCTTCAGGTCCGGACGGAAGCCAAACATCAGCGTTTCCGCGGCGCACGACGCGTGACGCGCGCGAGAAATGCCTCGAAGCAGGTTACCGAGCTGCTCGTGCGCCGGAACAAGCTCGGCAAGCGCCACTTCAGGACCACGCTCGACGCTCAGGGACAGCTCACCTAACCGTTCCGCACCGATTTCTGCGAAAGTGGTTTGTCCAGGGGCAGTGACGTTGATGGGCCAGCCTGAGAGCGGCCAGATTGCAGGGCGGGGCCGCAGAAGCGCGAGCGGGCTGTCGTCCGATGGACGCGGGCAGCGCGTTCGCCGCGGCGCCCCCTGCGCGCGTGAAATCCGCGGGGGTTTTCGCAGGATCGGGGGGGGAATCGCGGAATCGGGTGCCTGCTGGCCTGGCCTCGAGGAGGCTGGGATCGGGCGTTCGTTGGGGGCACGGGCGGAGCACTCGAGGGGAAGCGTCAGATCTTATTGACGTTGACGGATAAACTGCATCACCGCGGCGGTTAGAACGACCTGGCGGTCCCATGCCATCTCGGCGTCACGGGGCTGGGATGGCGCAAAACCCGCTTTTCAAGGCACCTGCCGGGCATACGGATCGGCTCCCCTGACCGACCACCATGGAGAGGATTGTGTTTTAATAGACAAAGGTATTGCCTATAGAAACGCCACTCGGTATAAGGCGGGTCATGACCGACGCCACCTTCTTCACCCGCCCCAAGGCCGATTGGCAGCGGCGCTACGAAGCCCTCCGCGCTTCCTTCGTCGAGCGCCTCCCCGCGGCGGTCGTGGCCGATCGCTTCGGGTACGCCCCCGGATACATCCACCTGCTGCGCCACCAGTTCCGGCGGGGCAAGATCGACTTCGATGAGCCGGTCCCCGAGGGCCTGGCACGGCGCCGCGGCGTCACGACGCAGATTCGCCAGAAGATCCGGGCCTGGCGCGGCCAGCGTCTCTCCGCCGGCGAGATCACGCAACTCCTGACCGAGGACGGCGTCGAGCTCTCCGTACGCACCGTCGAACGGGTCCTGGCCGAAGAGGGATTCCCTAAACTCCCGCGCCGCACGCGCCTCAAGCTCGGGCGGACGGTCCTCGGCACCGAGGTGCCCGCGAAGTCCAAGGCGATCCGGCCCAGCGAGTACGAGGGGAGAGCCTTCGACTCTCCCGCCGCCGGGATCTTCCTCTTTGCTCCCTTGCTCGCCCAGCTGGGGATCATGGACATCGTGCGCGAGTCCCGTTTGCCGGGCACCCAGACGATCTCTGCGGTGAACTACCTCCTGAGCTTCCTCGCGTTGAAGCTCCTGGGAAACGCGCGCCTCGCGCACGTCTGGGACCATTCCTTCGACCCCGCGCTCGGGTTGTTCGCGGGCCTCAACGTGTTGCCGCAATGCACCACCATGTCGACGTACTCCTACCGCGTGGACGAGGTGTACAGCGCCCGGATGCAGAAGGCCTTCCTCAAGCAGGCCACGCGACTCGGGCTCTACGACGGGGGGGTCGTCAACCTGGACTTTCACACGGTGCCCCACTACGGCGAGGAGTCCGTCCTGGAAAAGCAATGGGCCGGCGCCCGGGGCAAGGTCATGAAGGGCGCGCTGACCCTGCTGGCCCAGGATGCGGAGACCCATCTCTTGGTCTACAGCGACGCGGACATCCAGCGCGCGGAAGCCGACGATGCGGTGCTGGAGTTCCTGGCCTTCTGGCGCCAGGTCCGCCGCGGGCTGCCGATCCTGATCTTCGATTCCCGGCTGACGAGCCACCCGAAGCTCTCGGAGCTGAATGCGGCCGGAGTCAAGTTCATCACCCTGCGCCGGCGCGGGAAGGAGCTCCTGGAGGAGGTCGAGAACCTCACGGACTGGAAGCGCATCCACATCCCGCACCCCAAACGGAAGTACCCGAACCCGCGGGTCCACGAATCTCCGCTACGCCTGCGGGGATACGACGGGGTGCTCCGTCAGCTTATCGTCAAGGGCAATGGACATGAGAAGCCGACCTTCCTGATCACCAACGACCACGACCACGCCGTCGACGTCATCGTCGGGAACTACGCGCGCCGCTGGCGCGTCGAGAACGGCATCGCCGAAGCGGTGAAGTTCTTCCACCTCAATGCGCCTTCTTCCCCCATTCTGGTCAAGGCGCACTTCGACGTCGTGACGACCATCCTCGCCAATACGCTCTACACGATGCTCGCCAAGAGACTCCGCGGCTTTGAGGAGTGCGACGCCCCCAAGCTGTACCGCCACTTCGTGGGCGCCCGGGGCACCGTTTGCGTGCACTGCAACACCATCACGGTCACGTACCCCCGCCGTGCCCACAATCCCATCCTGCGTGCGGTACCTTGGAATCGCCTGCCAACGACTCTGCCGTGGCTCGGCGATGCCGCCCTCGTCCTCCACTTCAAGT
>JAFGQW010000219.1 GCA_016935485.1 Planctomycetota bacterium | reverse complement strand
GAGAAGCTCGCGCTCGGCAACCGTCCCGACTCGCGCCAGCACATGAAGATCGGCGTCGGCAAGGACGGCAAGATCCGCGCCCTCTCGGCCGTCACCCACGGCACGGCTGGCATCAGCGCCCGCGGCGCCGGCGCCCGCAACACCGGCATCTACGACGTCCCGGTCGTCTACACCGAGCACCACGACGTGGTCACCAACTGCGGGCCCGCCGCTCCGTTCCGCGCGCCGGGCTGCCCGCAGGGCGCGTTCGCGCTCGAGTCGACCGTCGACATGGCGGCCTGGAAGCTCGGCATGGACCCGCTCGTCTTCCGCGAGCTCAACGACCCGAACCCGGTGCGCGCCGCGCAGCGCAAGATCGGCGCCGAGCGCATCGGCTGGCACCGCCGCCACGGTGCCAAGCGGCCGGAGGGCCCCCTCGCCCGCGGCATCGGCTACGCGGCGACCACCTGGCCCGACACCGGGTCGCCGCCGGCGGAGGTGACCGTCGAGATCACCGCCGACGGCCGGGTCCTGGCCATCAACGGCGCGCAGGACATCGGCACCGGCACGCGCACGCTCATGGCGATGGTCGCCGCCGAGGAGCTCGGCATCCCGGTCGAGCTCGTCGGCGTCCGCCTCGGCGACACCGAGGACGGCGTCGGCCCGACGAGCGGCGGCTCCAAGACCGCGCCGTCGCTCATGCCCGCCGTGCGCACCGCCGCCTACAGCGCCAAGCGGGAGCTGCTCGGCATCGCCGCGGGCGTGCTCGAGACGGCGGCCGAGGATCTCGACGTGGTCGACGGCAAGATCCGCCTCAGGCGGGACCCGAAGCTCGCCGTCGCCTGGCAGGAGATCTGCGCCAAGATCCCGGGCGGCAAGCTCACCGGGCTGGGCCGCCGGCGGCCGAACTTCGCCAAGTACCAGAACTACGTCTGCGGCTGTCAGTTCGCCGAGGTCGAGGTCGACCTGGAGCTCGGGCTCGTGCGCCCGCTGAGGATCGTGGCCGTGCAGGACTGTGGCATCGCGCTCAACCGGCTGACCGCGGAGAGCCAGATTCTCGGCGCGGTGATCCAGGGCGTGGCCTACGCGCTCCACGAGGAGCGCATCATGGACCGCGAGTCCGGACGGATGGTGAACACTGATTTCACGAGCTACAAGATCGCGGGCAGCCTCGACCTGCCGGAGATCGAGCCGATCCTCTTCGATGTCGCCAACGGCTCCAACAACATCGGCAACCTCGGCATCGGCGAGCCCCCCACGATTCCGACCGCGGCGGCCATCGCCAACGCGGTCTTCGACGCGACCGGCGTGCGCTGCCACGAGCTGCCGCTCTCCCCTATGCGCATGCTCGAGGCGCTCCTGCGGAGGGAGGTGTGAAGCGATGAAGCCGTTTGCCTACATCCGCCCCGGCACGTTGGAGGACGCTGCCCGGCAGCTCGGCGGCCGCGGAGCCGTGGGGTGCGCCGGGGGTACCGACCTGCTCGATCGCATGAAGGAGCGGATCGAGGCGCCGCGGATCCTCGTGGACCTCAAAGGGGCGCTCGACGCTCGCATTGAGCTCGTCGACGGCGGCCAGGCGCTGCGGATCGGCGCGGCGGCCACGCTCGCGGCGGTGGCCGGGAGCCCGCTGGTCCTCAAGCACTTCCCGGCGCTGGTGCGCGCCGTGGAGACGGCGGCGACGCCGCAGATCCGCAATCTCGGCACGATCGGCGGGAACCTCTGCCAGCGCCCGCGCTGCTGGTACTTTCGCGCGCGCGACTTCGAGTGCATGCGGCGGGGCGGCCGGGGCTGCTACGCCCAGGAGGGCGAGAACCGCTACCACGCCGTCTTCGGCAACGAGCTGTGCGCCATCACCCACCCGAGCAACGCGGCCCCGGCCCTGCTCGCGTACGATGCCACGCTCGGACTCGGCGGCGCCGGGGAGACGCGCCGCCTTTCCATCCACGAGTTCTTCGTCGGGTGCGACGAGGACGTGCAGCGCGAGAACATCCTCGAGGCCGGCACGCTCGTGACCGAGATCCGCCTGGCGCTGCCCGCGGCCTCGGTCCGGGCGGCGTATGCCGAGCTGAAGGAGAAGCAGTCGAACGACTGGGCGCTCGTCTCGGTGGCGGTGGTGCTCGAGCCCGGGGACGCCGGGCTCCGCCGGGCGGCGGTGGCGCTCGGCCATGTGGCGCCGGTGCCCATGCGGATGCCGGAGGTCGAGGCCTATCTCGAGCACAAAGTGCTGACACCGGAGGTGGCGGCGCGAGCGGGCGAACTGGCCACCGCGCACGCGACGCCGCTCGCCCAGAACGGCTACAAGGTGCAGCTGATCCGGGTGCTGGTGAAGCGAGCGCTGCTGGAAGCGGCGGGGAGGTGACAGTCATGGACGACTATCTCGACGGCGTCGGCGAGCGGCGGCTCCAGACGCTCCCATGCCGGAACCTCCGCGCGCAGACCTGCGGCGGCGAGTGCGATGGCGGCGGGCTCGAGCAGGTCAGGGACACGCCGACGTCGGCCTACTGGTGCGTGCTCACCATGAAGCCGTTCGGTCCGGACGGCGGCGTTTGCGAGCCCGACGCGTGCGGTCCGGGGCGGGCGTGCTGCCGGCCGGTTCGTCGCCCCAAGCTCGCCTGACTGCCGCCTTCAGTCGAGCACGAGGATCGCGGCCCTGGTGACGGTGGCGATGCCCTGGGGTGCGGCGGCATCGAACGTCGCGGCCGCCGCCCAGACGCGAAGCCCGCTCAGCGCGGATCCGAACGCGCCGAGATCGAGCGTGGCCGTCGCGCGCCCCGCAGCGTCGAGCCGGCCGGGGCTACCCTGGAGGATCGGGCCGAGCTTCCCGGTGAGCACGAGACGCAGCAGATCATCCGGCACGAGCGGGATCGTCCGCGCTCCGAGCGGCACGCCAGGCGTGAAGCCCGCGAGCGACAGCCCGAGCGCGAAGGGCCGGCCCGCCTCGCCGGGGAAGTCGAGCTCGAACCCCCACCGGTTGTGCCCCGGCGCGAGCCGGCGCGTGGCGAGGTTGCGCCTCTCGAGAAAAGCGATGCGCACCCCGGCGTACGCGCCCGGATAGGTCGTGATCACGGTGCCGTGCCG
>JAFGQW010000218.1 GCA_016935485.1 Planctomycetota bacterium | reverse complement strand
TGTAGCCGTCCGGCGCGCGCGAACGAACTGTCGGGCCCGGCCAGGGAAGAAAGCCGCGGGCCCGCGGTGGCGCCGCCCGCGGCACTGGCGCGGGAGATCCGAGGTTCGCCGGAGATGCCGCGCCCGGCGAACCGTGCGAGCGAGGAAAGGCTTCGGACAGGATGTACCTGACCCAGTGGAGCGAGGAGCAGGTCCGCCAGATCACCGATCGCATCGGCCTCCGTTTCTCTCCGATCCTCGGCGACTACATGACCGAGGGTTTTGCGGCGTGCCCCCTCTGCCAGCACCACGTGGTCGCGCGCTGCGACGGACCGGCCAGTGGCGGCCGGATCATCGTGCTGACCATCCGCTGCCCCGCCTGCGGCACGACGACCGAGTGCGACTACCTGGAGGTCTCGATCGGGCGCGCCGTGCCGTGCTACCGGCGCCAGGCGTGCGTTTGAGCGATCGGCCTCGGCCGTCTCTCGGGCCGCGAATCGCCGCACCGGCCGATCCCCCGCACCCGCCGCATGATCGGCTGCCGCCCAGGGGCTATATTTCCGGCGCACCCTGAGGGCGGCGCGCGAGCGCCGCTCGGGCTCCTCCGCGAGTCACCATGCAGCGCGCCGATGCAGTCCTCGTCCACTACGCCGAGCTCGGTCAGAAGGGACCGAGTCGCCGCCGCTTCGAGGACATGCTGCGGTGCCGGATCGACGATGTGCTGCGTCCGCACGGCGCCCAGCCCGCCCGTGCCGAACCGGGGCGCCTTACCGTGGGGCTTGCCGGCGCCGACATCGACGGCGTGATCGACGCGCTGCGCCGCCTGCCGGGCATCGCCTGGTTCGCGCCGATGCACCGGCTGCCGCGCGACATGGAGGCCTTCAAGGAGGCGATCGTGGCGCTCGCCCGGCACGACACCGGGAGCTTCCGCGTCTCGGTCAAACGCGCCGATCGCCGCTTTCCGGTCACCTCGATGGAGGTCGCGCGCCAGATGGGGGCGGCCCTCGTCGTGGCGACCGACCGGCCGGTCGCGCTCAAGGGGTTCGACCACCACTATGCGCTCGAGATCGGCGAGCGCGCCGCCTACCTCTATGCCGGGCGGATTTCCGGGCTGGGCGGTCTGCCCTCGGGCGTGAACGGGGACGCGCTGGTGCTGCTCTCCGGCGGCGTGGATTCGGCGGTGGCCGCGCAGCGCATGATCTGCCGCGGCACGACCGTCCACCCGCTGCACTTCCACCACGCGGCAATCTGTCCCGGGCGGGCGGCCGACCGCGCCGAGCGCATGGCGGCGGCGCTCTCCCGCCTGCAGGGCGAGCTCACGCTCCGCCGCATCGACTTCGCCCCGGTGCACGACGCGGTCGGCGGCGTCGTGGCACCGGAGTTCCGCGCCGTCGTCCACCGCCGGATGATGCTCCGCATCGGCGAGCGGCTCCGGCGCGACCAGGGCTGGGCACTGCTCGTGACCGGCGACGTCGTGGGCCAGTCCGCCGCCCAGACCGCAGCGAACCTGGAGGCGACGCTCGACGCCGTGGCCGCGCCGGTGCTCACCCCGGTGGCGGGCGACAACCGGGATGGGCTGCTGCGGGACGCCGGGCGGCTCGGCCTCCTCGACGTCGCCGCCCTTCCGTACGAGGACTGCGTCTATCACCGCGCCGCCCGGAATCCCGGCTACCGCACGACGCCGGCAGACTTCGCGGCGGCTGAAGCGGCGCTCGACGTCGCGGCGCTGGTGGCGGCGGCGTGTGAGCGCGTGGAGATCCTCGCGTTCCGCTTCGGCGAGCGCGTGTCTGCTTCGGCCGACGCGCCGGGCGGCGCCGGTCCGGCCGATCCCGAGGGCGGGCCGGCCGATGCGTGATCGCTCCTGGCGCACCGCAGCGCCGCAGTCGCCGGCACGCGAGGTGTTCCGCATCGCCCTTCCGGCCGCGCTCGGTCTCTTGAGCTACGCCGTCATGCACGCGGTCGACTACGCGCTGCTCGGCCACTACCACACCGTCGATCAGGCGGGCGTGGGGATCACCGCCATGGCGGTGTGGGCGTTGATGTGCCCGGTCCTCGGCACGATGAGCGCGCTCGCGACGTTCTCCGCGCAGTACACGGGCGCCGGCCGCTACTTCCGCGCGGGCCGTCACCTCCGGTCGGCGCTGCTCGTGGCGATGATCCTCTCGATTCCCTACCTCTTTCTCTCGCTCGCCGCCCCGGCGATCGTCGACCTCTTCCGCACCGATCCAGCGGTGGCTTCCGCCGGCAGCGCCTACCTCCGCATCCGCCTGCTCGGGGTTCCCCTCGTGGCGATGTCGATGGGCGTCGCCGCATTCCTGCGCGGCACCGGCGACGCAGTGACTCCGCTCAAGATCAGTCTCGCCGCGAACGTGCTCAACCTGGGGCTCGACTGGGTGCTGATCTTCGGGCGGCTGGGGTTGCCCGCGCTCGGCGTCCGCGGAGCGGCCCTCGCCACGGTGGCGGCACAGGCCTTCGAGGCGGCTTGCTGCCTCTATCTCCTGCTCTCCAACGGCGGGCTCCGCCGCGATTTCCGGTTCGGGCTGCGGGGACGCATCCACTGGGTCGAGGTGCGGCGCCTGGTTCGCGTGGGCGGCCCCGTCGGCGCCTACTGGGCGGTCGAGGCGGGCGCGTGGGCGGTGTTCATGGTGCTGCTCGGCCGGCGGTTTCCCGACCAGGCGGTGGTCGCCGCGAACGGCGCCGCCTTCCAGGTCTGGCACCTGAGCTTCCTGCCCGTGGTCGGATTGCTGATCGCGGCGCAGGCGCTGGTCGGCCGCTACGTGGGGGCGCGCGATCCCACCACCGCGCGCCGGCGCGGATTCCTGTGCATGCGCATGGGCGTCGTGTTCATGACCGTGATGGGGGTGCTCATCCTCGCGTTCCGCGACCCGATCCTCGGGCTGTTCACGCGTGATCCGGCGGTGATCGAGCTCGGCGGGGCGATGCTCTTCTGGGTGGCGCTGGCGCAGCCCTTCGACGCGATGGGCATGACCGCCATCGGCGCGCTCCGGGGGGCCGGCGACACGGTGTTCGCATTCTGGGCCATGGCCGTCGTGGCCTGGCTGGTGTTCCTGCCCGCGACCTGGCTCATCACGTGCGTGTGGAACGGCGCGGCGCCCGCGGCCTGGATCGGCGGGCTGATCTACGTGGTCTTCCTTGCCCTCCTCACGGTGGCGCGGCTGCGCGGTCGCGCCTGGGAAACCAAGCGGGTGTAGACTGCCGCGAGCTGCGGCCCTGTGGCATGATGGACCCGGGCTGGATTCCGGGAGGACCGGCAAGCGATGCGCCACCGCGCGATCCTCGCGATCTGGCTAGCGATTCCGGCGGTTGCCGAGACGCAACCCGCTGCGGCACCGCTCGACCCCGTGCGCGCCTTCGTCGCGGAGCATGCGGTGGGGCTGGACCACCCCGGCCTGCCCACTGTCCGCTCGCTCATCCGCGCGCTTGCCACCCGCGACCTCTTCGTGCACGTGGAGCGGCCGGTGATGGCCGGATGGCACCGGGACCCGGCCGCCCGGACCGCCTGGCTCGCCCGGCTCGAGCGGCTCTCCGGCCGGATCGCCGGACTCCGCGCCACTGCGGGCGCGCGGTTGCTCGAGGGCGGGGAGGCCGCCGAGCTCGCCAGCGCGGAGCGCGCGCTCCATCGCATGAAGCGGCAGGACGCCGCGTGGCGCGAGGTGTACTCCGCGGCGAGGCCCGCGGACTACCCGTTCGTCCTTTCCGGCCGCCAGGCGCTGGCGCTCGGCGTGCTCGACGGCTGCACGACCGTGTCGCGGACGTTCTGCCTGCTGGCCCGATCGGCCGGGCTCGAGGTGCGTCTCGTGGATGCCGCGAACCTCGACGAGCTTCGCCGCATCTGGAGGCCGGGCCGCGCGCGCGGAGAAGGCGGAGTGAACGGCCACAAGATGGCGCTGGTCCGCGCCGAGGGGCAGTGGCATCTGGTGAACGCGAGCCACTTCGCGCCGCATGCCGAACCGCCGTACGAGATCTTCGCGGCGGTGGACGGCCGCCCCGTGGCCCCGGAGACGCTGCCGGGAACGGTGCTGCGGTTTCCGTCCATGCAGGTGCAGGCGCGAGGGCGAAGCCCGCAGCTCGTGGTCACGTGTGTGGGTCTGCCGGAGGCGGAGGATCTGGGGGAGCACTCGCTCGAGGCCAACCTGAACCTCGCGGTGTCCGGCGATCCGGCGAGCCCGCTCTGCCGGAACCCAGCACTGACCGGTCTACTCGGCGCGGCAGGCTCCGGCGACTGAACCGGTGCGGTCTGGGGCGCGGTGGGCAAGGCCGCGAGTCCGGCCAGGAGCAGAGCGGGCGGGGAGGAGGCGGGACGTTTCTCGGAACGGCGCGTTTCTTCTGGCAATGTAGCCACGGGACACAGGCCGCCCGACCGGGAGCTTCTTCATCCACGGGATCGACCCCGGCGGCGTCGCGAGGAGAGATGTCGTCTCCTTCGACCTCGGCGCCCCGGGGCAAGTCCGTGCCCGAAAAGCCCTGGGGGCTTGCGGATCCAGCTCCGCCGCGGATAATGGTGTTCGGCGGCGCGCTGCGGCGCGCGGCAAGCCATGGACAAGCGTGCTTCAGGAACTCGATTTCACAGGAGGTGACATGGACAAGCTCGTTCTTCTCGCCCTCGTCTCTCTCGCGCTCGCCCTGCCGGCGATCGGCCAGAGCCAGGCCTATCACGACACCTCGAATCCGACGGGCGGCAGCGCCAACACGTTCCCGTTCGGCAACTCGTTCGGCAACAACTGGCGCTACCAGATGACGGTTCCCGCCAGCAGTCTGCCGACGCTGGCCGTCCGCTTCGTCGACTTCGCGTTCGCGCCGACGGCCACCGGCACGTTTGCCGTGCAGGACTTCCAGCTGCGCATGGAGCACGGGACGACGACCGCGCTCTCGTCGCTCTTCGCGGCCAACATCGGTCCGTGCCCGATCAACCTGATCGACGTGCAAGGCGGGAACTACACCTTCCAGGCGACGGCCAACCAGTGGACCTCGCTCGGCGCTCAGGGGAGCTTCGGCTACGACGGCCAGCGGGTGCTCGTGATCGAGATCCGCTACCGCGGCTTCGGAACCACGAACCAGGGCTCAACGAGCATTCGCTCCTACACGAGCTCCACGAACTCCAATCGCGTGTGGGCCAACGGCTCGTATCCGGCGCCGGGCCCGGCCGATCCCTACTCGACGCCCATCGGGCATGCTCCCTCCACCAGCGGCGGCATCCGGGTCTGCCTCACCTACCTGACAACGAACGTGCTGCTCGCCGATGATCAGGTGAAGGTCGGCGCCTCGGCCAGCATCGCCGTGACCTCGGCGCCGGCGGGCGCCAGCTACGTGATCGCCGCGTCGCTCGGCCAGGGACCGGGCATCCACCTCGGCCCGAGCTGCGTGGTGCACCTGGCCCAGGACGGGTTGTTCTTCGTGTCGTTGCTGGGCGGCGGCCTGTTCAGCAACTACACAGGCATCGTGCCCGCGAGCGGCAACTTCTCTGCCACGCTCAACGTGCCGAACATCCCGGCGCTCACCGGCATCTGCGTCTACCATGCCGGCGTCCTCGTCGGGTCGGGGAGCATTCTCGGCTGCACGAACACCGACTCGACCGTCATCCTGTAGTGCGGCGGGCCCGAGCGACGTCACCGGGCAACCTGCGATCCGCAGGATGCCCGGCGATGTCCGCGGGCGCCGGCCGGGCCACGAGCCGCTCCGCCTCGCGCCGGCCGAGCACCCAGAAGAGCGCCGGCCGAACCAGGAACTCGAGCAGCGTGCTCGAGACGAGCCCGCTGATGATCACCGTCGCCACCGGGTAGAGAAGCTCGCGCCCGGGCTGATCGGGCGCGAGCGCGATCGGGACGAGAGCGATGCCCGCCGTGAGCGCGGTCATCAGCACCGGCAGCATGCGCTCCTGGCCCGCGCGCACGATCATCGCGGCGCTGAACGGCTCCTTCTCCTCCCGCATCAGGTGGAGGTAGTGGTCGAGGAGC
This sequence comes from Planctomycetota bacterium, assembly GCA_016935485.1. Classification (GTDB taxonomy): domain Bacteria; phylum Planctomycetota; class JAFGQW01; order JAFGQW01; family JAFGQW01; genus JAFGQW01. The sequence goes on along the minus strand of JAFGQW010000218.1, from coordinate 2,623 downwards.
AGGATGGCGTTGCGCGAGGCGATGCCGCCGAGCGCGATCAGCCCCACCAGCGTCGCGATCGAGACGGCCTGACCACTCGCGGCGAGGAACAGGACGGCGCCGAGGAACGCCATGGGCACGCTGAGCAGAACCTGCAGGCTCAAGTTGAGCGAGCGGAAGTGGAGGATGAGGATCACGAGCATCGCGAGCGCCGCCAGGAGGCCGAAGACGAGGATGCGCCGCGCCGCCTCCTGCTGCGCCTCGTACTGGCCGCCGATCTGCACCGAGTAGCCGGGCCTCTCCGCCAGCCGTGCCCGGATCGGCGCCAGCGCCTGCTGGATGTCCGCCACGACCTCCCCGAGCGCCCGGCCGGCGACGTTGTGCTGGACGACGATCCGGCGCGACACGCTCTCGCGGTTGATGTTGTTCGGCGTGCGCGCCATCTTGACCTCGGCCACGTCCGCGAGCGGCAGACGCTGCCCGTCCGGCGTGCGGAGAGAGAGGTTGCGGATCCGGTCGAGGTTCCTGCGGTCCTTCTCCTCGAGCCGGATGACCATCGGGTAGAGCCGCTGGTCCTGCTGGAGCCGCGAGAGCTCCTCGCCCTCGAGCGCGAGCTCGACCAGAGCCGCGACATCCTGGACCGTGAGCCCGAAGCGCGCCAGCGCCTCCCGCCGGGGCACGACCGCGATCTGGTCGACCAGCACCTGCGGCTCGGTGTAGAGATCGACCACGCCGGGGACCGGCCGCACCGCCGCCTCGACCTCGCGAGCGAGCCGCCGCAGGACCTCGAGGTCGGGGCCGAAGATCTTCAGCGCGACCTGCGCCTGCACCCCGGACAGCAGGTGGGCCAGCAGGTGGGCGAGCGGCTGGGAGACCTCGGTGATCACGCCGGGAAAGGCCGTCGCGAGGCGCTCGCGAATCGTGCCCACGATCTCGTCGCGGGACATCGCGGCGCGGGGATCGAAGTTCACGACCGTGTGCGAGAAGTTCACGCCGTGCACGTGCTCGTCGCCCTCCGCCCGGCCCGTCCGGCCGCCGACGAACTCGACGCCTTCTACCTCGGCGAGGAGCTTGCCGAGCTGGCGCCCGAAGCGGTCGGAGGTCTCGAGCCCGGTCTCGGGAGGAAGGAAGAGGTTCACCTGCGCCACGCCCTCGTTGAAGGGCGGCAGGAACTGCGTACCGAGGCTCGCGAAGACGACGATCGCGCCGAGAACTGCCGACAAGAGGAGTGCGAGGATCGCCGGGGCGCGGGCGAGGCTGAAGCGGATGAGACCGCCGGCCGAGCGCTTCAAGTGCGCGACCAGCCAGGAGTCCCGCCGTTCTCCCAGGCGGCGGAGCGGTGCGAGCAGGAAGTAGCAGAGCACGGGCGTGACCGTGAGAGAGACCGCGAGCGACGCCAGCACGCTCGTGATGTAGGCGACCGCGATCGGTGCGAACAGCCGCCCTTCGAGCCCGGCCAGGAAGAAGAGCGGGAGGTACACCACGATCACGAGCAGGGTGCCGATCAGGATGGGTCCGCGCACCTCGCTCGAGGCCTGGAGGATGACCTGCAGCGCCGGGCGCCGGTCGGCGCGGCGGGCGTTCTCGCGGAGCCGCCGGTACACGTTCTCCACGCCCACGATCGCGTCATCCACGAGCGCGCCGATCGCGACTGCGATGCCGCCCAGCGTCATCGTGTTGATGGACAGTCCGCACGCCGCGAACACCAGCGCGGTGGCCGCGATCGACAGCGGGATCGCCGTGATCGTGATCAGGGTGGTGCGGAGACTGAGCAGGAACACGAGCAGCACCACGATCACGAGCAGCGACCCGTCGCGCATCGCGGCCAGCACGTTGTCGATGGCGCGGTGGATGAACGCCGCCTGCTGGAAGAGGCCGGGGAGGATCTCGACGTCCTCGGGCAGCCCCTGCTGGATGGCCGCGAGCTCGGCGTTGATCCGGTCGGTCAGCTCGACCGTGTCGGTGCCGAGCTGCTTGTAGACGGCGAGGATGATCGCGGGCTCGCCGTTGATCGCCGCTTCTCCCGTGCGGATCGCCGCGGGGCCGAAGTCGATCCGGGCCACATCGCCGAGCCGCACCGGCCGCACCGGGTCCGGTCGGACCACGGCGTCGGCCAGCTCCTCGCGCGTCCGGAGGAAGCCCTGCACCGTCACCACGGGCGCCTTCGCGCCCAGCGTGAGGAACCCGCCCGACACGTTCACGTTGGACTTCCGGACCGCCTCCGCCACTTCCTCCAGCGTCACGTCGTGCGCGCGGAGCTTGTCCGCATCCACGATCGTCTGCAGCTGGCGGGGCGCCCCGCCGGCCGCGACCACCTTGCCCACGCCCGGCACGGAGAGGAGCCGGTACCGGATCCGGTAGTCCGCCAGGGCGCGCAGCTCGTCGGGAGGGGTCTTGCCCTGGCGCGACCGGATCCCGATCAGCTGGATCTGGCCCATGATGCTCGTGATCGGGGCCATTGCCGGTTCGACTTCCGGCGGGAGCTTGGTGCGCGCGAGCTGGAGCTTCTCCTGCACGATCTGGCGGTTCCGATGGACGTCGGTGCCCCAGGCGAACTCGACGAACAGCATCGAGAGCCCCATGCCCGATTCCGAGCGAACGCGGACCACGTCGGTCGCGCCGTTCAGCACCTGCTCGAGCGGCA
>JAFGQW010000217.1 GCA_016935485.1 Planctomycetota bacterium | reverse complement strand
GCCGTGGAGCGCTGCCTCGCGGCCGATGCGGAGGACGCGCGCTTCCGGAGGCTCCGCTCCGAGGTCGCGCGCTCCCTCGGGCAGGAGGAGGTGGCGCGCCGGGACGAGGCCTATCTGGAGGAGCTGATCAAGCGGTCGCTGGACGCGGATCTGCTCGCGCCGGCGGCGCGGGGCGGCGCAGAAGAAGGAGACGAGAGTCGATGAGCCGGATCGCGATCCCGGTGCGGCTGGCGCTAGCCGCCCTTCTTGTGGGCTTCGCGGCGCCCGCCGCGCCCGCTCACCTCGGCGGTACGGCTTCGATCGATCAGGTGGCGCACTTGACGATCCGGGGGCAGGCGGTGGTGTGCGTGCTCGAGCTGGACATGGCCGAGTTTCCGGGCGGCGATCTGCGCAAGACCATGGACCGGCGGCGCGACTTCCGGATCGACCCGAGCGAGGAGCAGCAGGGGCTCCGGGACCTCTCGCGCGACGTGCTCCGCGCGCTGACGTTGACGCTCGATGGGGAGGCGCTGCGCCTGCGTCTGGTCGGGCGGCCCGAGATCGACCTGGGTGGGGACCGGACGACCGGCACGGTTCCGGTCAAGGTGCGGATCGCCTTCGAGGCGGTGCTGCCGGAGGGTCTTGCCGGAGGTGCGATCCGGATCGAGAACCGGCTCCATGCGGACTACGTCGGGTTCGTGCGCGCGCACCTCGAGGGCGGCCCGGATCTCCGGGCGCGTCTCGAGGAGCCGGTGGCCGAGGAGATCGCTCGCTACGAGCAGCTCAACGCCGTGATGGTCGACGGCAAGGTGCCGGAGCTCCCGCGGGGAGACAAGCCGCCGCAGTTCCGCGCGCTGACCTGGACGCTGAGCCCCGGGGTGGCGCCCGCGGCGCCTCCTGCCGCGGCGGCGCCTCCCGTCGCGGGCGGCGCGCCGTCCGCCGGTGCGCCCGCGGGGCCGAGCCAGCCGGCCTTCAGCGACAAACAGTCCCGCTACTTCTGGGAGTTCTTCCAGGGGTTCGGTGAGGCCGGCACCTGGGTCGTGCTCGGCGTCATCTTGATGGCTTTTGTCTACGGCATGGGGCACGCCCTCATGCCGGGGCACGGCAAGGCCATCACCGCCGCGTTCCTGATCGGCAACCGGGGCACGGTGAAGGATGCGATCGTGCTCGGGCTGACGGTGACCGCGACCCACACCGCCGCCGTGTTCGCGCTCGGCATCGCGGCAGAGATCGCCACCGCCACCGTGCGCCGCGACCGGGTGACATGGTGGCTCGAGCTGCTGAGTGCGCTGCTCATCCTGGGGCTCGGGCTCTTCATCTTCTGGCGGCATCTGCTGGCTCTGGCCGCGGGCGCCGAGGTCGAGCACGGGCACGTGCATCTTCTCGGCGGGCACCACCATCACCACGGGCCCGAGCACGGGCACGGGCCCGAGCACGAGCACGAGCACGCCGCGGGCGCTGGCCGCCCGCGCCACGCGCACCCGCACGAGCACGAGCACGAGCACGAGCATGCCGCGGGCGCTCGCCGCCTGCCCCACGCGCACCCGCACGAGCACGAGCACGAGCACGCCGCGGGCGCTGGCCGCCTGCCCCACGCGCACCCGCACGAGCACGAGCACACGGCGCAGCGGCCGGGGCTGTGGCAGACGATCTACCTCGGGGTGACCGGTGGGATGATCCCCTGTCCGACGGGTCTCGCGATCATCTCGTTCTCGTTCCAGGTGCATCTCCTCGGGCTCGGCCTGTTGCTGGCCGCCGTGTTCAGCCTGGGCATGGCGGGAACCCTCATCGCCATCGGGGTGTTCACGGTGAAGGGCTTCAAGGTCGCGGAGCGCTACGGCAGCCGGCGCGCGGTGGTCGTCTTCCGGGTGATTCCGGTCGTGAGCGGCGCGTTCATCTCTCTCCTGGGCGCGGCCTTCTTCGCCGCGGTGATGGGCTGGGTCGACATCCCCTTCCTGCGCGCGGTGTAGTCCGTCCGCGCCGGCGATCGCCCAGGCCGACAGCGAGCCTGTGCGCGCCTCGGTGTCTGCTCTGCCCACGCGGCCCGCTCACGCCGGTGCGCCGCGGCTCACGATCCGGTCGAGGAAATAGGCGAGGAGCCGCGCGTCCTCGGTGAGCTCGGGATGGAAGGAAGCCCCGAGCACGCGGCCGTTGCGGACGAGGACGGGGCTCTCGCCGTAGGAGGCCAGGGCCGCGGCGCCCGGGCCGAGCGCGACCACGCGCGGGGCGCGGATGAACACCGCGTCGAACGGCGCGGCGCCCAGCACCGGCACGGCGAGCGGGACGGCGAAGCTCTCCCGCTGGCGGCCGTAGCTGTTGCGCTCGACGGCGACATCGAGCAGCCCCAGGCACGGCTGCTCGATCCCCCGCACCTCGCGGGCGAGCAGGATCAACCCAGCGCAGGTGCCGAAGAGGGCGCCGCCACCGGCGGAGAAGGAGCGCAGCGCCTCGAGGAAGCTCCAGCGCTGCATCAGCCGGAGCAGCGCCGAGCTCTCGCCGCCCGGGAGGATCAGACCGTGGAGTCCCTCAAGATCGGCGGGTCTTCGCACGCCGACCGCCTCCACGCCCAGGCGCGCGAGCGCCCGGGCGTGCGCCGCGTAGTCGCCCTGGAGCGTGAGGACTCCGATCCGCAGCCCGGACCGGGCCTTCGGCGTCTTCCGGTCGCCGTCCTCGCGCATGCTTCTTCCTTCCTGCTGCGAGCCCGCGGCCCGGCGCGCCTCGCCGGCTCCGGCTACCAGCCGCGGGTCTGGAGCTTCTCCGCCTCCGCCATCGTCGCCACGTCCAGCCCGCGCATGGCGCTGCCCAGGTTGGCGCTGAGCTCCGCGATCAGCGCGAAGTCGTCGAAGTGCGTCGTGGCCTCGACGATCGCCCGGGCCATGCGCTCGGGCTCGGCGGACTTGAAGATGCCCGAGCCGACGAACACCGCCTCGGCGCCGAGCTGGCGAAGCAGCGAGGCGTCGGCCGGCGTCGCCACGCCGCCGGCGGCGAAGTTGGGCACCGGCAGCCGGCCCTTGCGGGCCACCAGCCTCACGAGCTCGTAGGGCGCGCCGAGATCCTTCGCCTCGCGCATCAGCTCCTCCTCGCCGAGCACCGTGAGCCGCTTGATCGCGCCCTGGACGGCCCGGAGGTGGCGCACCGCCTCGACGATGTTGCCGCTGCCTGCCTCGCCCTTGGTCCGGATCAGCGCGGCGCCCTCGCCGATGCGGCGCAGCGCCTCGCCGAGATCCCGGCAGCCGCAGACGAACGGCACCTTGAAGCCCCACTTGTCGATGTGGTGCATCTCGTCGGCCGGGGTGAGCACCTCCGACTCGTCGATGAAGTCGACCTCGAGCGCCTCCAGCACCTGTGCTTCCGCGAAGTGCCCGATGCGCGCCTTGGCCATGACGGGGATGTTCACGGCGGCCTGGATCTCGCGGATCTTCGCGACGTCCGCCATGCGCGCCACGCCGCCGTCCCGGCGGATGTCCGCCGGCACCCGCTCCAGCGCCATCACCGCCACGGCGCCCGCCTGCTCGGCGATCCGCGCCTGGTCGGCCGTGGTGACGTCCATGATGACGCCGCCCTTGAGCATCTCCGCAAAGCCGGTCTTGATCCTCGGGGTGCCGCTCTCGCGGTCGGACGGACTGGTCATCGCCTCACCTCCTTCTCGAAACGGCGACGGGATCTGGCATTGGCCACGGGCCCGGCTGCGCCGCGCCCTTTCCTTCATACCACCGGCAGGCGCGGGGCCGCCGCGACGTGGCTCTGTCGGTTGTCGATCTCCTCGCGGAGCGCTTTGCCCAGGATGGCCGCGGCCCGCACGAGGTCGGGCGCCTCGGCTGTCGAGAACGCGATCCGGAATCCATCCAGGTCGTGGCCGGCCGGATCGAAGATCGATCCGGGCGCGACCAGCACGCCGCGCCCCGCGGCGCGCCTCACCGCCCCCAGGCTGCCGAGCCCTTCCGGCAGGCGTACCCAGAGGCTCATCCCGCCGGCGGGGCGAGTCCACTGCACCGGCTCGGGCAGGTGGCGCTCGAGCCCGTCCAGCAGCGCGTCACGCCGCGCGCGGTAGACGGCGCGCACGCGCTCGAGATGGCGCGCGATCTCGCCTTGCTCGTGGAGCCTGCAGATCACCATCTGCGCCAGGGTCACGCTGCCGAGGTCCATGTCGTGGCGCGCGAGGCTCAGGCGCTGCGCGAGCTGCTGCGGGGCCGCGATCCAGCCGACGCGCAGGCCCGGGAAGAGCGTCTTCGAGAACGTGCCCAGATGGATGACGAGGCCCTCGTCGTCGAAGTTCTTCAGCGCGGGCACGGGTGTGCCCTCGTAGCGGAGATTCCGGAAGCAGCCGTCCTCGAGGATCGGCACGCCGTGGCGCCGCGCCAGCTCGAGGATCGCCCGGGCGCGGGTCGGACCCATGGTGGCGCCGGTCGGATTGTGGAAGGTCGGGGTGACGTAGATGAGCCGCACGTTGTCCTGGCGGAGCGTTCGCTCCAGGGCGGCGGTCTCGAGACTTTCCTCGTCCATCGGCAAGCAGCGCACCTGGGCGCGCGCGGCCTGGAAGACGCGCAGCGCCCCCTTGTAGGCCGGCCGCTCGGTGACGATCACCTCGCCCGGGGCGACCAGCGTGCGCACGATGATGTCGATTCCCTGCTGGGAGCCGTTGACCAGCAGCGTGGCGTCGTCCGTGCGGTCCATCCCCTCGGTGGCGAGCTGGCGGCCGAGCACCTCGCGGAGCGGCTCGTAGCCCCACGGCGATCCGTAGTCCAGCGCGTCGGCATCGAGGAGCTGCAAGACCGCCCTGGCGGTGCGGCGTACCTCGGCGACCGGCGCCAGCGCCGGATCGGGGATGGGGCGAAGCAGGTTGATGACGGGTCCTTCCGGGGGCGCGGCCGCGAACAGCTCGCCGAGCGAGGCGTCCTCCGTGGTCGGAGCGTGGTCGGCGAGGAAACGCTCCCAGTCGAACGCTGCCCGCCGGGCGATGCGGTGCGGGGGGGCGGGGGCGAGGCCGGTCCGCGTCACGAACGTCCCGGCGCCCACCGCGGTCCGGACGAGCCCCTCGGCCTGGAGACCGTCGTAGGCCTGGCTGACCGTGGACCGGGTGACCCCGATCTCGCTCGCGAGCTGGCGCGCCGCCGGCAGCCGCTCGCCGTCGGCGAGGATCTCGCGCCGGATGAGCTGCGCCAGATGCTCGTGGATCTGGCGGTGAAGCGGGGTTCCCGCCTGCCGGTCGATCGGGATCAGCATCGGTCCAATTTTATCAGAGTTCTGCGGTCCTTTGGACTGGACAAGTCCGAGAGACTCCGAATCCTACTCCAATCTGCGCGGCTGGCGAGGGAAAAGATACCTGCTCCTTGAAACCGGGAGAGAAGCCCCTCGGCGCGTCGGGCCGTGGCCCGAGGCCTGCCCGGAACCCGTCCGGGTGGTGGCGTCTCGTCGTGATGCGGATGGGCCGCTACGGCTACTTCGGGGTCAGCGTGATGCAGTCCAGCGCGACCTGGGTTCCGCTGTAGACGGCGGGGCCTTCGATCAGCCGGATCTTGACCGAGTGCACGCCCGCCGCGAGGTAGTGCGGCCCAAAGATCGCCTCGCGGCGCTCCATGCGCAGCGGGTGGTGCACCGGCGGTCCGGCCGGCTGCTCGTCTATGAGCACCTCGAACGAGCTGGTGCCCACGAAGGACGTGCAGGCGAGCTTCAGCTCGTAGCGGCCCGCGCGCGTCACGGGAATCGCGAACGAGATCCAGTCGCCGTGCCGGTTGCCGACGAAGAGCACCTGGTTGTCCCCGCTCCAGAGGCGGCCGAGCTGGGGGAAGAGCGCGAGGTCGAGCTGGCCGGCGAGGCCGCTCGGCGATCGCAGGGCGGGCAGCAATTCCTCGCACTCGAAGTGGAGCACGCGCCCGGGGCTGCCGACCACCGGCCCGGCGAACGGGCCGACGTTGCCGGACGAGTCCACGGCGCGCACCGAGTAGTACCAGGGCGAGACGGCCGGATCGGCGTGCCGGTCCACGTACCGCGTGCCGAGCGCCTCACCGATCTTCGCGGCCGGAAGCGCCGTGGACGCCACGCGCCAGACCTCGTAGCGGTCGATGCCGGTATCGTCCGCCGCTTCGTTCCAGGTGAGCACCACCGCGTCGGTGGTCAGGCCGACGGCGGTGAGGTGCAGCGGCGCTCCGGGTGGCTGCACGTCGGCGGCCGGCGCGCTCAGGTGCGCGAACATGCGGAAATCGAAGGCGTTGGCCGGGCCGGGGCCCGTGTTGGTGAGCCTGATCTCCACGGCGCCGCGATCCCGGGTGAACGCCGCCGGGATCTCGAAATCGCTGTCGAGCCAGCGCTTGTCCGGGGTGCCCTGGCCGCGGGAGGCGGGCAGGGAAGGGAACGCGGCGAGGTGGTTGAGGTAGTGGCCGGGAACGCTCCAGGTGCCGACGGGGTGGCCGTCGACCTCGACCTCGAGGGTCTGGTCGGCAATGCCCTCGTTGAGGTAGTCCAGCCGGCGCCGGAGGAGGCAGCCGTCGTTGTGCGGCGGGATGGTGACGTGGAAGGCGCACGACCGATCCCGCTCGAGGTGGACCCCGCGATCGGCGAAGACGACGTCGTCCTGGTCGCCCTCGTAGGCGCCGCTGAGCGGCCCGACCGGAGTGCCGTCGGTCGTCCATCCGTGGCGGGCCTCGTCGGCCCCATCGCCCACGTTCAGCCGGTCGGCCAGGCCGAGCGCTGGCTCCGGGCGGTGGTAGTAGAGGACCGCGGAGCGGTAGCGCCCGCGCAGGTGGCTGAATCCGCCGACCTCGAAGCCGAGCCGGATGTGGGCCCCGAACGGGGGCGCATCGCCCGCGAACAGGCGGTAGGACAGGCGCCGGTTCTCGTGCGCGGAGAAGGCCCGGAACGGGCTGCCGTGCAGCGGTCGGGAGAACGTCTGGCCCAGGAAGTAGTAGGCGGCGTTGAAGAAGTCCTCGGTGCCGTTGCCGTGGCAGGAAGGTGTGCGCTCGAAGTCCACGGCGATGCGCTCGTCGCCCTCGAGATGGCTGTCGAAGTTGAAGAAATCCTTGCCCTCGGTCTCGAGCACGACGGCCGCCACATGGCCACGGCCGCCGGCCGCGAGCGCGATGTAGTCGCGACCGGGAAGCACCGGGTCCGCGCTCCGCACCGCGCACCGGAGGTAGCCGGTCCGGGCCGGATCGTAGCTCGGCGCGCCGCCCACGCGAAAGGTCACCCGGGCGGTCAGGCTGACGGTCGCGGCGCCGCGGTTCTCGACCCGGAGCCAGGCGCGCTGCCAGAAGGGCATCGGCAGATAGCAGTAGTGGCGCTGGTTCGGGAGGGTGCCGAGCAGGAGACCGTTCGCCGGCGACGGGGGATTGCCGGTGGCGAAGAGCAAGGAGAACGGCACGTCGATGCTGGGCGACGGCTCGTGGTCCCAGCGGGCCTGGAGGCGGAGCTCGTCGAGGTCGGAGGGGCTCGGTCCCGACGTTTGCGGCGGGGTGAACTCCAGCCCGGAGATGACGCCCGCGCCGGGGATGTCGAGCACGGTGAGCGTCGAGTGCGGCCCGAGCACGAGCGGGACCTGCGCGGTCCGCTCGCCCGTCCGGACCGGCGTCGGCCGCGATCCGGCCGCCTGCCACAGCGTGATGATCTCGGCGACGCTGCGGTCCCTGCCGAACGCGGGCACGGTGCCGATCCCGTCGCGGTAGCGGTGGTAGGTGATGTTGTAGAAGTGCACCAGGCCGGTCAGCGCCACCCGCGCACCGGCGCGAAACGGGATCGGGACGTAGCAGTAGTGGCCGAAGCCGCCGCCGGCGCCGGGATGGGAGGCGCCCACGAGCGGCGCGAGAAACGGGGGACCGGAGCCGCTGAAGAAGTCGGTGACCTCGCGGTCGACCTGCGGTGTGGCGGCGCCGTCGAGATAGATGCGCAGCCGGACCGGCGGGCCGAAGTAGGATCTCAGATCGGCCATCTGGATCCGGTAGATGCAGCCTGCTCCGGACTCCTCGAGCAGCACGTACTCCCGGCGCAGGGCGTCGTAGTAGCGGAAGTTGACCGAGAAGAAGCCGTCGTCGTTCCCGCCCGTGGGGTCGTGGCTCGAGACCTGCCGGGCGACCGTGTGGCCGCGCAGCGCCGGCAGGTTCTCCAGATCCACCATGGCGCCCACGCCGACGGGGTCGACGGTCTGGGCGGCCGCGTCCACGAGGCCGAGGCCGGCCAGGAAGCAGAGGATCGCCACGAGGAGCTGGCGGCGGCCAGACATGTGGTAGGATAGCGCCACGGACAGTGTTCTCCGTCGTGTCCCCGACGATCCGGCTGGCGCCGGAGCGCACTGCCGGGAACGCGGATTATAAGCGTCTTTCCGGCAACGGTCTATGGCGAGAGCAGGAATCGGCCGCACCGCGCGCGGGCCGGGCGGCGGCCGGGGACGAAGCACCGGGCCCGCAAACACCAGGGAGGCCACACCCATGAGAGCGCTCGGAGGATTCGGGATCGTGCTGCTGATCTCGGTCTGGGCCGCCGCCCAGACGCTTCCGTTCCGGACCCACGGCGACTTCTACGTCGTCGACCAGGACCTGGATGGGGTCCTGCGCTTCCAGGACCTCGACGGCGACGGGGACGTGCAAGATGCGGGCGAGCAGATCGTCTTCTACGACAGCACCAGCCCGGGGCCCGATCTCAGCAACCCGCAGGCCATCACGATCCATCCCTTCGACGGCTCGGTGTGGATTTCCGACACGTCGCTGGACGTCGTGCTCCGGCTCGTGGACCGAAACGGCGACGGGGACGCGAACGACGCCGGCGAATACTCGATCTTCTACGACGCCACCGGCGCCGTGGCGATCTCGAGCGTGCTGGCGCTCTCCTTCGACGAGCAGGGCATTCTGTTCCTTCTCAACTCCGGCACCCCCGACAACGTCATCCGGCTCGAGGACAAGAACAAAGACGGCGACGCCCTCGATCCCGGCGAGGCCACGGTCTTCTTCGACAACACGGCGGTGACCGGTCCCTGGCTGCAGTCTCCGGCCGACATGATCTTCTTTCAGGGACACCTCTACATCGGCGACAACACGATCACGCCCAAGCACATCGTGCGCATCCGCGACCTCAACCACGACGGCGACGCGCTGGACGCCGGGGAGGCGGTGCGCTGGGCCGACCCCACCGCGGGCGGCGGGAGCTTCGTCTGGAACCTCATCTTCGAGCTGAAGGGGCCGGCGCTCTTCGGCGTGTGCATCACCACCGGCAACGTCTACCGCTGGCAGGACCTGAACAAGGACGGCGACGCCCTCGATCCGGGCGAGGTCGTCACGTTCTTCGACAGTGCGAACAACGCCAGTTCGGTCTCGCTGAAGACGTCCTTCACGCTCACCACCGATCCGCTCGGCAGCCTCTACGTGTGCAACCACACGGCGGACGTGATCTACAGGCTGACGGATCTCAACGCCGACCTGGACGCGAACGACGCCGGCGAGGTCGTCGCCTACTTCAGCAACACCGGCACTCCGACGCCGGCGGTGCTGCTCGGCCGCGCGCGGGACTGCATCATCGGGCCGGCCGGCGAGGTGACTCCGGGCATGGTCTCTCCCGCGATCGGCAAGACCGCCGACTTCCTCCTCGACGATCCGATCGGCGGCGGGTGCTTCTACGCGGCGGCGCTCAGCTACTCCAGCACCGGCATCCCGCTGGGAAGCCCGGACATCCGGGTGGTGCCGCTCGGGCTGGATCCGCTGCTGGTCGTGAGCGCGAATGTCGCCCTGCCCATCTTCATCGGTTTCCAGGGCACCCTCTCCGGGCCCGGACAGGCGGTGGCGAAGCTTGCCGTACCCGCGCTGCCGGCACTGGTGAGCCTGCGGCTCCACATGGCGTTCGTGACCGTGCGTCCGGGCGCGCCGAGCGGGATTCTCACGGTCTCCAGGCCCTACAGCTTTGTGATCGGCGGCTGAGGCGGCGGGCCGGCCGTGGCGATCTGAAAAGAGACGCCCCAGGGGCGTTTCTCTCAGATCGCTGCTGTGGCGCGCCCGGGGAGCGGGTCGGCTGCCGTGCGGGGCCGTTCGAGCACGAGCACGAACGGGGAGGAGGCGACAGGCCGGTTTTCTCGGATTGGATCGTAACCCGGCGGCAGGTGCCCGGTATGGTGGGGCATCGATCCCGGGGAGAGCAGCCCGCGTGATGTCTCCGAACCGCGCCAACACCCCTTCCAGCGAGGAGCTGGTCGCCCGCCTCAGGCTCAACGACCGCGAGGCGTTCGCGCTGCTGTACGAGCGGCACAGCGGCCCGAGCTTCGAGTACGCGGTCCGGATGCTCGCAGATCGACGGGAGGCCGAGGACGTGGTGCAGGACGCGTTCCTGCGGGTCTTCCTGGCCGCGCGCCGCGGCGGGTACGATCCGGCCAAGGGCAGCTTTCGCACCTACCTCTACCGGATTCTCCGCAACCTGTGCTACGACCGGGCCGCCACCCGCCGGCCCGTGAGCGCCTCGGATCTGGACGGGCACGGCGATGGCTCGCTGGACCCTCTCGCCGGCGGGCTCGCCGACCCGATCACCCCGGAGGATCAAGCGTCGGTCCGCTGCCTGCGGCAGCGGGTTGCGGGCGCGCTCGAACACCTGCCGGCGATGCAGCGCGAGGCGCTCGTGCTGCGGAGCTTCGAAGGGCTGAGCTACAAGGAGATTGCCCGCGTGCTCGACCGTCCGGTCGCCCACGTGAAGATCCTGCTGTTCCGGGCGCGTCGCGCCCTGGCGCGGTGGCTCGCGGCGCCGGGTGCCGCCGGCGGGAAGTGCGCGCAGGCCGGGCGCCCGGCGGCCGCGCCGTCGCGGGAGGTGCGGCGATGAGGTGTCGAACGACGCTGCTGCGGTTGACGGAGTACCTCGACGGCGAGCTCGGAGCGCTGCGGCATTGGTGGCTCGCCCGCCACCTCCGGCGCTGCGCGTCGTGCCGCGAGCGGCTCGGGGAGCTCAAGGCGGCCGACGCACTGGTCCACCTCGCGCGCGGCCCGCGGGACGAGCCAGGCGCGGCCGGACCGCGCCTGCCAGGCCGTCTCCAGGTCGAGCTGGGCATCGGCCCGGTGTCCGCGCCGGCGCCTCCTTCGCGCCGTGCACTCCGGTGGCGCCGCGTGGCCGCCGCGGCGGCCGGGCTGATGCTGCTGGCGGCGGCCGCCTTTGCGATCCAGCGTCCCGGCCGTGAGGCCGGCGCACTGCTGGCGCTCGATCTGGAGAACCGCAGCCGCGCTTCGGCCCTGCTCGCGCTGGCCGAGGCGGTGGAAATGCGCATCGTGTGCCTCCGCATGGAGCTCATCGCCGAGGACCTCGATGCGGAGCGCCGGGCCGCGATCGAGGAGGAGCTCGGCGGTCTGGCCGAGCAGGTGGTGGCCATCCAGGCGGATGCGCGCCGCTATCTCCAGGCGCGGCGTGCGGTCGTGGCTGCCGATCCGGATGCGAAGGGGCGCTGAGCGATGCGCGGGGCGAGATCGGTGCTGTCCCTCGGGCTCGCGGCGCTGCTCGTCGTGCCAGCGGCCGCTGTCGCCGCACCGGGTCAGGGGGAGCCCGAGCCCGACCGGCCCGCCGTCGGCGCGGTTGCGGCCGGGGTCCTGCCGCGTCACGGAGCGCGTCCATCTCCGCCGCCCGCCCCGGCCGGCGCCGCCGGCGGCTACAAGCGCCTCGTCGCCGAGAGCCGCAAGCGCGAGGCGAGCATCGAGCACGCGCGCCAGCGCATCGAGCGCGATCTCGTGCACCTGGAGCGAGCCCGCACGCTGATTCTGCGCGGTGCTCGCGGCGACGGCGAAAAGGACGCGCCCGATCCCGTGCTCGATGAGGCCAGACGCATTCGCCTGCGCCTCCGCCTCGCCGCGGCGGGTTCCCGGCATCTCCTGCGCGAGGCGCTCAGCGCCGCGCGGCAGTCGCTCGGCCCGCTCGAACGGCCGCGCCGTGCGGGGGCTGGCGTGTGGCCGCGCTTCGAGCAGGAAAGGGACACGGTGGGCACAGCCCGGAAGTCGCCGCCGGCCGACGTCCCCGGGGCCGGAGCGTTCGCAGGGACCGCTTCGCCGCTCGCGGCGGAGGCTGAGGTCGCGGGAGCCACGCGGCGGATCGAGGCCGCGGCGCAGCAGTTCCACCACAGCGCCGCGGCGGAGAAGCGCGCGATCGCCGTGCTCGCCCGCCGCACCGCCCGCGCCGCGCAGCAGCTCCTGGAGCGGGCCCGCGGCGAGCCGCCGGGGTCTGCGGCGGCCCGGGACGGTTCGGTCGACGCCCGGCGGGCGCTGATCCGGCTCCGCCAGATGGAAGCGACGCGGCGCCAGAGCCTGCAGCACCAGGGAGAGCAGGACGCCCGCCGGATCCAGCAGCGCCAGAGCGATCTCGCGGCTCTCGAGAAGCGGCTCGCCGGCCTCAAGGCCGAGGTCGAGCGCCTGAAGCGCGGGCAGAACGCGGCTTCCGAGCCGTGATCTTCGGCGCCGCGCGCGGCGCGCAGCCACGCGATCCGTGCGGCCCCGGCCCCAGACCGCGTGCCGTTCGGCCGGGCCGGCCGATTCTCTCTCCGCGCACCTCTCCCGCGGGGCAAGCGGATCGCTCAGGGCGGATGGCTGTGGTCCGCGGGCAGTGTCCGCGCTACGATCTTCGGGCGCGGCGCGGATACCGGCGACCGCGCGCAGCGCGCTCCGTCTGCCGGCCGGTTCCTGCGGAGACGACCCTCCATGGCTGAAGAGCACGGCGCCAGGGTCCCGGCTCCGGCCCCCTGGCCGGCCGCACTGCGGCTGCCCCTGTACGCGGTCCTGACCGCCGCGGTCGCCGTGCTGCTCACCGGGCTGGGATTCTGGATCGAGCGGACCGAAGCCGGGCTCGAAGTGGCATCGTTGGTGCAGGTGAGGGCTGCGCTCGAGCACGAGTACCTCGCGTCCGGGGGCGGACAGCGGTTTCTTGCAGACCTGCTCTGTGCCTGGCCCTGGGTGCTCGCCGCGTTCGTCCGGGCCGGGCGCCTCGCCACCCTGCACCACTGCCGCCACGCGTTCGGGCGCATCCTGCTGCTGAGCGCGCTGGTGGTGTTCTTCAACTTCTTCGGGCAGGCCGTGCGGCACGGCGGCGAGCTCACGGACGAGAGCCTGCGCCTCGTTCTCGCCAGCACCGTCGCCTGTGTTCCGCCCTATCTCGCGCTGCTGCCCGTGCTGGTCGTGGCAAGCCGGCTCCGGGCGGGGGCGGCGAGTGCGCTCGGTCTGGTCCTGGTCGTGTTCGTCCTGGCACGGATCGCCGTGCCCGATCTGTTCTCGTTCCGGCCAATCATCGATGCCGCGAGCCGGCGGCTCCTCCTCTTTCCGCCGACCTTCGCGCAGCGCGTCGATCTGTTCACGCCGATGCTGGTTCTCTGGGGTGTCTTCACCGCGCTCGAGGTGCGATTCGAGGCGCGCGAGCACCGCCCCGGCGAGCCCGCGCCGGCGCCGTCCGCTCCCGAGTGAGGAATCCGGCCATCCGCAAGATCCACGGCAGCACCCTCGGTCTCAAGGCCGACCCGCTCCGGCGGCTCGCTCATTTGCTGCGCCGGCGTGTGCCGGCGGCGGCCTGGATCACGCCGGCGCTCGCCCAGGAGATGGCGCAGCTCGCGGCCGAGATCGGCCGGATGGTCGGCGTGGTGCTCGACCGGCGCGGCCACGTGCGCGAGCTGTCGGTCGGGGATGCGGCGGCAGCGCCGCTCCCGCCGCTGCGGGAGCCACCCGGCACGCGCGCCCGGCTGAACGGGCTGCGGTTCTTCGCCACCGTGCCGGCAGGCCGGAGGCTCGGCGACTTCGAGCTCGCGCGCCTTCGCCGCCATCGCCTCGACGCGCTCGGGCTCGTCGTGCTCGCCGGCGGCGCCGCGCCGTGCCGCGTGGAGCGGGCCTACCTCTTGCCGCCCAACCCGGAGGGCCGCGAATGGCAGGTCCTCGAGCCCCTCGAGCCGGGGCACCTGCCGGAAGACTTCGCCGCGCACGTCGCGGCGCTGGAAGAAGAGTTCCGCCGCCGCGCGCCGGGCGGTCACGGGACCGATGCCGGCGAGCGGGTGGTGGTGGTCGGCACGGTCCGGGCGGGCGAGGAAGACCATCTCGCGGCCGACCTGGCCGAGCTTCGGAGCCTGGTCCGCTCCTCGGGCGGCCGCGTCGTGGGCGAGGTGGTCCAGCGGCGCTTGGCGCGGGATCCGAAGACGCTGGTCCGGGCGGGGAAGGTGGACGAGTTGAACCTCCGGGCGCTGTGGTCCGGGGCGGACCTCGTGGTGTTCCTCGAGGACCTTTCCCCCTCCCAGGTCAAGAACCTCGTCGACGCCACCGGGCTCAAGATCATCGACCGCACGCAGCTCATCCTCGACATCTTCGCGCAGCGGGCCGCCACGCGGGAAGGCAAGATCCAGGTGGAGCTGGCGCGCCTGCGCTACCTCTTGCCGCGGCTGGCGGGCAAGGGGCAGTACCTGAGCCGGCTGGGCGGCGGCATCGGCAGCAACCGCGGCATGGGGGAGAAGCGGCTCGAGCTCGACCGGCGCCACATCCAGGAGCGGATCGACCGGCTCGGAACGCGCCTGGAGGAGATCGGGCGCGCGCGCGAGCTCCGGCGCAAGAAGCGCCAGCGGGCTCGCCTGCCGGTGCTGGCGCTGGTGGGCTACACCAACGCCGGCAAGACGACCTGGCTGAACCGCTTGACCGGCGCCGGCGGTCGCGTCGAGGACCGGCTCTTCTCCACGCTCGAGACCACGGCCCGGCGCATCCGGCTGCCCTCGCACCGCTACGCGCTGGTCACCGACACGGTCGGGTTCATCCGCGATCTGCCGGCCGATCTCAAAGCCACGTTCCACGCCTCCCTCGAGGAGCTCCGGGACGCGACCCTGCTGCTGCACGTCGCCGACGCCGCTCATCCCGATGTGTTCGCCCGCGTGGAAGCCGTCGAGGCGCTGCTTGCGGAGCTCGGCCTGGACGGGAGTGCCCGGCTGCTCCTCTACAATCAGGCCGACCGCCTCGATCGGCGGGCGTTTGCGCCGCTCATCGCCGACGATCCGCAGGCCCGCCTGGTCAGCGCGCGCTCCGGCGCGGACGTGACGGCGCTCCGGCGGGCGCTCGACGACGCGCTCGACCGCATCCCGGGCGTGGGGCCGCGGCCGATCCCGCGTCACCTCGAGGTCGAGGAGCACGCCGCCGACGAGGCCGAACCGCCCGCCGCGCCGGAGGCCCACGCCTACGTCGACCTGCTGGAGAGCGCGCCGCCGCCCGTACCGCGCCCCGGGGACGACCACCGCGAGCG
>JAFGQW010000216.1 GCA_016935485.1 Planctomycetota bacterium | reverse complement strand
CGCGAGCTCCAGAACACGCTCCGGCGGGCGGCGATCTGGACCTCGGAAGCCACACTCGAGGCCGAGGACATCCGCGAGGCCCTACTCGCGCTCCCGGGTGCGGAGCAGGACCGAATCGTCGGGCGCCCCTTGGGCGAAGACCTTGATCTGCCGGGGCTTCTCGCCACGGTGGCCCGCCACTATCTCGAGCGGGCGCTGGACGAGGCCGCTGGCAACAAGACGCGCGCCGCAAAGCTCGTGGGCCTCCCGAGCTACCAGACGCTGACCAACTGGATGAGGCGGTACGGGGTGACGGCATGAACATGGCACGCCGGTTGCGATTCGTGACCTCGCTATGGACGAGGCAAACGCCATGACTCGGCACGAAAGCGAAGCGGACGCTCGCATCGCGATCGACGACCTACTCCGGCAGGCCGGCTGGGATCCTGCCGACAAGTCCATGGTCCGCACGGAAGTCCATGCGAGCGAAGCACGCGCAGATGAGGACGTCGTCAATCGGTCCCGAGCGCGCCCCTACGAAACGCACGCGCCCGTCTACGCTCTGGTCGCCGTTGCCGGTGCCTTCGGGCCCGACGCGTTGGTCACGCAGCTCCCCGGCGAGCAGGGATGGATCCGGGTGCCGGGGCACCACCGCCTGACGCGCGATCACTTCGTGGCACGCGTCGAGGGTCGCTCCATGGAGCCGACGATCCCCGACGGGTCCTACTGCTTGTTCCGCGCCGATCGGGGCGGCAGCCGCCAGGGCAAGCTCGTCCTCGTCTGGCACCGAGGCTCCACCGACCCCGCGCGGGGAGGCGAGTTCTCGATCAAGAAGTACACGAGCAGCAAGATCGAAAACCCGGACGGCACATGGAGCCACCGCGAGATCCGGCTCGAGCCCCTCAACCCGGACCCGGCCTATCGCCCCCTCGTCTTCGACCCCACGGCTGAGGGGGACATCCGCGTGATCGCCGAGTTCGTCTGCGCGCTTGGGGTCGCCAGCGATGCAACGATGACCCGCGCCCGCGCCGACTACGTCCTCTACGACCAGCGCGGGCGTCCGCTCGCGGTCATCGAGGCCAAGAAGAACGCGATCAACCCGTACGTCGCCAAGCAGCAGGCGCTGCCCTACGCCAAGGCGCTTGGCGCTCCGTTCATCTTCCTCACGAACGGCGAGCTCAGCTACTTCTGGGACTACCAGAACGACGACGCGCGACAGGTTACCGGGTTCTTCTCGCGCCGCGATCTCGAGCGCATGGTCGAGATGCGAGCGGCGCGGAAGGCTCTCGCCACGGTCGAGATCCCCGAACACTACATCCGGCAGGGCGAGACGCGCACCGTCCGCCCCTACCAGGCCGGGGCGATGCGGGCGCTCGACCACGCCATCGAGCTCGGCAAGCGCCGCTTTCTGATCGAGCTGCCGACGGGTACCGGCAAGACCGATCTCATCGGCCTCTATCTCAAGCGCCTCTTCCAGGCCGGCTGGGCCGAGCGCGTGCTCTTTCTCGTCGACCGCGACCAGCTCGCCAAGCAGGCCATCGACGCGATCCAGGACATCCTGTCGACCCACTCGAGCTACTGGCTGCGCTCCGGCATGGCGCGTCAGGAGCAGCAGGTCACCGTGGCACTGCTCCAGACCATGATCGGCCGCACGGAGGAGTACACCGCCGGCTACTTCGACGCGGTGATCGCCGACGAGTGCCACCGCTCGATCTACGGGGCCTGGCAGACGGCGCTCACCCGCTTCGACGCGATTCACGTGGGCCTCACGGCGACGCCGGCCAACTACATCGAGCGGAACACCTACGACTTCTACCAGTGCGAGCCCGGCAAGCCGGACTTCTCCTACCCGATTCAGGACGCTTTCCGGGAGCAGTACCTGGTGCCGTATCGCTTTGCCAGCGGCATCACCGAGATCCTGGCCGAGGGCGCCGACCTCGACGAGGAGCACTACGATCCGGCGGAGTTCGAGCGCCGCTGGACCAACGAGGAAACGAACCGACTCATGATGGAGGAGTTCGATCGCCTCGCCTGGGAACAGTACAAGGAGCTTGCCCCGGGGCAGGACCCGGGCCCCGGCAAGGCGATCGTCTTCGCCATCACCAAGCACCATGCCGCGCGCCTCGCACAGTACCTGAACGAGCGACACCCCGAGCACCAGGGTCGTTATGCGGAGGTCATCACCTCGGACGTCGCCGACCCCGACGCGCTCATCCGCAAGTTCAAGACCGAGACCTACCCGATGGTGGCCGTGAGCGTGGGCATGCTCGACACCGGCTTCGACTGCCGCGAGGTGTTGCACCTCGTGCTCTGCCGGCGCGTGCGGAGCCCGATCCTCTACCAGCAGATGCGCGGCCGCGGCACCCGCACGGCGGCCCACATCGACAAGCGGAAGTTCGTCATCTACGACTTCTTCAAGAACCACGAGTACTTCAACGACAGCGACACCGACGTCTTCACCGGAACCGGCGGCGGCCGCGCCCCGGGCGGAGCGATCACCCCGCCGAAGCCCCCACGCGAGCTCATCGAGCTCGGCCTCGAGGACGAGTGGCTGGAAGCGGTGACCTACATCGAGGTCGGCCCCGAGGGCGAGCGCATCGACAAGAGGGAGTACGTCACGCACTGGGAGCAGACGATCCGCTCGGGGGCCGCAGACGATCCGCTGCTCGCCAAGGTGCGCGACGAGGAGCCGCTCGAGCCCGCCGAGGAGGAGGAGCTCGCCCGTCGACTCAACCAGCCCGAGCACTACTACAACGAGGACAACCTGCGGCGCGCCTACCGCGACCCGGGCGGTAACCTCGTCGACTTCATCCGCGCGGCGCTCGGGAGGCTGCGCATCAAGAGCCGCGAGGATAAGCTCGACGAGGCCTTCCGCGCCTGGCTGGTCTTCCGCTCCCTGACGCCGCAGCAGGCCGAGTACCTCTGCCTGCTCAAGAACCGCGGCATCGCCACGGGCCGCGTGCGCATCGAAGACCTCTTTGAGCCCCCGCTCTCGATTCTCGACGCCGCCGGCAAGGGAATCGAGCTCTTCGGCGAGCAAGGTCTGAAGCAGGTCGTGGACGATCTCAACGAGGGCGTGTTCCGGGCGGCAAGCTGAGAGGAAGCCGATGGACCAGACCCTGCGCCGCAAGCTCGACCGCATCACCGACATCCTGTGGGCCGGGGGCGTCACCAACCCTGTCACCTACATCGAGCAGATCTCGTACCTGATCTACCTGAAGCTTCTCGACGAGGAGGAGGCGAGCCGCGAGCTCAAGGGGCGTCTCGGCGCCGGGAACGGCGCACGTCTCTTCCCGGAGCAGGCCGAGCGCTTCCGCTGGTCGAAGTGGCGTTTCAGGAGCGGCGCGAGCCTCCGCGACTTCGTCCGTGACGAGGTCTTCCCCTACATGGCCTCGCTCGTGAAGGACGAGCCCCAGGTAGCCGAGTACTTCCGCGACGCTGTCCTCGAGATCGTCGACCCGAACGTCCTGAAGCAGGTGATCGACGAGCTGGACTCGATCGACTTTCGGAAGCTCGGGCCGGACGTCAAGGGCGACGTCTTCGAGTATTTGCTGACGCATCTCGGCCAGTCGGCGCTCAACGGGCAGTTCCGCACGCCCCGTCAGATCCGCGCCTTCATGGTGGAGATGGTGGACCCGGACCTCGGCGACACCGTATACGACCCCGCGTGCGGCACGGCGGGATTCCTGATCGACGTCGTGGATCACGTCCTCGCGCGCTACAGCGAGACGCCCCAGGAGGTGCCGATCTACGGCGAGGACTGGCTCGAGAAGCGCGGCCAGACGCTCGACGAGGCGCGTAAGGCGATCCCGAACCTCCAGACCTACAAGAAGGGCCCCGGCGAGAAGATCCCCGACTGGGGGCGCCTCGAGGCCGCGATCTACGGAACCGACGTCTCGCGGCAGATGATGCGGATCTCGATGATGAACCTGGTGCTCCACGGGATCCGAAAGGCGCGCCTGAAGCGCGCCAACGTGCTCTCCGAGATGAGTGGTCTCACCGAGGACGACCTCGCCCGCCGCTACCAGGTGATCCTTTCGAATCCCCCCTTCGCCGGGCAGATCCCCAAGGAGTCGATCCGCCAGGACCTGCCGACGAAGTCGAAGAAGAGCGAGCTTCTCTTCCTCGCCCTCATGCTCCGCTCGCTCGCCCCCGGCGGCCGCTGCGCCGTGGTCGTGCCCGAGGGCGCGCTCTTCGGCTCGACCGGCGCGCACAAGGAGCTGCGCGAGAAGCTGCTGCGGGAGTTCGAGCTACTGGCCGTCGTCTCGCTCCCGGCGGGGGTCTTCAAGCCGTACGCCGGCGTCAAGACATCGGTCCTCGTCTTCCGCCGACCCACCGCGGAGCCCGCGACGGGGAAGGCCACGACGAAGCACGTCTGGTTCCACGAGGTGAGGAACGACGGCTACGATCCCGACAAGATCCAGGGCGGCGGCCGGCCGGAGACGCCCGACAAGAACGACATCCGCGGGCTGCTTGCCGCCTGGGCCGAGTACAAGGCGTCACGCTACGCGAAGCCGCCCGGCGCCGAGGCGGGGGCGCTCCTCGATGCCGGCAGCGAGGAGCCCCGCTCGTGGTGGGCGCCCTTCGAGACCATCGCCGAGAACGACTGGAACCTCGCCGCCTCGCGCTACAAGCCCCGAATTGCCGAACCGGTGCCCGACGAGGACCCGGCTGTGCTCATCCGCGAGGTCCTGACCATCGAGAAGGAGATCAGCGATGGGCTGGAGAAGCTGCTGAAGGAGATCGAGTCGTGACGAAGCGGGCTCGAAGGCGTTCAGCCGTACCTGCGGTGCGAGGCGAAGGTCCCGTCGCGAGCAGGGGAGCCGGCTACGGCGACCTCGTCGGCGGCATTGCCGCGCTGCTCGAGGACGCCCGGCGCGCCTCGGCCCGGGCTGTGAACGCGCTCATGAGCGCCACCTACTGGGAGATCGGTCGGCGGATTGTGGAGTATGAGCAGGGCGGAAAGGAGCGCGCCAAGTACGGGACGCGGTTGATCGAGCGACTTTCTGTGGATCTCTCGGCCCGCTACGGGCGCGGCTTCTCCGAGCGAAATCTCGAACAGATGAGGCTGTTCTATCTCTCCTGGCCGATTTCGCAGACGCTGTCTGCGGAATCGGAGGCTATAGACCGTTCGCGGATCTCGCAGCGGAAACCGCAGACGGCGGCTGCGGAGATTCCGGAGACGGTGTCTCGGAAATCCGGAGAAGCGGCGGTGTCTCGGTCTCTCCACGACCTGGCCGCCCGCTTTCCCCTTCCCTGGTCTGCGTACGTCCGCCTGCTCTCGCTCAAGAGCATCGAGGCTCGCCGCTTCTACGAGGCCGAGGCGCTGCGCGGCGGCTGGTCGGTCCGCCAGCTCGACCGGCAGATCCAAAGCCAGTTCTACGAGCGCACAGCGCTCGCGCGAGACAAGGCGGCCATGCTCGCCAAGGGCGCTCGCGTCGTGGCCGGCGACGCGGTCCCGGTCGAAGAGGAGGTCAAGGATCCCTACATCCTCGAGTTCCTGGGCCTCAAGGACGAGTACTCCGAGAGCGAGCTCGAGGAGGCCCTGGTCCGCCGCCTGGAAGCGTTCCTGCTGGAATTGGGCGGCGACTTCTGCTTCGTCGGGCGGCAGAAGCGCCTGCGGATCGGCGACGAGTGGTTTCGCGTGGACCTCGTCTTCTTCCATCGCCGCCTTCGGTGCCTGGTGCTCATCGACCTGAAGCTCGGCCGCTTCACGCACGCCGACGCCGGGCAGATGCACGTCTACCTCAACTACGCGGCCGAGCACTGGACCCGAACCGACGAGAACCCGCCGGTAGGCCTCATCCTCTGCGCCCAGAAGAACGCGGCCCTGGCCCGCTACGCCCTCGACAACCTGCCGAACAAGGTGCTCGCCGCCGAGTACCGCACGGCACTGCCCGACGAGGAGCTCCTCGCCGCGGAGATCGCCGATACGCGGCGCCGCCTGGAGGCCCGGGCGATGCGAGGAGGGAAGCGATGACGCGGCGGTGCGGCGGAGGGGGCGGGATGGAGTGGCCGCGGATCGAGCTTGGCAAGGCCGCTGAGATCCGTGGCGGCGCGACGCCATGCCGGAACAACCCCGCCTATTGGGGTGGCAAGATCCCGTGGCTCACACCGACCGACCTTCCGGCTAACGGGAGCGGTGTCACGGAGGTGACTTCGACCGTGAACTACATCACAGAGGAAGGATTGGCCTCGTGTTCGGCGTGTCTCTTACCACGTGACACCGTTCTGTTCTCGTCGCGTGCCAGCATCGGGAAGGTCGGCATTGCCGCAGTTCCGCTTTCAACCAATCAGGGTTTCGCGAATTTCATCCCACGCCGTGGGGTTGATTCGCGGTACTTGGCCTGGTGCCTACACTTCCACGCCGAACAAATCGAAGGTCTCGCGGGATCGACAACGTTCAAAGAGGTGTCCAAGAGCGCCCTGCGGCGCTTTCCCATCCCCCTCCCCCCCGTCTCCGAACAGCGCCGCATCGTCGAGATCCTCGACCAGGCCGACCGCCTCCGTCGGCTCCGCGCCGAAGCCGACGCCAAAGCCGACCGCATCCTCCCGGCCTTGTTCATCAGGATGTTCGGCGATCCCGCCACGAACCCAATGGGCTGGCCGGTGGGAGATCTTGGCGACGCGATGCTGGAGACGCAGTACGGCACCTCCAAACGCGCGAATACTCGCGGTGATGGCGTACTTGTAGTGCGAATGAACAACATCTCGCGCTCGGGCGACGTCGATCTCACAGACGTCAAGTACGTGGAGCTCGACGATTCGGAACTGGAACGGCAGCGTCTGGAGCCCGGCGACCTGCTGTTCAATCGCACCAATAGCGCCGACCTAGTCGGGAAGACCGGACGATGGACGGAGTCAAGCGTGCCGGCCGTCGCCGCGTCCTATCTCATCCGGGTTCGCGTCGATCCAGCCAAGGCTCTGCCCGAGTACGTGTGGGCCCTGATGAACAGCTCTTTCATTAAGATGCTCCTGGCGAACAAAGCCCGCCGCGCCGTGGGAATGGCGAACATCAATGCTACTGAGCTGCGAGGCCTTCCCGCGCTCTTCCCGCCTCTCCCTCTTCAGCAGGGGTTCGCAGAGCGCTTGCGGGAACTCGAACCGTGCGTAGAGAGGCGACGTCGCGCGGCGGCGGCACTTGATCGGCTTTTGGCAAATCTGATGAGCTGGGCGTTCTCCGGCGCCCTCACCGCCTCCTGGCGCGAGGCGCACATGAGAGAGTTGCTCCAGGAGATGGAGCAGCAGGCAAAGGCGTTGGCCACCGAGTGAGCGATGCAGATGAAGCGGATCCACATCGAGAACTTCCGGTCGATCAAGAGGCTCGACTTCGAGCCGGGTCGGTACTGCGTGCTGATCGGTGAGAACAACTCCGGGAAGTCGAACATCCTGCGCGCCTTGAATCTGGCGCTTGGCGAGATGTGGCCGACAGAGCGGAGCTTCTCGGAAGAGGACTTCCACAACCAGGACACGAGCAACGACATCGTCATTCAGGTGTTCTTCCACGAAACGATGGAGGAGTGGCGCAACAACCGCAAGCTGGAGATCGGGGGAATCGAACTCCGCTGCAAGGCCTACAAGCGCAAGGTGGGCCAGAAGCCGGCGGGCACACTCACGACCGACTACTACTGCATCCAGCCGAACGGCAAGCAGGTGCAGTACCCCGGCGAGCCGCTTCAAAAGGGAAAGAAGCCCAGGGGGCCATGGTTGCCCTTCCGAGTCACCCGGGAGTTGCGAGATCGGCTTCCGCTGATCTACGTCGGCGTCCAGCGGGAGTACGACCGCCACGGCCCCACCAGCCGCTGGTCGGTTCTGCGTCGGCTCCTCAACGAGGTGAACACCGCCTTCCTGAACGACAAGACGAAGGTCGAGGTCAAGAAGCCCGACGGCAGCGTCGCGCAGATGACGCGGCGGCAAGCCTTCGAGTCTGCGGTGAAGGACGCCTACACCTATCTTCGCACAGACGGCTTCGTCGAGATCGAGCAGAAGCTGGCCGCCAACGCGGTGGAGCAGATGGGGCTCGACCCCGCACGGCACAAGGTCGAGCTGCACTTCGAGAGCCACGATCCCACGAATGCGTTCCGTTCGCTCCAGCTCTACGTCGAGCAGATGGGCATCACCAGCCCGGCCGGCGAGGTGGGCGCGGGGCTTCAGAGCGCCATCGTCGTCGCCCTGTTCCGGACCTACGAGGAGTTGAAGCGCGAGGGCGCGGTTTTCGCCCTGGAAGAGCCGGAGGTGTTCCTCCACCCGCATCGCGCGCGGTACTTCGCGAGGGTTCTGAGGGGTCTCAGCGAGAAGGGAAACCAAGTTTTCCTCACCACGCACTCGCCCATCTTCGTGCAGCTCGACCGGCCCGAATCGATCGCGCTCGTACGCCGAAACGAAGTCGAGGGGACGACGGTGAAGCAGGCCGCCAAGGCCGCCCTCGCCGAGGACGAGCGAAAGGCGCTGCGGCTCATGACCGAGTTCGACGCCCAGCGTAACGAGCTCTTCTTCGCACGCAGCGTTCTCCTTGTGGAGGGTGCCACGGAAAAGGTGCTGCTCCCGCCTGTGTTCCAGAAGATGGGGCACGATCCAAACCGGCTCGGAATCTCCGTCGTGGAGGTCGGCGGAAAGACAAAGATCCCGCTGTTTGCGAAAGTCTGCCAGGCAATGGAGATTCCGTTTGTCGTGTTGGCCGACCACGACGTGAGGGACATCGATGCGTCGTGGAGTGACAAGCGTCAGAACGAAGAAGCCGACCGGAACCGGAAGCACGAACGGTGGAACCGGGATACGGAGCTTGCCTGCCAGGAGGGCGCACTCTTCTGGGCCAAGCCGGACTTGGAGTCAGAGCTGGGTCTGCCGCGCGAGGAGAGCGAGAAGATCGACCGTGCCTTCGAGTGGATTGCTGGGGTGACGCCGGAGCAGCTCCCGGGCGTGCTTCGCGACCCCATCGAGAAGGCCGTGGAGATGGCCCGATGACCCTCACCGCCTTCCGCATCGCCAACTTCAAGGCCTTCGCGAGCGCGCAGCGCGTGCCGCTTCGTCCGATCACGCTCGTCTACGGCGCCAACAGCGCGGGCAAGTCGAGCATCCTGCACGCGCTCGCGCTCGCGCACCACGCGGTCGAGACGGGCGAACTCGACACGCAGCGCACGCAGATCGGCGGCGAGTCGATCGATCTCGGCGGGTTCCGGCAGTATGTCCACCGGCGCCAGCGTGAACGGCAGGTGGAGCTGGCGTTCGAGGTCGACCCGGGGCGCCTCTCCGGCCGGGTTGCGGAGCTCCTGCGCTCGGCCCGTGGGGTGGTCGTGGAGCTGGCGATCGGGGCGGGGTTCACGAGTGAGCAGCGAACGCTCTTCGGGGACCTGGATCGAGTGCGCGACCCGGAGGGGGGCGCCCGGGTAGAGCGCTTCGTGATCGAGGTGGACGGGGCGCCGCTCCTCTCCATGAGCGCGCGGGCAGGGGGCCTGCTGCGCCTGGATCGGCTCGACCACGCCCACCCGGTCTTCCGTGAGGTCCTCCGCGGCCTGCTCATGCTGGCCACGACGACGCAGGAGGTCCGCGCGGAGGACTACGCCGCGATGGGCGAGGTGCTCGACGGCCTCGTCCCCGGCATCACGGCGAGTGCCGAAGGTCTCTTCCCGCGCATCGAGGAGGAGCCCGCTGTGGGCGAGTCGGAGCGGCAACACGAGGAAGCGTTCGTGCCCGTGAGCCGCGGCCGCCGTCGAGAGGACCTCGCGCGCGCGGCTCGCCTCTTCCTTCCCAAGGCGCTGCGCGAGCTGGTCGGTGGGCTCGGGGTGGCTGTCGAAGAGGAGATCCGTCGGCTGCGCTACCTGGGGCCGCTGCGCTCCTACCCGGCCCGGCACCTGGCGTTCTCGCAGCACCACGATCCCAACTGGTTCGCCGGCGGAGGCTACGCCTGGGACGTGGTCCGCACCCGCGAGAATGTCCGCCGACTGGTGAACACCTGGCTCGGGGATGCAAGCCGCCTCAAGACCCCCTACGAGCTCGAAGTGCGCGACCTGCTGCCCGCGCCGGCCGTCGCAGGCGAGCTGCCGTCCAAGCTCGGCAAGGCGCTGCACGATTTCGCCGCTGCGCTCCTTGGACGACTGCACGGGGACAAGGGGGCCGACCTGACCGCGCTGGCCGGCGAGGTGGCGGAGCGCCTCGGCGAGCTCGACCCCGACGATCCGGACGACACGGTCCCGGAGATCGAGGATCTGGTTGCCGGCGCCGCGGACAC
Organism: Planctomycetota bacterium; assembly: GCA_016935485.1. Taxonomy (GTDB): domain Bacteria; phylum Planctomycetota; class JAFGQW01; order JAFGQW01; family JAFGQW01; genus JAFGQW01. The sequence goes on along the minus strand of JAFGQW010000216.1, from coordinate 75,323 downwards.
CGAGGCGCTCTCGGAGCGATGGGCGAAGGAGATGATCGAGTCGCGGTCCGAGACGCTCCAGGACCTCGTGCTTATCGACAAGCGCACCGGCACGACCGTGAGTCACCGGGACGTCGGCATCGGGGTCAGTCAGGTGTTGCCGGTGCTGGTCGCCGCCTACGCCTCGAAGAGCAAACTCCTTGCGATCGAGCAGCCCGAGATCCACCTGCATCCCGCGCTGCAGGCCGAGCTCGGGGACGTGTTCCTCGGTGCGGCCCTGGGCGAAGGGGGGAACACGCTGCTCATCGAGAGCCACAGCGAGCACCTGCTCCTGCGCATCATGCGGCGCATGCGGGAGACGAGTGACGGCAAGCTGCCGGCGGGTGTGCCAGCGGTGCGTCCCGAGCACGTCATGGTGCTCTTCGTGGAGCCGGACGGGCCAAGGAGCATCGTGCGCGAGATGCCCTTGAACGAGCGCGGCGAGCTCGTCAAGGCTTGGCCCGGTGGATTCTTCGAGGAAGGTCTGCGGGAGGTCTTTTGATGCCGCTCCTCGCCGACTACGCGATCACGCCCGACGTCTTCGATGTGACCTCGTACTCCCACCCGGACGCCTGTGACGCCGAGCTCCGCAATCTCAAGGAGGTGATGCTGGACGAGGGGCTCATTCGGGATCTTCGAGCGGGTGAATGGCGCCGGCTGTTCATGAGCGATGGCCGGCCGTGGCACCGCCGGGGCAAGGAGCTTCTCAAGAAGCTGGCCCAGCAGAACCGACTCGTGCCTTTCCCGCCGACCGCGGGCAGCTCTCCGCCCGACGATTCAGCATGGTGCCAGGAGGCGCTCGGCACGCACGCCATCATTCCGTTCACAGGCGGCGTCATCGTCAGGGAGCCGGTCAAGGCGGCCTTCCCGGACGAGCTGCTGGTCGCCCGCATCGACCGGTTGGCAAGCGCGCGCTGGTGGGCGGCGCGAAGCCCGTCGGTGAGCCTCCATCGCAACGTGGCGGAGTACCTGGAGCAACTCGCCCCCGTGTCGCGCTGCGCGAACTCCTTGATGTTCATCGACCCGCATCTTGACCCCGCCAGGCCGGGGTATCGGGACTTCGCACAGATCCTCGCGCCTGCGGGTCGACGCACCCCCGCAGCGGCGATCGAGATCCATCGCGTCTGCTACGAGGGCTCCGGGCCAGGCCGTGTCTTCCCGATGCGCGCTGAGGCCGGGTACTTCGAACGGCGATTCCGCGACGCCCTGCAAGCATCGGTCCGTGCCGTCGGTCTGCGCGTGGAAGTGTTCGTCTGGGACGATTTCCATGACCGCCACCTGATCTCCAACCTCATCGGCATCTCGCTTCCGAACGGCTTCGACACGACTGCCGACCCAAGCAGCGTGACCCGCTGGACTCGACTCGGCAGGGAGGATCGGGACGATGTCCAGCGCGAGTTTGACCCTGCGAGCAACCGTCACGCGTTGCGGCAACGGTTCGTCATACAATGATCGCCAGAGCGACACAAGGTGACCGTTTCGGGTTCTCAGCAACCGCGGAAATCCAATCGCTGGTGAGAGAGCCAGCTAGCAACAGCATGCAGCGGAGGGCGCTTCGCCCCGCCGCTGATGCTGAGCATCGGACGGACGAGAAGGAGTGATGCGCGATGCGTGGGCGGACCTGGGTCTATGATCCTCATTCCGGTGGTCGGCCGATTCCGCCCGCGGTGCGGGAAAGGACGGAGAGGCGCATCAGAGAGCATGCGCAGAAGCACTACCGCGGCAGGTACTCCCGGCTCGACATTCGGTTCAGGGGCGCGCTCTGCTACATCGACGCATTCATCGAGCCGGCAGAACCCACTCAGCAGCAGCTTCGCCGGCTGCGCGAGACTCGCCAGCACTATCTCGAGCGTCTGCGCGGAGCTCCCATTCATCTCTGTCGCCTGCGCTACTTTGGCAACGAGGACGCCTGGAGTCTCTCCTTCTTCACCTACAGCAACGAGCGCTATGCGCCGTGCGTTTTTCACAACGGGAGCTTCCACGGCACCCCGGAGGAGGGCTTGGATGTCGGCGCGACCTATCTGTAGGCCAGCCGTCGCTGCGTGGCGGGTTGCGGTGGGGTACTGGAGTGGAACCATGAAGCAGGAGCGGGGACGTTGCCCAACGACGCGCTGCAGCGGCCGGTGTCGCACGTCACGGCCCTTGCTCCAAAACGCAAAGCTCCGCGCCACGCGCCCGCGCGGCGAATCGGCGCCTTGGCCGGACCGGGATGAGGCGAGGATCGGGTAGGTAGATGTTTCGCTTCCTTCACGCTGCCGACGTCCACCTGGACAGCCCGCTGATCGGGCTGGATCGCTACGAGTCGGCGCCCGTCGACGCGGTCCGCGGCGCGACGCGACGCGCCCTGGAGCGCCTCGTTGGCCTCGCGATCGACGAGGAGGTCGCGTTCGTGCTCCTCGCGGGCGACCTGTACGACGGCGACTGGAAGGATTACCGCACGGGCCTGTTCTTCGTGGAGCAGATGGCGAAGCTCCGCGAGGCGAGCATCCGCGTCTTCGTCGTCGCGGGAAATCACGACGCCGCCAGCCAGCTCACGAAGAACCTGCGCTCGCCCGAGAACGTGCGCTTCTTCTCGACGAAGAAGCCCGAGACCCGTCTGCTCGAGGCGTTCGGCGTCGCGATCCACGGGCAGGGCTTTGCGTCGAGGGCCGTGACCGAGGATCTCGCCGCCGCCTATCCCGGCGCGGATCCAGGCCTCTTCCACATCGGCCTGCTTCACACGAGCCTCGATGGACGGGAGGGACACGCGGCCTACGCACCGACGTCGGCGCAGATCCTCGCGCAGAAGGGCTACCAGTACTGGGCGCTCGGCCACGTCCACCAGCGCGAGGTCGTGTCGAGAGACCCGTGGATGGTGTTCCCTGGCAACGTTCAGGGCCGGCACGCGCGAGAGGTCGGTCCGAAGGGATGCACGCTGGTCACCGTCGAGAACGGCGCCGTCGCCGGAGTCGAAGAACGCCACGTCGACGTCCTGCGCTGGGCCGTCTGCCGCGTGGATCTGGACGGGACGACGACGACGGACGATGTGCTCGACCGCGTCGCGCGGTCGCTCACGGCCGCCGCAGATCGCACGGACGGCCGCGCCGTGGCCGTGCGCGTCGAGGTGACCGGACCCGCCGCCTGCCACGACGAGATCGCCGCCAACCCGGACCACTGGGTCCAGGAGATTCGCGCTCTGGCAGCCGGCGTGTCTTCCGCGGATGTCTGGGTCGAAAAGGTGCGCTTTGCGACCGATCGGCCGATCGACCTGGCGGCGCTGGCCGCACGTGACGACGCGCTCGGGAGCTTTCTGCAGGAGTTCGCGGCCGCCGCGGACAGCCCGGAGGAGACCGCGGCGCTGCGAGACGCACTCGCTGACATTCGTGGCAAGTTGCCGTCGGAGTTGCTTGCCGGAGAGGACGCGGTCGATCCCCACGCGCCGGAGATCCTGGCGCGGCTCGTCTGCGAAGCCCGAGAACTGCTGCTTGCGCGGATCGCCCGCGAGGGAGCGACGCGATGAAGATCCTCGAGCTACGGCTCGCCGCGTTCGGTCCATTCACGAACCGCGTGCTGGACCTCCGCGGCGGTCGCCACGGTCTGCACGTGATCTTCGGGCCCAACGAGGCGGGCAAGAGTTCGGCGCTCCGCGCGCTCCACGCGGTTCTCTACGGCATCCCGGGGCAGACGAGCGACGCCTTCCTGCATCCCTACGCAGAACTCCGGGTCGGGGCGCGGCTGCGCCTGTCGTCGGGAGACGAGATCGAGTTCTGCCGCCGCAAGGCGCTCAAGGGTTCGTTGCTCGGGCCGGGCGACACCCGGCTCGACGACCACGCGCTGGACCGGTTCCTCGGCGGCGTGGGGCCGGAACAGTTTCGGATGTTCTGGGGCATCGACCATGCACGCCTCTTGGAGGGTGGCCGCGAGATCCTCGAGGGGCACGGAGATCTGGGCGCGACCCTGTTCGCCGCCGGCTCGGGGGTGTCTCGCCTCGGGGCGCTTCGCAGGAAGCTCGACGACGAGGCCGCCGCGCTGTTCGCGCCGCGCGGCCACAACCGCGCCGTCAACCAGGCGATCAGCCACCTCCGTGATCTCCGCAGCGCCCAGCGCGACGCGACCGTGTCGGCCGACGCGTGGGTGAGCCAGGATCGTGCGGCGCGCGATGCCGACGAGCAGGTCGCACGGCTCACACAGCACGAGCAGGGCCTCTCCGGACAGAGGGCTCGCCTCGAGCGGCTCAAGCGCGTCCTGCCGCTGCTGGCCGAACGCGAAGAGATGCGTCGTCGTCTCGCCGATCTCGGCGACGTGGTGCTGCTCGCCCCAGACTTCCCGCAGCGGCGACAGGATGCGGAGACCGCGCTCCGCACGGCACAGCAGAAGCTCGAGCCGGCGGCGGAGGAACTCCGAGAACAGGAAGCGATGGTCGCGAACCTCGGGGCGACGCCGCCGCTGGCGGCCGAGACCCAGGCCGTCAGCGACCTCCACAAGAACCTCGGGAGCCACCGCAAGGCGCTCAGCGATCGCCCCCGGCTCGTCGGCCAGCACAGCGAGCAACGCGCGTTGGCGCAACGCCTTCTCCACGAACTGCGCCCGGACCTCGACATCGGAACCGCCGAGTCGCTCCGCGTATTCGTCGGCCGGCGCCCGCGTATCCAGAAGCTCGCCGCCGAGCGCGAGCGGCTGGACGAACGGCTGGAGTCGGCACGTCGCCGGCGCAAGGACACGCAGGAACAAGCCAGCGCGCTCGCGCGTGCGGCCGCCTCACTTCCGCCCGAGTGCGACCCGGAGAGCCTCGTCAGTACCATCGAGGAGGCGCGCCGCCGCGGCGATGCCGAAGCGGAGCGTGAGAAGCTCGCTCAAGCCGCGCAGCGGAACGCAGCGCAACGCGCCGCCGCGATCGAGAAGCTGCAACTCCCCGCGTCGGCCATCGACAAGCTGGACGCGCTTTGCGTGCCAACCGGCGCCGCGATCGCGCGCTTCGAGCGCACGGCCCAGGAACTCGATGCCGAGAGCCGCACGGCCAGGACCGAGCACCAGCGGCTCACGAAAAGGACGCGCGAACTGGAGGCGAGAATCGAGACCCTGCGCTCCAAGAAGGCCGTCCCGACCGCGGAAGATCTCGCCGCAGCCAGGACGCGCCGCGACGACGCGTTCGGTCTGCTGCGCGACCACTGGGAGAAGGGCCGCGACGTGACGGCCGAGGTTCGCGAGCTCCTGGGCAAGGGCAAGCTGATGGACCTCTACCCAAGCGCCGTGACGGCGGCGGACGAACTCGCGGATCGCCTCCGAAGCGAAGCCGGTCGCGTCGCCGAACTCGCGCAGTACCTGGAGGAGCGCGAGCGCCTCGCCACGGAAATGGAGGAAGCGGACCAGGGTTCGCAGCGTCGGCGCAAGGCCGTCGAGGAACTGGAAGCCGCCTGGCGCGACGCCTGGAAGCCCGTGCTCGCCACCCCGCCGCAGATCCACGACGCGCGCACATGGTGCGAGGACTTCAGCCGTCTCCGGGAGCATTCGGGGGTCGCGTTGGAGGTGCGGCAAGAGCTGCAGCAACTCGATGCGTGGATCGAGAAGCAGATTGCGAGCCTCCGGGTCGCCATCACGGCGCTGGAGCCGACCCTGCAACCTGCTGGCGGCCTTCCTATGATGCTGGCCGCTGCGGAGAAGCTGCGGCAACGCATCGAGCAGGAAGAGCGTGTCCGGGTGGAGCACGCGCGCCAGACGCGCGACGCCGAACAGGCGATTCGTGATGCGGAGGCCGCCGTGCGTGATGCGGAGGCGGGCGTCCAGGCGTGGCAGAGCAAGTGGAGCGAGGCGATTCGCGGCCTTTTCGCTGGCGACGTTCCTCTGCCCGAGGACGCCCTGTTCGCCCTCGACGGCGTCGAGAAGATCCTCCGGGCACTCGACGAGGCGGCGGGATACGAGACGCGCATCTGGGGCATCGACCGCGACGCCGAATCGTTCCGGGCCGACGTGCGCACTCTCGCCGAGCGTCTCGGTGAGATGGCAGCGACCGAGGGCCGGTCCGAGGACGCCTGGGTCGAGGGGCTCCACCAGCGTCTCGGCGCGGTGCTCAAAGAGGATGAACGGCGACGCCAAGCCCTCGCGCAGCTCGAGCGCCTCCGGGTCGACGTCGCCGGCTACAAGGACGCCGTCGCGGCCGCGAGTCGGACGCTGTCGGCGCTCCGCGAGGAGGCGCGCTGCGGGGTCGACGGCGATCTCGTCGTGGCGGAGCAGCGAAACGCCGACCGTCGTGCCTGCCAGAGCGAACTCGCGCGGCTCGAGAAGGAGCTCGTCCGCGGCGGCGACGGCGCCTCGATCGCGGATCTCGAGACCGAGGCCACGAGCGCGGACAAGGACACGATCGACGTCCGGCTCGGCCAGATCGGGGAGGAGCTGGCGGAGGTGGAGAAGGACCTCTCGGCAGCCCGCGACGCGCGGGCCGGCGCACAGGCGGAACTCCGGCAGCTGCGGGGGCGGTCCGCGGCAGGCGAGACGGCCGAGGAGGTGCAGGCGACGCTCGCCCGGCTGCGCGACGACGTCGTACGATACGCTCGCTTGCGCGTGGCCTCGACGCTTCTCGCGCGCCGGATCGACGACTACCGGCGCAAGAACCAGGCGCCGCTCCTGCTCCGCGCGGGCGCTCTCTTCCGGGAGATGACCCTCCGCAGCTTCGAGCGGCTCGAGGCCGACGTGGAGGAGGACCGTCCCATCCTCGTCGGCGTGCGACCGGCGGGGACCCGCGTGCCATCGTACGGAATGAGCGAGGGAACACGGGATCAGCTCTTCTTCGCGCTACGCCTTGCCGCCGTCGAGGCGTCCTGCGCCGGGGGCGAGCCGATGCCCTTCATCGTCGACGACGTTCTGGTGCAGTTCGACGACGACCGCGGTGCCGCGGCGCTCCGCGTCTTGGCCGACGTGGCGTCGCGCACGCAGGTCGTATTGTTCACGCATCATCGTCACGTGCGGGCGGGTGCCGAGGCGCTGACCGCACCCGCCGGGGTGGTCGTTCACGAGCTGTGAATGGAGCCGCACGTGGCGGCCGGACCGCCTGATCTTCCGGCGCGTCGACGTCGTAGTCGTTCCGGCGCCATCTGGGCAGGGACGAATGACGGGCCGCTCCAGGCGACCGGCGCGACGGTGCGGGGCGAAATCCGTGTCCGGTCTCCCGGGGCGGGCCGGTGGTCACGGCGGTTCGGCGGGGAGCGCGGCCAGATCCGGCCCTTGTTTTCGATAAGGCGCCAAGTGATAATAGCGAGGCGCGTTGTTTCGCTCAGCGATAAGGAGGGAATCGACCATGCGGGACCCGCTGCGCCAGCCCCATGGCCGCAAGTTCGCCTGTCCCGGCGGATACGAGGCGTTCGTGCCGAACCCCTTGCCGCCGCCGCTCGACTGGGGTCCCGAGCTGGTCGGTGCGCTGTCGGGCGCAGACCGGGCGATCGGGCGGCTGGCGGGCGAAGGCGGGCGACTGCCGAACCCGCACCTCCTCCTTCGGCCGTTCGTCCGGAGGGAGGCGGTGCTGTCGAGCCGCATCGAGGGGACCCAGGCGACTCTGGGCGAGCTGCTGGCGGCGGAGGCCGGCACGGCCGTGGAACGAAGCCCTGCGGACCTGCGCGAGGTCGCCAACTACGTCGTGGCCCTCGAGTACGGCGTCGAGCGGCTCGGAAACCTGCCCGTTTGCCTACGCCTCGTCCGCGAGCTTCACGAGAAGCTGATGCGGGGCGTACGCGGCGATGCCGCTACGCCGGGAGAGTTTCGCACGAGCCAGAACTGGATCGGGCCACCCGGCTGCGCGCTCTCCAAAGCGTCCTATGTACCGCCTCCGCCCGAGAAGCTCATGGAATGCCTCGGGGCGTGGGAAGGCTACCTCCACGACGATTCGCTGCCGCCACTGGTCCACGCGGCGCTCCTCCACGCGCAGTTCGAGGCAATCCATCCGTTCCTCGACGGCAACGGGCGGGTGGGACGACTCCTGGTCACGCTGTTGCTCACGGCCCGGCGTGTGCTTCCCTCCCCGCTGCTCTACCTGAGCGCCTGGTTCGAGGCGACCCGGCCCGAGTACTATGCGCGCCTGTTCGGCGTCACCGAACGGGACGAATGGGAAGAGTGGCTGGCCTACTTCCTGGCCGGCACGGCCGCGCAGGCCGACGACGCTCTGGCACGGATCCGCCGGATCGATGAGCTGTGCGCGGGCTGGCGAAAGCTCCTCGCGGGAGTCCGCTCGAGGCTTCCGGAACGGGCGCTCGATCTGTTCGTGGAGAACCCATTCCGGAGCGTCACGGGGCTGGCCGAACGGCTCGGTGTGGCGTACACCAGCGCCCAGAGGGCGCTCGATCAACTCGAGTCGGCGGGAATCGTGGAGCGGACGAACGAGGCGCGGCGTAACCGGGTCTACTGCGCCCGCCGCCTGCTGGAAGTGCTGGAGGAGGCACCTCCCCTGACGGCCCAGGTCTCCTCGCGCGCGCGGGGAACGGAGCTGCCGTGAGCCCCGAGATCTCCGAGCGCGCCTTCACGGAAGGGATCGAGCGCTCTCTGGTCCAGTAGGGTCCGGGCTTGCCCGCCGAAGCCTCGGCGAACGCGCGGCGGCAGCGGGAGAATCCGCCGGTTGGCCGGCGGCAGGGTCCGTTGTCATGCGCCGCGCCGCGGTGGATGGGCGCAATCTGCGGGCGGCACAGACAGGATCGGCTACCGACCCGGAGAGCTCTGGCGCTGGAGCGTCCAGAAACCGCGAGGATCCACGATGGGTACCGGTGACTGCGCGGCGATCTCCAGCAGGTCGCGATCGCCGGTGACCAGCACGTCGGCTCGCCCGGCGATCGCGCTCGCCAGGACCCAGCGGTCGGATGCGTCCCGCAGCGCCAGAGGCGGCGTCGAGCGAGGCTTGGGGACCACCTCGTGCTCGCGGAGCACACCCTCGATCGCGGTCACCACGGCTGCCGGCACCTTGATCTTCGTCCGCAGCACGCGGCGAAGCTCGCGCAGCACAACCTCCCCGACGACCAGCTCATGCTCGGGCAGCACATGTCGCATGACGTCCGCGCACAGTCCCCGGGTGGCGAAGGCGCGGACGAGCACGTTGGTGTCCAGAAAGACCCTCACGAGACTTCCCGGGCCACGTCCTCGTCGGTCAGGTACGCCCGGGCTTCCGCGAACGGAAGCACGGTCCGGCGCAGCTGTTCGAATCGGAGCAGGCCGAGCTGCCGTTGCAGGGCCTCCCGGACGATCTCACCGCGGGTTCGCCCGGTCTGTTCCACGAGGCGGTCCAGGAGCTGGCTCAGGCTCGGGTCGAGGCGTATCGTGATCGAGGTGCTCATGTAGGACGCTGTAAGACGTGGCGCGCGGACCGTCAAGATGCCGCAGGACTTCCTTGCGTCAGGAACGCTGTTGCCGCGAGGACGCCGGCCGGGAAGGCCTGCCGCCTCCGGAGCGTCGCGGACGCCGCGGGCCGCGGGTTGACGAGATGGGTTGCCGCACGCAGGATCTTCACCAGCGCCCGCCAGCGTGCGGCCGGCGGACCCGGAGATAGACGAATGACCGAGAAATCGACGTGGGAGCGGTTCTTCGACGCCCACGCGCCGATCTACAACGAGAACGTCTTCACGAAGAACACCGTGAAGGAGGTGGACTTCCTGCTGGAGGAGCTCGAGCTTCGTCCGGGCGCCTCGATCCTGGACGTCGGGTGCGGCACCGGTCGGCACGCGATCGAGCTCACGAGGCGCGGCTTCGTCGCGACGGAGCTCGTCCTGCTCTGTCGCCTAGCGGGCCTGTCCGTGCGCGACATGTGGGGCGGCACTGCCGGGAACTGGGGACGCAGGCCGCTCGATCTGGACGAGATCGAGATCATGATCGTGGCGCAGAAGACCGGCGAGCCCGTGGCCGGAGGGGATCATGGACCGTCGTGAGTTCCTGAAGCAGACGGCGGCCGGCGTGGTGCTGCTGGGGAGCTTCCCGGCGACGCTCGCCGCGACGCCGCTCTTTTGCCACGAGATCAGGGGCTGACGTGGCATCCGGCTACGCGCCGGCCGCCGTCTGCTTCAGGCGCAAGGCGCCGCGCGGCAGGCCGCAAATCCGGCGAATGGCTGGCGAACAGCGCACGGATGTGCGAAAGTTCAGCCTGCGCCCCCTCGGGGCCGGGCCCGGCACGAGGGGCGGCGGGTCCGTCCGCCGCCTCGGGCAATCTCCCACTCGCGCCGCCGCCGCGGGGAGTGCGGCCGGCCGCAACGCCGACGGGTGCCGGCGCGCCGCGGGGAGTGCGTGCTGGCTGCCTGCGTCGCGGCGCAGTCGAACATGGCGAAAGCGATGGCAGAACCCGTGTCTCGTTCCCCGTTTCGAACGCCCGTTCCGATGGCGCTCGTTCTCGCGGTCCTGCTCGCGGGATGCAGCTCCGAGTCGTATCGAAAGGCCGCGGACGAGGAAGCGCTCGCGATCCTCCATGAGAAGCAGGAAGAAGTCTTCGGGGAGACACGCCCCTTCACGGTGGAGCCTCCTCCCGAGGACCCGGCGCGCGTGGCGCTCCTCGAGGCGCTTGCGCAGGCCAGAACCGACGCCGAACCCGCGCCCGTGCCGCTCCAGCTGGACCTCGCGCGCAGCCTCGAAGTGGCCGGCTTGCTCGGCCGCGAGTTCCAGAACCAGAAGGAAACGCTGTTCGTCTCCGCCCTGTCGCTGAGCAACGCCCGCTGGGAGTTCGACTGGCACCCGACGCTGTCCGGCACAGTGGGCATCGCCGGCAACCGCCGCGACGCCGACGTCTCGACGTCGGCCTCCCTCACCCTGGATCGCGCCCTGGCGACGGGCGCCTCCATCCTGGGGCGGCTGCTCGGCAGTCTGTCCCGCTCGATTACCTCCGGGGTGCCCTGGGACCGCTCCGCGCTGCTCACGCTCGGGCTCACCCAGCCGCTGCTCCGCGGCTTCGGCCCCGACATCGCGCTCGAGAGCCTGACCCAGGCCGAGCGCAACGTGGTTTACAGCCTGCGCAGCTTCGAGCGCTTCCGGCGCCGCCATGTGGTGGTGATCACGGCAGACTACTACGATCTCCTGCAGCAGCTCGACCGGATCGACATCGAGGAAGCGAACCTGAGGAACCTGAAGGTGAGCTTCGAGCTGCAGCAGGCGCTCTACGAGGCCGGCAAGCTCCCGAAGTTCCAGGTGGACCAGAACGAGCAGAGCGTGCTGAGCTCGGAGGCGACGCTGCTGAGGCTCAGGGAATCGCTGAAGAGCGCGCTGGACGCGTTCAAGATCACCCTCGGCCTGCCGATGGACACCGAGCTCGCGCTCGCGCGCCAGGAGTTCGCTGACCTCCAGGCGCGCGGCATCCCGGAGCTCGCGCTTGACCCGGTGCGGGCGGTGGAGCTCGCGCTCGAGCACCGCCTCGATCTCAAGATCAGCCAGGACCGGGTCGAGGACGCCAAGCGCCAGGTCGTGATCACCGCCGATGCGCTCCGGATGGGGCTCGATCTCCATCTCGACGTGATCATCCCCTCCAAGGACGACAACGCCTGGCAGGCCGACTGGAAGACCGTCTCCCTGGGCGCGGCGCTGGACTGGGATCTCCCCATCGACCGGACCCGCCAGCGCAACGCCTATCGCAGCGCGATCATCACCTACGAGCGCTCCGTGCGCGACCACGAGCTCCTGCTGGATACGGTCAAGCGCGAAGTCCGGGCGCGGCTGAGGGATCTCGGCCAGATCGAGCAGGACTACAAGATCCAGTTGAGACGCGTGAAGCTGGCCGTGAGCCAGGTCGACGAGACCAACGAGAAGATCCGCGCCGGGCGCGCCATCACCCGCGATCTGCTGGAAGCGCAGGAGTCGCTGGTGAGCGCCCAGAGCGCACTCTCGCGGCTGCTCGTGAGCTACAAGACGGCCCAGCTGGAGCTGCTGCGAGACGTGGAGATCCTGACCCTCGACCCCGAAGGACTCAAGTATGATGATCGACTCGACACCGACCGCACCGCCGCGGACGCCCGCGGCTAGACCCCGCAGGGGCCGGAGGGTTGTCTTCTTCCTCGTGGTGCTGGTCGTCGTCGCCTACTTCCTCTTGCCGTGGTCCGCCTGGTTCGGCGGCGAGGTCAAGGCCGATGCCGTCGCCGCCGAGGTGAAGGAGGTGCTCCGCGGCGATCTGGTCATCACGGTGGCGACGCAGGGTGCGCTCGAGGCGGCCCGCTCGGTCTCGGTCATCTCCGAGATCGAGGGCCAGGCGCAGATCCTGAAGCTCGTGGAGGAGGGCAGCCGGGTCCGGAAAGGCGCCTGGCTCTGCACGCTCGACACGACCGGTCTGGAGAGCCAGAAGGAGAAGCAGGAGCTTTCGGTGGAGCGGGCCGAGAGCGCGTACCTGCAGTCGAAGGCGTCCTTCAACATCACGCTGAAGCAGATCGAGTCCGAGATCGCCCGGGCGGAGCTGGAGCTGACGTTTGCGCGGATCGAGCTGGACAAGTTCCTCGGGGTGCGCGGGGCGTGGGATCGGCCGGTGGCGGCCGCCGGCGGGGAGCTTCCCGCGGCGACGGGGGAGGAGAAGGGCGACCGGGAGGTCCAGATCCAGGAGCAGGAGAACAAGATCAAGCTCGCGCGCGCGACGCTCGAGAACGCCAAGGATGTGTTCGAGTGGAGCGAGAAGCTCCACGCCAAGGACTACATCACCAAGAACGAGCTCGAGCGCGACCGGATCTCGTCGGAACGCGCCCGGCTCGATCTCGAGCTGTCCCTGGCGCGGATGCGCAACCTGCTCGATTTCGATCTGCGCAAGCAGGAGGAGCGGTTGCGGGCCGACGTGCGCGAGGCCGAGCTCAACATGGACCGCGTGCGAGAGAAGTGCGAGCAGATGCGGGTCCAGGCCCAGACCGATCTCAACTCCAAGGAGCGCCAGCGCGATCTGGAAAGAACGCAGCTCGACCGGATCGAGAAGCAGATCGAGTCGGGCACGATGACGGCGCCCCAGAACGGCCTGGTCGTCTATGCCAACGAGTCCAGCAACTGGCGCCGCGGCCGCGAGGACCCGATCGCCGAGGGCGGCTCCGTCCGCTACCACCAGAAGATCATCACGCTTCCCGACGTGAGCGAGATGGTCGTCGAGGTGAGCATCCACGAGTCGGCGCGGAGCCTGCTTTGGCGGGGACAGCAGGCCACCGTCCAGGTGGATGCGCTCCAGGGCAAGATCTTCAAGGGCACGGTCCTGAAGGTCCCGGAGGTGCCGGATTCGTCCTCGGGCTGGCTCACGCCCGACCGCAAGGTCTACAAGACGCGCGTGCGCGTGGAGGGCGAGGCCACCGACATGCGGCCCGGCATGTCGGCGCTGGTGACGATCTACTGCGAGAAGGTCGAGAACGTGCTCTACATCCCGGTGCAGGCGGTGTTCACCGCCGGCAAGGACACCGCGTTCGTCTACGTGAGGACGTCCGGGCGGCCGGAAGCGCGGCTCGTCGAGGTGGGAAAGCACAACGAGAAGAACGTCGAGGTGATCTCCGGGCTGAAGGAGGGCGAGCGGGTCTATCTCAGCGAGCCGGCGGATGCCGTGCCGCCGCGCGTGGTGGAGGAGAACAAGGCCGGCGACGTGATCCCGGAGGGGCTCCAGGTGTCGACGCAGGGCCGGCCAGCCAGCGAGCGCGGCTCCGGCACCGGCGAGCGCGGCCCGGGCACGGCCGACCCCGCCGTCCTTCTCCAGAGGGCGCAGGAGCGCTACCCGGATCTCTGGGAGCAGGTGAAGGACCTCCCGCAGGAGGAGCAGCTGCAGAAGATCCGGGAGCACCTGCGGGCGCTCCGTGGTTCCGGCGAGCCGGGTTCCGGCCCGGGAGGGGAGCCGCGCGCCGGTGAGACCGGCGCGAGCGACCGCGGTGCCCGAAGCCCGGGCTCCGACGCGCCGCGTGCCCGCCAGCCGGAGAGTGGCGGCGAATGAGTCTCGCCTATCTCCGCGGCGTCTGCCGGCACTACCGGATGGGCAACAGCGTGGTGCGCGCCCTGGACGGGATCGATCTCGACATCGAGACGGGCGAGTACTGGGCGATCCAGGGCCGCTCGGGGTCGGGGAAATCCACGCTGCTGAACCTGCTGGGCTGCCTGGACCGTCCCACGGCGGGCACCTACGTGCTCGACGGCGTGGATGTCTCGGCGCTGTCGGACGATGCCCTTTCGCACGTGCGCTCGCGGAGCATCGGGTTCATCTTCCAGTCCTTCAATCTGATTCCGCAGCTCACGGTGGAGGAGAACATCGAGGTGCCGCTCTTCTACCAGGGGGTGGCGCCGCCGGAGTCGCGGCGGCGGGCTCGCGAGCTTGCGGCCCGGGTCGGGCTCACGGAACGGCTGCACCACCGGCCGACGGAACTCTCGGGCGGCCAGCAGCAGCGGGTGGCCATCGCCCGGGCGCTGGTGAACGACCCGGCCATCGTGCTCGCCGACGAGGCGACGGGCAACCTCGACTCGGCCACCGAGAACGAGATCCTCGCGGTGATGGATCAGCTGCACGGCATGGGCAAGACGATCATCCTGGTCACCCACAACGCGGCGCTCACCCGCCACGCCGAGAAGGTGATGGTGCTCGCGGACGGCCGGATCGAGAGCCTCCGCACCCGTGCGGAGGCCGACGCGGCCGGGGAGGAGGTCCCGTGAACCTCTTCTGGATTCTCCGCACGATCCGGCTCGGCATGAAGAACCTGCTGCTCCACAAGCTGCGCTCGGTGCTGAACATGCTGGGCATTCTGTTCGGCGTCGGCAGCGTCATCGCGATGCTCGCCATCGGCGAGGGCGCCAAGTGGGAGGCGCAGGAGATGGTGAAGCGGCTGGGGCCGACCACCATCATCCTCTACAGCCAGAAGCCCGTGGAGGTGGACGAATCCACGACCTCCACCTCGCGCATGGTGGAGTACGGGCTCACCTTCCTCGACATGGACCGCATCGCCGAGACCCTGCCCGCAGTCAAGGTCGTGGTGCCGGTCCGCAAGGTGAGCAAGGAGATCTGGATGCGGGGCGTCAAGTACGAGGCCAACCTGTTCGGCACCATCCCCCGCTACGCCAACGTGACCAACGCGCAGGCCGTCGAGGGGCGCTGGCTCGCCAGCCTCGACTTCGAGCACTCCCGGCCGGTGTGCGTGCTCACCTACGAGATGGCCCGCCAGCTCTTCCCGATCCGCAGCGCGCTGGGCGAGACGGTGCAGTTCGGCGACGCCGTGTTCACGGTGGTCGGCGTTCTCGAGCGGCGGCGCGGCGGGAGCAGCAAGGGCAAGTCCTCGGCGGACGAACCCATGGGCGCGTACACGCCGCTGAGCGCGCTCCGGGAGCGCTTCGGCGACATCAACATCCGCCAGACGCCCGGATCGACCGACATCTCGCGCGTGGAGGTCCACGAGGCGCAGATCAAGGCCCGCGAGATCGACGACGTCATCGCTGTCGCCAGAAACATCCGGACCATGCTCGAGAAGACGCACGAGCAGGGGGATTACTCGGTGTTCGTGCCGCTGGAGGAACTGCGTCTGGCCGAGGCGACGGCCCGGATCTGGACGATCGTGCTCGCCTGCGTGGCCGGGATCAGCCTGCTCGTGGGCGGGATCGGCGTCATGAACGTGATGCTCGCCACCGTGACCGAGCGGACCCGCGAGGTGGGCATCCGGCGGGCGCTCGGCGCCACCCAGCAGCACATCCTGTCGCAGTTCCTGGTGGAGTCGCTGGTGCTGACGCTCGCCGGCGGCATCCTCGGCGTAGCTTTCGGCTACCTGCTGCCGGAGGTCGTGAAGTTCTTTACCGACGTGAAGGCGCGCACGCCGCTCTATGCGCTCTTCCTCGCGCCCGGGATCTCGCTCCTCGTGGGGCTGCTGTCCGGTCTCTACCCGGCGTGGAAGGCGGCCGGGATGGACCCGGTCGAGGCGCTCCGGCACGAGTGAGGGCGGAGGGGCAAGGGGTGAGGGGGCGGGTGCGCGGCATGCCGGGTGAGCGCCCCATCCGGAGGAGCGGACGTCGGGGTCTGCAAGGTGCGGGGTCAGACCCCATGGCCTTGCAGCTGTCGCCGCCTCGCTCCTTTCTCTTCGTGGTCTTCGTGTCGTGTCTTCGTGGGCTTCGTGGTTGCCTTTCCTCTTCCGAGTGAAGGCGTGCGCAGCGAGCCGGGCGGGCATCAGTACCCGGCGGCCTGACCGTCGCTCCGCGATTCCGAGGCGCCGTGGTAGACGCCATCCTTCCGCAGGATCGCCTGGTAGCCGCCGAAGCTCCCGACATTCCACCCGACGCGGTGGCCCCTCTGGACGAGCGCGCGGATGGAGGCGTACGGGAACCCCGTCTCGAGGAACACCTCGCCGCCGTCCCGCATGCGCTCGCCCGTGGGCTCGGAGGAGCCCTCGTGCAGGATGCGCGGCGCGTCGCCGGCTTCCTGCACGTTCATGTCGAAGTCCACGAGGTTCACCACGATCTGGGCATGTGCCTGCGGCTGGGTGGCGCCACCCATGACCCCGAAGGCGAGGAACGGCTCCCCGCCGCGGGTGACGAAAGCGGGGATGATGGTGTGGAAGGGGCGCTTCTTCGGCGCGTACGAGTTGAACCGCCCCTCGGCGAGATCGAACAGCTCGCCGCGGTCCTGGAGCATGAACCCGAGGTCGCCAGGCACCATGCCTGAGCCCATGCCGCGGTAGTTGGACTGGATGAGCGAAACCATGTTGCCCGCGCGATCGGCGGCGGCGAGGTAGACGGTGTCGCCCTCGTCCACCGCGGGGTTGCCGGCCGGGTAGCTCCTGCCGGCGCGGTCCGGCCGGAGGAGCTCCCGGCGCCTGGCGGCGTACTCCTTGGAGATCAGCGCCTTCACGGGGATCTCCTGGAACGCGGGGTCGGCGTACCAGCGGGCGCGGTCCTCGAACGCGAGCTTCTTTGCCTCCACGAAGCAGTGGATGTACTCGGTGCTCCCGAAACCCATCCGCCGCACGTCGTAGCCCTCCAGCAGGTTCAGGATCTGGAGCGCCACGATGCCCTGCCCGTTCGGCGGGAGCTCCCACACCTCGTGGCCCCGGTAGCTCGTGCTCACCGGCTCGACCCACTCCGAACGGTGCTCGGCCAGATCCTCCAGGCGCAGCAGACCGTCCACCTCCTTCATGAAGGCGTCGATCTTCTTCGCGATCTCGCCGCGGTAGAAGGCGTCCCGCCCCTCGCGCGCGATCGTTTCGAGCGTGGCCGCCAGCCGCGGGTTCCGGAAGACCTCGCCCTTCCGCGGCGCGGCGCCGTCGACGAGGAACGTCTCTGCGAAGTTGGGAAAGCGCGCGTAGCGCGCGGCGCTTCGGGCCCAGTAGTGGGCGATGAGCTCGCTCACCGGGAAGCCGGCGCGCGCGTAGGCGATCGCCGGCGCCAGCAGCTGGGCCATCGGGAGCTTCCCGAAGCGCCGGTGGAGCTCGAACCAGCCGTCCACGCATCCGGGCACCGTGACCGGAAGCGGCCCGAGCGCGGGCATCCTCTCGAGCCCGCGCTCCCGGAGCATCGCCAGCGTGAGCCCCGCCGGCGAGCGGCCGCTCGCATTGAGCCCGTGGAGCTTCTTCGTGTCGGCGTCCCACACGATGGCGAACAGATCGCCGCCGAGGCCGCACCCCGTGGGCTCCATCAGCCCGAGCGCGGCATTGGCGGCGATGGCGGCATCGACCGCCGAGCCGCCCTGCTTGAGGATGTCGAGCGCGACCTGCGTGGCGAGCGGCTGGCTGGTGGCGGCCATGCCATTCATCGCCAGGATCTCGGAGCGCGTCGCGAACCCTCGGCCGGTGATCCGGTCCTGGGCCGGGCCGGCTGCGGCGAGGGCGAGCCACGCGAGGGTCGATGCCACAAGAGCGAGCGGGAGGCGGGCGCGGTGGAGCGAGGAATCATGCATGGCTGTCGGGTCCGCAAGGAGTCTCGAGTTCGACCGGCGGCGAGCGCCGCCAGGCCGTGCCATTCTGGCCGATCCGTGCCGCGATCGGTAGAGCTCGCCGGACGCCTCGCGGAAGAAGAGAAGGCAACCACAAAGAGCGCGGAGAGAAGAGACGAAGCAAAGAGGCGCCGGTTGTGTCCCTCACTTCAGCGCTCTTCCTGCGTTTCCTGCGCACCCTCACGCGGACGCCCATCCCGCGTGCACAGCCCGCACGCTCACGCGTCGCGCGGACCCGCACGCCCCGCGGGCGCAGGCCGCCCGCGCCACGTCAGCGCGTGCACTGCACGCGCGCACCCGCACGCCCCGCGGGCGCAGGCCGCCCGCGCCACGCTTCTTCATCGTGCTCGTGCTCGACCCGTGCTTCCGCGCTCGCTCCGCTTCTTCGCCCTCTTGTTCCTCTCTTCTTCTTCTTCGTGTCCTTCTCTTCTCTTCGTGTTCTTCGTGTTCAAGAAAACCTGCCGGTCCCGGGCAGGCCGCCGGAGCGTGTCCACTACCGCGCCGCCAGCGCCTCGAACGCGGGCGTGGTCTTCCGGGCGATGCCGGTCTCGGTGTGCACGAAGAAGAGGGCGGCGAGGCCCTGCCGCACGGCGAACTCCGACCCGTCGCCCGGCCCGAGCACCATCAGCGCGGTCGCGAGCGCGTCGGCGCGCATGCAGGTGTCCGTCACGACCGTCACCGCCGCCAGCGCGTGGCGGATCGGCCGGCCGGTCCGGGGATCGATCGTGTGCGAGTAGCGCTCGCCGTCCTGCTCGAAGAAGTTACGGTAGTCGCCGGAGGTGGCCACCGCCGCCGTGCCGGGCACGAGCACCTCCTCGACGCGCCGCCGTTCGGGATCGGGCGCCTCGATCCCGACCGTCCAGGGCGTGCCGTCGGCCCGGTTCCCGCGCAACCGTACCTCGCCGCCGATCTCCACCAGGTAGTCGCGGCCGCCGCACTCCTCCAGCAGCCCGGCCAGCACGTCCACGCCGTATCCCTTGGCGATTGCGGCGAGATCGACCTGGAGGTCGCCGCGAAGCTTCCGCAGCGCGGGCGGGTCGAGCCGGACCTCGAGTCGCGACCAGCCGACCGCCCCGAGGCGCTCGGCGATTGCGGCTGCCTCGGGTGCGGCGGATTCGCGCGGCTCGGGCCCGAAGCTCCACAGGTTTACCAGCGGCCCGACCGTCACATCGAACGCGCCGTCCGTCACGCGGCTCACCTCGAGCGCCGCATGCACCACGCGCACGGTGTCCGCCGAGACGGGGAACCAGTCCGTGGACGGGGAACGGTTGAACCGCGACAGCTCCGAGTCGGGCCGATACGTCGACATGCAGGCGTTGACGTGCTCGAGTCGCGCTTCGATCCGCGCCGCGAGCGCGGCTCGCCGGATTCCCGGCGGGAGCCGCGCGACCTTGACGGCATAGCGGGTGCCCATGGTCGCGCCATGAAACTCGGCCGCATCGCCCGCCGGCCCGCACCCGCCCGCCGCCAGGAAAGCGCCGGCCACGAGCAGCGCGACGGCAGCGAGCCGCGCGCGCGCATGGAGGACAGCCGGCCGGCACCGTTCGATCGCCATGCTCCCTACCTACCCGGCCAGCCGTGCGCGGTCAAGCCGGCCGACGCGCCCCGCGCACGTGCCGCGGTCTTGCCCCCGCCCGGATTCGCGTTACCCTCATCTCGGTGCTGGCGGCAGGAGTGCCGCACGGGCCGAGAGCGCCGGGCGCTCGCGCTGCAGCTGGCGCGCCCGAGCTCCCGGCCATCCGGAAGGAGCATGCGCCATGGCGAGTCCACGCGGCGAGGTTCCGGTTGAATCCCTCGGCCCCTGCCGATTCCCCTCGCCGCTCGGGCTTTCCACCCGGCGTGGCGACAGCGTCGGCAACTTCGTGCCCGAGGGAACCTGGGTCCGCCATGACATCGAGGTCGGCCCGGAAGGCGCCGGCGAGGAGGATCTCCTCTTCGAGAAGGCGGGGCCGCGCGCGCACCTCTTCTTCGATCCGGCTCGCGCCCGCGTCGCGATCGTCACCTCCGGCGGGCTCTGCCCCGGGCTGAACAACGTGATCCGCTCGGCCTTCCTCAGCCTCCACTTCAACTACGGCGTCCCGGAGGTGCTCGGCATCCGCTACGGCTACCGCGGCTTGAACCCGGCGCACGGCCACGAGCCGCTGCGCCTCGAGCCGGACCACGTGGAGGGAATCGACAGCGAGGGCGGCACGCTGCTGGGGACGTCGCGCGCTCTGGAGGAGCCGGCGGTGATGGTCGACTTCCTCGAGCGCCGGGCCATCGATATTCTCCTGTGCGCCGGCGGGGACGGCACCCTTCGCGGCGCGCACGCGATATCCACCGAGGTGGCCCGGCGCGGGGCGCGGATCGCGGTCGTGGGCATTCCCAAGACGATTGACAACGACGTGCCCTACTGCGACCGGAGCTTCGGCTTCGCGACGGCCATGGAGATGGCCCGCGCGGTGCTCGAGGGCGCCCACAACGAGGCGCGGAGCACGCTCAACGGCATCGGCCTGGTGAAGGTGATGGGACGGGATGCCGGCTACATCGCCGCGGCCGCCACGCTCGCGAGCGGCGACGTGAACTTCACGCTGATTCCCGAGGTGCCGCTCATCCTCGAGGGAGATGGTGGATTCCTCCGCGCGCTGGAGCAGCGGCTCGCGGCGCGCGGCCACGCGGTGATCGTGGTCGCCGAGGGGGTGGGACGAATGCTCGCCGCCGCGGGCCGCGGCGCAGGCGATACGGCGAGCGGTCCGGGTCCCGACGACGTCGGGGTCTTTCTCCGGGAGAGGATCCGCGCGCACCTCAAGGCGCGCGGCATTCCCTGCGATCTCAAGTACATCGATCCCAGCTACATCATCCGGAGCGTGCCGGCCAATGCCGGGGACAGCGTGCTCTGCGACCAGTTCGCGCGGCGCGCCGTTCACGCGGCCATGGCCGGGCGGACCGACACGATGATCGGGTTTGCCCACGCGGATTTCATGCACGTGCCGCTGGCGCTGGTCGCGGCCACGAAGAAGCGCATCGACCCCGAGGACGAGCTCTGGACGAGCGTGCTGGCGGCCACCGGGCAGCCGCGCCGCTTCGGCGGCGGCCCGGCGGAGAGCGCACCTCGCGACACGAAGGGAAGGACGTACCATGAGTGACCGCCGGATCGCCTACTTCTCGTTCGAGATCGCCATCGAGTCCGGGCTGCCCACCTACAGCGGCGGTCTCGGCGCCCTGGCGGGCGATACCATCCGCTCGGCCGCCGATCTCCGCGTGCCGATGATGGCGGTCACGCTCCTCTACAACAAGGGCTACTTCCACCAGCGCCTCGATCCGAACGGGTGGCAGACGGAAGAGCCTACGGTGTGGACTCCGTCCACGTACCTCGCGGAGATGCCGGCACGGGCCACCGTGCGTCTGGAAGGGCGCGACGTCCGGGTCCGGGCCTGGAAGTACGAGGTCGTGGGCGCGAGCGGCTATCGGGTACCGGTCTACTTCCTCGACACGAACCTGGCCGAGAACACGGAGTGGGATCGCGGTCTCACCGATCACCTCTATGGCGGCGACGATCACTACCGGCTCTGCCAGGAGATCCTGCTTGGCATGGGCGGGGTTCGCATGCTGCGCGCGCTCGGCCACGCCGACATCCGCCGCTTCCACATGAACGAGGGCCACGCCGCGCTGCTGACCCTCGAGCTGCTCCGGGAGGAGGCCGAGCGCGCGGGTCGGACCGAGTTCCGCCAGGAGGATGTGGAGGCGGTGCGCGGCCGGTGCGTCTTCACCACGCACACCCCCGTTCCCGCCGGCCACGACCAGTTCCCGCTGGAGCTCGTGCAGCGCGTGATGCCGGATGACGACTACGGCATGGACCTGAAGGACCGCTTCTGCGTGGATCTCTTGGCCCGGATCCTGCAACTTCCGCCCGCGCAGGTCACCGACCGGATGCGGAAGCTGGTGCGCCCGGGAGCGCACCTCAACATGACGCATCTGGCGCTCAATCTCAGCCGCTACGTGAACGGCGTCGCGAAGAAGCACGGCGAGGTCTCGCGCCTGATGTTCGCCGGCTACCACGTCGACGCCATCACCAACGGCGTGCACGCGGCGACCTGGGTGGGCGGGCCGGTGCAGGCCCTGCTGGACCGCTACGTCGAGGGCTGGAAGGAGGACAACTTCAGCCTGCGGTACGCGCTCGGCATTCCCCGGGAGGAACTTTGGACGGCGCACCAGGAGGGCAAGCGCGAGCTCCTGGAGTACGTCAACCAGAAGAGCGATGCCGGGATGGATCTCGAGACGCTCACGATCGGTTTCGCGCGCCGCGCCGCCACCTACAAGCGGGCGGATCTGCTCTTTGCCGACGTCGAGCGCGTGCGCCGGATCGCCCGCGAGCAGGGGGGGTTGCAGATCGTCTATGCGGGCAAGGCCCACCCCCGGGATCAGGGCGGCAAGGAGCTGATCCAGCGCATCGTGCAGGCGGCCCGGACGCTGCAGGGCGACGTGAAGGTGGTCTACCTCGAGAACTACGACACAGCGCTCGCGCGCCTGGTTACCGCCGGCGCGGACCTGTGGCTGAACACGCCGCTGCCGCCGAACGAAGCGTCGGGCACCAGCGGGATGAAGGCGGCGCTGAACGGCGTCCCCAGCCTGAGCGTGCTCGACGGCTGGTGGATCGAGGGCTGCATCGAGGGGGTGACGGGCTGGTCGATCGGCAAGGAGGAGGACGCGGAGGACCGGTGGGCGCGGGACGCGGAATCCATCTACGAGAAGCTCGAGCACGTCGTCCTGCCGCTCTACTACCGCGACCGTGCCCGCTACCTCGACGTGATGCGGCACGCGCTGGCGCTGAACGGCTCCTTCTTCAACACCCAGCGCATGATGCAGCAGTATGTGCTGCGCGCCTACTTCGCCGACTGAGGGCCCGCGCGAGCGGCCGGCGGGAGGGCGTGCCGGCGGGCCCTCAGTCCGCCGGCACGGGCCGCAGCGTGACGCGCAGCAGCAGGTAGCCGACCGTGGCCGCGATCACGGAGCCGCCGAGCACGCCCAGGCGGACCGACACCGCCAGGGCGGGACCGGCGTCCTCGAACGCCAGCGCCCCGATGAAGAGACTCATGGTGAAGCCGATCCCGGCGAGAAAGCCGATGCCCGCGAGGTGGCGCCAGCCCACGCCCTCGGGCAGGCGCGCCAGACCGAGCTTGACCACGACGAGCGCTCCGGCGACGAGACCGATCGGCTTGCCCACGACGAGTCCCAGCCCGATGCCGAGCCGCGTCGTGTCCAGCAGGTTGTCGGCCGCCACCCCCGCGAAGCTCACCCCGGCGTTGGCGAAGGCGAACAGCGGCATGATGACGAACGCCACCCACGGGTGGAGCATGTGCTCGAGGTTGCGGGCCAGCGCGAAGCGGTTGCCGTCGGGCCGCTTGACGTGGAGCGGGATCGCGAAGCCCACCGCCACTCCGGCCAGCGTGGCGTGCACGCCGGACTTGAGCACGCACACCCAGACGAACGCGCCGATCCAGAAGTAGACACCGAGGTTGCGGCAGCCGAGCCGGTTGGCGGCGGTCAGGCCGGTGATGCCCGCCAGGGCGAGCAGGAAGGCGACCAGGGAGAGCTGGCCGGTGTAGAAGATCGCGATGATGGCAATGGCGGCGAGATCGTCCACCACGGCCACGGTGATCAGGAAAACCTTGAGCGAGGTGGGCACGCGGCTGCCCAGCAGGGCGAGCACGCCGAGCGAGAACGCGATGTCGGTGGCGGCCGGGATGGCCCAGCCGTTGATGGCCACGGGATCGTGGGCGTTGAGCCCGGCGTAGAGGCCCGAGGGCACCAGCACACCGCCGATTGCCGCGGCGAGCGGCAGGGCGAGCTGCCCCTTGAGCTCGCCCTGGAGCAGCTCGCGCTTGATCTCCAGGGCGACCAGGAGGAAGAAGATGGCCATCAGGAAGTCGTTGACGACAAGCAGGATGTTCTTGTCGAGGGCGAGGGCGCCGATGCGCACCGCGATCGGGATCTCGAGGAAGGCCTTGTAGAGGTCGGCAAGCCCGGGGATGTTCGCACACCCGAGCGAGAGTACGGCGAACGCGACGATGAGGATTCCGCTGGAGGCCTCGAGCTTCAAGAACTCGCGGATGGCTTTGAGCGGCATGGAGTCCTCCGGGGCAGAACGCGAAGCGCCGTCGCAGGGACGTGATGCTCACCGCGGCAGCGGCGCGGCTGCGGAGGGGCGATTCCGCGGAATGGGCAAACCCATAGCCGCTCCCCCGGGTCCAGGGCAACGTTCTCTTCCGGGGTGTGGCGGGCGCCCCGGGCACCGGCGCGGGCCGGCCGGCCGGGCGGCCGTGGATTGACGGCCTTCATGCGGGGCCTCATAATCGAGGAGACGTTCGAGAACAGGAGGTGACGCATGCTATGCCGTCGCGGTGGAGTTGTCCTTGCCGTCCTGCTTGCGGTGCTGGCTGGCGCCGCCGCCGCCCAGGACCCCTACGGAAACGGCCAGCCGGGCACCGGCGGCTTCACGCCCGTCTTGAGCTGCAACCAGGCCTTCATGGGCAACGGCCTCTTCACGTTCCGGATCCACAACGGGCTGGGCGGCGGGACCGGGCTGCTCGGGGTCTCGACCCGGCCGGGCCGGTTCCTCCTGGGCAAGACCGAGATCCTGATCGGGCTCGTTCCGCCCGATCCGATCCTGATCCGGCCCATCGTGCTGGGCGGCACCCCGAACCAGCCCGGGGCGGGCACGGCGATCGTGCCCGTGCCGCTCGCCTTCCCGCCGATGCCAGCGCTTGCGGGCGCGGAGTTCTTCGCCCAGTTCGTGGCCATGGACTTTCCGATGCCGGGCTCCCCGGCGACCTCGCGCGGCCTCAAGATCGAGCTGACCTACCCGCCGCTCGTGTTCGTGGGCACATCCGTGGGCGGCAACATCGACCCGTACTACCTGGTCGACCCCCAGGTGAACCTCCTCGTGCACCAGGGGGGGGCGACGTTCAGCGACAACGTCACCGGCGCCGCGTTCACCTACGGGGGGCGCGGGCTCTTCGTGGGTTCCAGCTTCACGAGCCAGGTGAACTACGCGGACGTCACGACGACCGTGCCGGTATGGCGCACGGTCTATACCTCGGCGGGCAGCGGGTGCTACGGGATCGGCTACGACAAGGCGAACCAGCGCCTCTACACGCTGACGGATCCGGGCAGCAGCCAGCGCGAGCTCGTGGCGCTCGACGTGGCGAACCCGGCCAGCCCGAGCTTCGGGACGCTGCTGGCGAACACCGTCAACTTGACGGGCGGCAACCCGATGACCGAGCGCTGGGCCCTGGCGCGCAGCGGCAAGCAGGCCGCCGTGCTCGTCGGCTTCATCAACACCATCAATCTCGTGCTGGTGGACACCGATCCGCGGAGCGCGTCGTATCTGAAGAACCTGGTGACCGCGCCGGTGCCGATGAGCGGCACCGGCGGCCTCTCGCTCGCGACCCGGGTCGTGTTCACGCCAGACGAGGATGTCGTCCTGGTGCTCATCCAGAACGCCGGGACCAATCCGGCGGAGATCGCCCGCTACGACGTCGTCGGAGCGCAGTGGCTGGACCACGACCCGACGCAGCCCGGCATCCAGAACATCGGGGTGACGAGTGTGCCCCCCGTCGCCTTCGGCTCGGCGCCCGCGGACATCGAGATGGCTCCGGACGGGACGTTTGCGGTGGTCTCGGGCTTCGGCGGTACGGGCTGGGCCGGCCGGCTTGACCTCAACCCGCGCAACATCACGTTCTTCGCGTATCAGCCCCTGAGCCCGCTCCCGGCACTGCCGGGTGCGTGGGCCTGCGGGCTCGCGCGGGACGGCAGCCTCATGGGCATCGGAACGTTCCCGAACGCGCAGCTCGTGCTCGCCGATCCGCAGACCGGCGTGCTGCTGGGCACGGTGGGCCTCCCCGGCGCCTCCAACGTCTACACCGTGGAGCACCGGTAGCGCAGCGGTTCATTCGACAAGCTTCACCGTGGCGGGCGGCGTGGCGGCCCGGAACCCGAGCGTCCGGGCGTCGCTGAGCAGCGCGGAGAAGTGGAGCTCGTGGCCGAGGAGGGCCGGCGGGATGGGGCCCGCGTGCCGGAGCCGCGCGCGGGCCTGGCCGGCGGCGTCCAGCGTGGCGCAGCTGTTCGGGAAGGCCGGGCCATTGAGCGCGAACAGAAAGAACCACGTGACGGTGTCGAACACCAGCGGCACCCGCGTGGCGGGGACGGGGAAGCCGGGCGAGGTGCCGGTCTGGGAGGCGAGGATCACGTAGGGATCTCCCGCCCGGTCGGGGCGGCCGTCGAGCGCGAAGTCCACCGTGAACCCCTGGCCCGGGCCGGCGGAGGTGTAGTCTGCGGCAAGCGACGCCTGGCGGATGCGCAGGGTCGGATCGCCCAGCAGGGTCATCCCGTAGAACCAGCGGCGGGCCGTCAGCGAGTACGGCCAGCGCCGCGCGAACCAGGAGCGAAATGCCTCGCCGAAGGTGTCGTGGCGCCCGAGGCTCGCATAGTAATCGCCGAACGACAGCATGGATCCGGTCTTCGTGGTGCCGACCGCGATCAGCCCCGTCGATTTCACGAAGATGTAGACGCCGCCCATGTAACGGGTCGACGTGTAGCGCGCATTGGAGCAGGCGAACAGGTTGTAGAAGAGACCCGGTGGATCGAGGGCCCAGAGCGCGGTGTTGCTGAGCGAACCGCCGCTGGACGCCGGCACCTTGAAGCTGTGGCCGCTGGGGCTCGAATGAGCGCACACGACCACCGAGTGGTAGCTCTCGAGGAGGCGCGCCTGGTAGTTCGCCGCCGTGGTCTCGTACTTGTCCGACACCGTGACCACCGTGGCGTAGGCTTTCGCCTGCTCGGTGGCCATCGTGTACCAGTCGTCGTCCTGGAAGGCGAGCGCTTGCCGCGGCGCCGAGAGCGTGCCGGCGCGGTAGGCATGGACCTTGGCGAAGTAGTTTCGGAGCAGCTCGACTTCTGTGCCCCAGGTGCCGGCCAGCGGACTCGCGCGCAGCCGGCCGAGGAAGATCTCCGGCCGCTGGTCGCCGGTCGGCGAGACGTCGTGGGAGTCGAACTTGCCGTCCTGATCCCCGTCGCCAAACGTGCCGTCGAGGTCCATGTAGTAGAGGTCCGACGGGAACTCGGAGTGCGTGTTGTTGAAGTCGTCGTCCATCTCGTACCACGCGACCGGCAGGTCGCCGATCATCATGCTGCCGAGGATCTGCGCCTCTGCGCGGCGGCCCTGGAGGAACGCGCGGACCTCTGGCGGCGTGCCGCCCGTGCATTTCCAGATCACGACGCCCCAGCCCTCGGCCTCCAGATCCTGGGCGTACTGCGTGAGCTCGGGTTCAAGCGCGGTCTCGAGCGGGGAGGCGACCAGCATGTCGATCCGTTGCGTGCCCGCGTAGATTCCCGGTGGGCTGACGTAGACGACCTCGGCGGCGAAGGGAGCGTCGAGGGCGTGGCGGGCGCGGGCGGCCAGATACTCGGCATAAGTGTCCGGCCGGGTGTGCGGGTCGTCCCAGCGGGTGACCTCGATCCCGCGGAAGAGTGCGTCCTCGTCGTCTGCCCGGCCCGCGGGGCCGCTGGGAGGCTGGGCCGGCGCGAGAGCGGCCAGGGCGAGCAGGGCGAAGGCGGCAAGCAGGGGTTGCCGCTGGAGGGACCGTCGGCGGCGCGGCGACATCGTGGTTCTCCTGGGTGCGGTTTTGCGCGCCGGATTCTATCGCGCCGGAGGCCGGCTGCACAAGACGGGACCGGACGGCCCCGCAAGCGTCAGTGGTCGCCGGCGCCGCCGAGCCGATCGCGGAGCCGGTCGGCCAGATCGCAGGCTTCCCGCTCCAGACCTGCGGCCGCCGCGATCTCGTTGCCGAAGACGAGCAGCCGGTCCTCTGCCGGATCGTAGGCCGGCCACTCCGGGAGACCCTCACCGCCGGGGTCGCCGGCGGTGGCGAACCGCACCCAGGCGGCGCTCATGGCGGCGGCGAGACGGCGGTCGATCTCCTCGTAGCGGAACTGCCGGCGCGGAGCGTCCGGGCTTGCCGCAAGACGGCCGAACACGTAGGGAATCTCCGCCCCGTGAAAGGCGCCGGTGCTCGCGAAGCGTCCGGTCGCGGCGGCGCGCGTGAAGTGATAGAGCCAAGCCTTGCCGCCGTGGCGCGCGACCTCGCGGGCCAGCGCACGGGCCGGCGCCACGAAGGCCGTGATCGTGACGAGGCGGTTCAGGGCCGCCGGCACGTCGCGGTTCGTGGCGGCGGGGAAACAGGCGTAGAGCTCGTCGGCATGCTCGCCGGCGAAGGACTGGAGCAGCAGCCGGTAGCCGAGCTTGCGCTTCACATCGAGCTGGCGGAGGAAGACGGTGCCCTCGTCGGCGTTGGCGCCGACCAGGATCGGGACACGACCGAATTCGCCGCGGCCGAGCAGAGCCCATGGATCGTCCGGCGCCACCCAGCCGTCGAGGACCGGGCCGAACTTGACGCCGCGGCCGAAGAGGCCCTGGGCCGGTCGCGCTGCGGCGAGGATCGTTTCGGCGTCTAGGGCGCGCAGCCGCGCGGCCGCGGCGGCCAGGTCGGTCCCGGGCTCGACACCGAGCTCGCCGGCGAGCCGGCTGCCGACGGCCTCCATCGGCTCGCGGCCTTGCCAGGTGCGGCTCACGTGCCGAAGGCGGCCGCCGGCCGTTCCGCTCTGCAGGATCGCGCGGTGGAAGAGCCCGCGGGCGAGCGGGGAGACGAGCAGCCAGCCGACGCTCACCGCACCCGCGGACTCGCCGAAGATCGTGACCCGCGCGGGATCTCCGCCGAAGACCGCGATGTTGCGGCGGACCCACTCGAGGGCCGCGATCTGATCGAGCAGGCCGTAGTTGCCCGAGACCTGGCGCGGGGACTCGGCGGACAGGGCGGGGTGGGCGAGGAAGCCGAACGGGCCCAGCCGGTAGTTGATCGTGACCACGACGGCACCCTGGCGCGCGAGCGTGCTCCCGTCGTAGTAGGGCTGCGAGCCGGCGCCGGTGGTGAAGCCGCCGCCGTGGATCCAGACCATGACGGGACGGCGCTCCTCGGCCCGCTCGGCGGCGGTCCAGAGGTTCAGGTAGAGGCAGTCCTCGGACTGTGCACGCGGGTTGGTTCCGAGGACAGGTGCGGGCTGCGGGCAGGCGGGGCCGAAGGCGGTCGCCGCGCGCACATCGGTCCACGGCTCCGCCGGAGCCGGCGGTTTCCAGCGGCGCTCGCCGGTCGGCGGGGCGGCGTAGGGGATGCCGCGGTAGACGCGCACGGGGGGCTGGTCGGTGCTCACCGAGCCGGTGATCTTCCCGGTGTCGAGGACGACGAGCGTTGCGTCGTCGGCGCGCTCCGCCGCCTGCGCCGCCGCGAGGCTCGAGAGCGGGATCAGCGCGAGAATGACCAGCGCGGCGGCCATGAGCCGCGAGAGTCGGATGGGCATCGCGTCACCGTCCGTCCACGGAAGAGTGTGCGGCGGCGGAGTCGCCGTGGCGGACCGCCGGGCGGCTACTCCAGCTCCAGCTTCTCGAGGAAGGCCGCCAGTTCCTCCTGCTTCGTGCGCTCCTCGGCGCGCGCCGCCTCCAGCCGGTCCTCGAGCTGGTCGATCCGGTCTTCCTGCTGGGCGAGCTTCCTCGTATAGCGGTCGCGAAGCTTGGAGCCGGCTGGCACGGCGCCGAGATCGGCGCGGATGCGCTTCTGGTCCTCGAAGAGCTCGGCCTTGCGCCTTTCCAGAGCCTCCCGGTCGGCGGCGGCCGTGCCGATCTGCTTGCGGATCTCCAGGACGGCCTGGAGCGCGGCTTTGACCTCCGGAGAAACCGGGCCGTTGACGTAGTAGGAGACCCGCGACTCGCTGAGATCGCCCAGGTCCTCGTACGAGCAGGTGGTCCGCTGGGTATCCACCGTCAGGTCGGCGCCGGCGCTGGCCGCGAGCGCCATGCGGAATCGGTAGTGCGAGTCGGTGCGTTCTCCGGGCTTCCTGGGGGCCTTGAGCTCCCAGTCGGCATCGTAGGGATGCTCGACGATCACGGTCTTCGGCGCATCCTTCTTGTTCTTGAGGCGATACCGCGTGCGCTGGCGTTCTCGCTGCGTGACCCGCAGATGGCCGCGGGCAATGGCCAGTCCGACCACTTCGCGGGTGGTTCCGAAGTGCTCCGTGTCCACACTGCAGGCCAGGTCCAGCGCATAGCTGATCATGCGCTCCTCGGCGGGCTGCATGCCGGGCACCTGGGCGTCGCCGGCATAGACATCCCCGTCGAAGACGGTCATGGGCCCGCCCATCAGGGTCAGGCCGGTCGAGTTCTTCATCTTGCAGGCGCTGTACGGGTGGCTGGGGTGATGGTCCGCGTTGTAGATCGAGAGCTTCTCGGCCTCGACCCCCGCGGCGATGATGGGCAGCGCCGCCGCGCTTCTCCGGGCGATGCTCACCGGTGTGCTCACCGTGTAGCGGAAGAGCTCGCCGGCCTCCCCCCCGATGGCGGCGGCCTCGGCCGCTTCCATGAGCGCTCCCCTGGACGGCGCTCCTCCGTAGCTCTCCTCGGCGTCCATGGATCGGTCCATGCGATGGCGGGCGGGTGCGGACATCACGCGCATCATGGGAGCTTCCTGCAGTGCGTCCGCGTCGTCCTGCGCCAGTTTCGCGAGCGGCAGGCTGCCGGCGGCCGCGCCCCCGACGGATTCCGCGTGGCTCACCGGCCGCAGGCCGGCGTAGAGCTCGGGCGTGACGACCGGCCGTGCCAGGTACAGGGGCGTATAGAGATCCTGGATGAAGGAGATCGGCCGGCCGGAAACCAGCGCCAGCTGCACGTCCTTCCAGTCGTCGTCGGTGGTGTTGTCGACCACGGCCCAGCCCTGCAGAAACGGCTTCTCGGCAAGCACCAGACGGTAGCTGACCTTCCAGACGGGGGTCTCCAGGAGGTAGGTCATTCGGATGCGGCGCTCGCCCTTCCCGGCCAGGCCGACGGTCACGGTGCGTCGCTGGCGGTCGCGGCTCCGGGCCAGCACGGCGAGAGCCTTGTCGAGGTCCGCCGCCAGGTAGGGGTCCAGGATCCGGATCTCGCGGAGTTCCTCCACGGCAAAGGCGCGGATGCCGCTGTCGGTGAAGAGGCTCAAAACGAGCTGACTCAGGATGTCGCGGGACTCGGTCTTGCGCTGCCGGGTTTCCACTCCCAGGACCTTCCCGCGGCACTCGCCGTCGGCGGTGGCCACGGCCAGCGGCACGCCGCCGAGCTGGCCGAGCACCGAGCCGAGCGAGGGGTTCCCGGCGAGGTTCACGCCGAAGGCCTGCAGGGCCTTGCCGGCCGGATCCTGCGCGGCGTAGCTGATCCCGGTCACCTGCCCGCCGTCCAGGTCCAGCACCACCATGCTCTTGAGCAGGTCGTTCAGCTGCTCGGCGCTGAAGACGAGCTCCAGGCAGGCGTCACCCGTGATCTTCCCGGCGCGACAGAAGCAGCCGACGCCACTGGTGAAGAGTACCACGTCGGTGACCGGAGCCGCCTCGGACCGGTCGGGTGCCGGGCTCAAGTCGCGTGATCCGGAGGTCGCCATTCTCGTCTCTCCCTGCCGTGTTCCGGTGGGGCCGGAAGCCGCCCGCAGATTGCCGCCGAGCCGCCGAGTGGTCCGGCGTGCGAGGTCCACCGACTCCCGCAGGAAACGCCCTCGGATGCTACCATCCCGGCGCGCGGAAATCGAGGCCGGCGCGGGTGGGAACGGGGTCTGGACCCGGTCCCGGTGGTGCATGGGGCGTGCGGGTGCGGGTGGGGGTGCGCGCGTGAAGAGCACGCGCTGGCGTGGCGCGGGCGGGAACGGGGTCTGACCCGGTCCCGGTGGTGCATGGGGCGTGCGGGTGCGGGTGGGGGTGCGCGCGTGAAGAGCACGCGCTGGCGTGGCGCGGGCGGACTGCGCCCGCGGATCAAGGCACCCGGCGGGCGTCGAGGCGACGGGTGACGAAGATGAACACGAACAGGCAGCCCACCGCGAAGAGGCCCACGAGTCCGAAGGCGTACCAGACGTAGTGAGCGTGCGCATAGGCCTCCGGCATCGGCGCGAGACCCTCGAGCGCGGCCAGCCGCTGCGCCTGGTCGGCCGGCGAGAGCCGCGTCGGATCCGGACAGAACCACAGGAGGAGATAACCGGAGAGCGGCAGCCCCAGCAGCCACGCGAAGAAGGTGTTCATGTGCGAGTAGCCGAGGTAGAGCCCTTCCTGACCCGGAGGAGCCTGCTTGGAGGCGAACTCGAGGTACTTCGGACTGAGGAAGCACTCCGCCAGGCCCTGCAGCGCGATCCCGAGGCAGACCATCAGCAGGACCGGGTGCACCTGGAGGCCGAGCAGGTTCAGCGAGCCGGTGAAGAGGTGCGACATGCCCATGCCGAACGCCCCGGCCGTGACGATGACCAGCGCGAGCGCGATGCTGACATCGGAGCGCCACTTCCGGATCCACTGCGTGACCACAACCACGAGACACACCACGACGACCGAGTTGATGTTCGCGAGCCATTCCGGCGCCGCCCCCTCGCCGACCATGCGGAGCATGTACTTCGGCATCGCCCCGTAGAGCTGGCCCTGGAGGGCCCAGAAGCCGGCGGTGATGAGAATGAGGCAGAGGAACCGGAGTTTGCGGACCGCCGTCCACATGCCGGCGAGCGTTTCCCGCACGCTCCGCGGCCGCGCCTCGTCGCGCGCCGTCGGCCAGTAGAACAGCAGCACGAGCAGGAGCGCGACCAGCGAAGCGGCCGCGGAGAAGTAGGGAACGTTGGCGACGGTAAGCTCCTCGCGGATCTCCTTCACGACGGTCTTGCCACAGAAGGACCCGATGTTCACCACCATGTAGAAGATGCTGAACGCGCGCGCCCGGTTGGTGGCATCGGAACACTTCGAGACGGTGCCGGAGATCACGGGTTTGACGAAGGAGCCGCCCAGCACGATCAGGAAGAGGCCGACGTAAACCGGCAGCGGCGTGCGGAACCCCCCGAGCATCCCGTAGCCGACGGTGAGCAGCGCGAACGCGAGGATCAGGGCGGTCCGGAAGCCGATCCGATCGGACGCGGCCCCGGTGAGGAAGGGGAAGATGTAGATGAAGGCGCCAAACAAGCCGGCGATCCAGCCGGCCGCGGGGTCGCTCAGCCCCAGCACGCGCGACAGGTACAGGGTGAGCGCGATGAACGTCCCGTAGTAGGCGGCGCGCTCGAGAAGCTCGGCGCCGTTGGCGAACCAGAACACGCGGGGGAAGCGCCAGGTGGTCTTGCCTTCGGTCATCGGGAGTCCCTTCGTGGCCCGGGTTCGTGTTCGGCGCCGGCCGCCGCCCCGCGGGACGGACGCCGGTCGAGCACCCAGCGCGTGAAGTCCTCCACCCCGGCGCCGGTGCGCGCGGAGACCTCGAACACGGGGCGCATGCCGCTCACCTGGCGCAGGTGGTGGCGGCAGGCCTCGAGATCGAAGTCGAGGTGGGGGACGAGATCGATCTTGGTGAGCACCACCGCGGCCGCCTCGCGGAAGAGCAGCGGGTACTTGAGCGGCTTCTCCTCGCCCTCGGCGACGCTGAGCACGGCCACCTTCGCGTCCTCGCCGATGTCGAACTCCGCCGGGCAGACGAGATTCCCCACGTTCTCCACGAAGACGAGATCCAGCCGGTCCACCGCCAGATCGCGCAGCGCGTGGTGAACGAGCTTGGCTTCGAGGTGGCACGCGCCACCGCTCAGGAGCTGGCTCACCGGCACGCCTAGTGCGTGCAGCCGCTCGGCGTCGCAGGTCGTCTCCACGTCGCCCTCGAGGACCGCGAACGAGCTCTCCCGCCGCAGCGCGCCGACCATGCGCTCGAGCAGCGCCGTCTTTCCCGACCCCGGCGAGCCGATCAGGTTCAGCATCAGGATGCCGCGCTCGCGGAGCCACGCGCGGGTGGCGGCGGCCCACTTCTCGTTGGCGCCCATCAGGTCGCGATAGACGCGGATCTCCCGGGAACTCACCGCTCTTCGATCTCCATCTGGTCCAGGTACAGCTCCTTGCCGCCACACAGCTCGATCGCAAAGGCGCCGCAACCGGCGCACTGGAACACCGGCGGCTCGATCTCGCCCTCCCAGCCGCACGCCGTGCAGCGGCCGGTGACCGGCACCAGCCGGAGCTCCATCTCGGAGCCTTCCGCTGGCGTGTCCTTCGTCAGCACCTCGTACGCCGACTGGAGGAACTCGGGGACGAGCTGGTGCAGGCGCCCCGCGACCACGCGCACGCGCGTGATCCGCTCGGGGGTCGGCTCGATCCGGCGGAATTCCTCCAGAGCCGCGTCGACGAGGCTCTGGCAGATCGAGAACTCATGCACGCTCCGGCCCTGCTTTCTCCGCGGGACGGAGCTCGGCCAGCACCCACCCGACGTACTCCTCGAGCCGGGCCGCGAGCGTCGCCGTCAGCTCGAGGCCCGGCGCGACCCGCTCGGGCTGGATGCCGAGGAGGACCACCTCTTCGGGGCAGGTCCCGAGGCGGCGGGCGAGCTCCAGGTTGGCGAGAACGTCGCCCTCGTGGAGCGACCAGCGCAGGGTGACTTTGCGGCTGCGCACCTCCTCCGGCGTGAACCGGCGGATCGTGCCGGGCGGCTCGCCCATCCGGGCACAGTCCACGACGACGAGCTTCCGCCGACCGGCCGCCTCGTGCACGATCCGGAGCCCACCGGTCCCCAGATCGACCAGCTCCACGTCCTCCGGAAGGTCGGCGCGCCGCTCCAGCGCCTCGAGGATGCGGATCCCGATTCCCTCGTCGGTCATCAGCGGGCTGCCGAGTCCGAGGACGGCGATTGCGGCGACCATGGCGAGCTCCGGCAGCGGGAAATGTGCCCCGGAGGCCCCGGCCCCGGGACGCACAACCTTAGCCCGTTCCCGGCGCGCGGGACAGGACCCGGGGGGCGGTGCGGGGCGCGAACCGCGGCAGCTTGGTCCGCGCCCCGCCGCGCGCGCTCAGACGAACTCGACGTCGAGGTAGTGGGTCGAGCACGAGATGCAGGGGTCGTAGGCCCGCACCAGCATCTCCATCTTGAGCCGGATCGCGTCCTCCTCCTCGTCGAGGATCTCGGGCAGCAACGCCTCGAAGTCCTTCTGGATGTTGGCGTGGTTCTGGTTGGTGGGGATGCAGATGTTGGCGGCCAGGCACCGGCCGCGCTCGTCGAACTCGTACTTGTGGAAGAGGATGCCGCGCGGCGCCTCGACGCAGCCCACGCCGACACCTGCCCGTGGCTCGACGTGCGGCTTCTCCGGACGGATTCCGGCCTCAAGCAGCTCGTCGACGATCCCCATGCTTCGCTCGACGACGTGCACGACTTCCACGAGCTGCGCCACGTTGTTCAAGTAGGGGTTCGTGCAGCCCTTCTCGAGCCCGAAGGAAGCCGCCACCTTCGTGGCGAGCGGCGCGAGATGCTCGGCGTTGAGATTGAAGCGCGCCAGCGCCCCGACGCCGTAGGCGTCGCGATGCCAGCGGGTCCACTTCGCGGTGGACTGCGGCGAGACGTACTCGTTGACCACCCGCTCGAACTCGGCTACCGGTACCCGCTCGTCGGTGTCCGTGCTGCCGATCTGGCCGTGGTAGAAGGGATAGTGCGGCGGGTTGACGAGCGCGATGTACTCCGTCTCGCGGCGAAAATCCGGGAGCTCGCCGGCGAGGCTGAGAATCACCTCGGCCAGGGCCTCGAGCTGCGGCACCGCCGCCTGGAGCCGCGCCTTGAGGTCGCGGAGCTCCGCCTCGGTGGGGAGCTTCGCGAACCCGCCCGGCTTCAAGCGGATGGGGTGGGTCTTGCGGCCGGCGAGCACCTCCATCATGTGGTTGCCGAGCTTGTGGAGTGCAATCACCGTCTGCACCACTTCGGGGTGGCTTGTCACCAGCGGCACGACGGACTTCTGGCCGAGGAGGTCCGGCGCGACGAGGTAACCGACGTGGAGGACATGGCTCTCGACCTGCTCGCCGTAGTGGGCCAGGATGCGCAGCCGGTCGGTCTGCCGGGAGATCTCGACGCCGAGCGCCGCTTCGACCGCCTTGATCGAGGCGAGCGAATGCGTCACCGAGCAGATGCCGCAGATGCGGCTCACCACCGTCTGGATGTCTTCCCAGCTCCGGCCCCGCACCATGGCCTCGAAGAAGCGCGGCGCCTCCGGCACCAGCCAGCGCACCTCGTCGACGGTCCCGTTCTTCACCCGCACCTTGATGTTGCCGTGCCCCTCGACCCGGGTCACGTGGTGGACATCGAACTCGACTGTTCGGCTCATCGGGGCGTTTCTCCTACTTGCTGTTGAAGAGCAGCATCTTGCCGCGGAGATCGTCGATCGTCTTGCCGTAGTGGGCCATCACCTCGCGGGCAGCCTGGGTGTTCGGGTCATCCACGAGCCCGCGGCACCCGAAGCACCAGGAGCCTTCCGACGGGCACCGCGCGCCGCAGCCGGCGCGCGTGATCGGCCCGAGGCAGATCTCGCCGAACTCGAAGCGGCAGGCGTTCTCCTTGAGCTTGCATTCCACGCACACCGGGTAGGCGGGGAGCGTCGGCGTCTTGCCGGCGAGGAGGGTCCTCACGACATGGGCCAGCTCGGCCGCCTCGATCGGACAGCCGTGCACCATGTAGTCCACCTGGACCACCTCGTGGAGCGCCTTGGTCGGCATGGTCTCGAGGTGCGGCATATCGGCTGCTTCTCCGTAGACCGTCTCCTTCACGTCGTTCATGCCGAAGTTGTTCTTCAGCTTGTTCACCCCCCCGATGGTCGCGCAGGCGCCGAGCGCGATCAGGAACTTCGCCCGGGCGCGGATCTCGCGGAGCCGCTCCGCATCCTCCTCCCGCGTGATCGACCCCTCCACGAGGGCGATGTCGAACGACTCGCCTTTCTCGGCCTGGTCGGACATCGCCTCCCGCCACTCCACCGGAGTGACCACGCCGAGGAGATCGAGGATCTCCTCCTCCAGGTTCACGATCTGCAGCTGACAGCCCTCGCAGCACGCAAAGTCGAAGATACCGATTCGTGGCTTGCGCATCTAGATCGCCTCCCGAACTGACGAGATGTCCGCGTACCTGAACACCGGCCCGTCCTGGCAGGCGTAGAGGCCGTTGATCTGGCAGTGTCCGCACTTGCCGACGCCGCACTTCATGTGCCGCTCGAGCGACACGTAGATGTTCCGGTTGGCGACCTGGAGCTTGCGCAGTTCGAGCAGCACGAACTTGTACATGATGGGCGGGCCGCAGATGATCACCACGGTGCGGTCGGCTTCCAGGCGCAGCTGCGGCATGAGCGTGGTGATGACGCCGACGTTGCCGCCCCAGGTGGGATCGGCCACGTCGACGGTCTCCTGGAAGAAGACGTCCTTGCGGGTCTTCAGGTCGTAGAGCTCGCCGATGAACAGGCGCTCCTCGGGCGAGCGGGCTCCGAACAGGACGGTGATCTTCCGGTAATCGTCCCGCTGGTCGAGCACGTAGTGGATGGCCGAGCGCACCGGCACGAGACCGATGCCTCCGCAGATGAACACGAGATCCTTGCCGCGGAACTCGTCTTCGACCGGGAAGTGCGTGCCGAAGGGGCCGCGGACGCCGACCCGGTCGCCGGGGCTGAGCCGATGGAGCGCGGCCGTGACCGCGCCGGCGCTGCGGATGACCATCTCGAAGGAGCCGTCGCCGTTGCGGGTGGGCGAGGAGCTGATCGAAATCGGACACTCGCCGATGCCCGGCAGCGAGATCTCGGCGAACTGTCCGGGCATGTACTTCATCCCCTCCGCGCGCGCCATCTGGAAGCGGAAGAACTTCTCCTGCTTGGTCATCGGGCGCACGTCGACCAGCGTGGCCGGCTCGGGCAGGTAGATGCTCCGGGGCGCATCGGCGCCGGCAGGCGCTCTGTTCTGGACGGTGGCTTCGCTCATGACGTGGCCTCCATCAGCCGGTTGAACACCTCCACGGGGTTGGCGATCTTGGCCGTGCAGGCGCTGATGCAGCGGCCGCACCCGACGCAGGCGATGTCCCCGGTCAAGTCGTGGATCCATTTGCCCTTGCGGTAGTAGCGGTGGCGATAGCGCGCGGCCTTGCCGCCGCGAAAGTTGTGGCCGCCGGCGACCTCCGCGAACTTCTCGAGCATGCAGCCGTCCCAGTGCCGCGTGCGCTCGCCGGTCTGGAGATCCCAGTGGAGCTCGTCGGCCACGTCGAAGCAGTAGCAGGTCGGGCAGACGAGATTGCACGAGCCGCAGGAGTAGCAGAGGGCTGCCTTCTCCTCCCAGACGGGGTGATCATAGCTCCGGGCCAGCAGGTCGGGCAGATCCTCGGGGTTCATGCGGAGCTGGTGCTTCTTCAGGACGTCGCGGTTTCGATCCCAGACGGCGCGGCGCTGCTCGAGATCGGCCTCGCCGGCCCCCTTCGTCCCCTGGATCTGGCCCACCAGGGCCGTGCCCTTCTCCGTCCGCGCCTCGACCGCGTAGGTGGCGTCGGCGATCCGGGTGAGCAGCACGTCCCAGCCGTCCATGCAGTCGGCGGTGGCGGTGCCCATGCAGGCGGCGAACACGTCCTGAGACGGCGTCTCCACATCCGAGACCACGATGGTCGCGTTCCGGCGCCGGGTGAGGTAGTGCGCGTCGGGGTGGTTGCGGGAGAAGATCGCATCGAGCTGCCGGATCGCCTCGAAGTCGTAAGGGTGAACGCCGAGAAGCACGAAGGGCTCGTCGGCGAGCACCGGCTCGAACTCGACCTTGAAGCGGTCAAACCGGCTCAGCACCTCGCGCTGCGGCAGGAAGTACTTCTTGGGCGGCAGCAGGGTGACGTCGTAGTCCAGGCGGAGGTCTGCCGCCCGCACGAGCGGGCCGAAGGCGAAGCGCTCCTCCTTCAACTGCACGCCGTAGACCTTCTGCCGCTGGACGAGGTCGTTCACCCAGGCATCCAGAGCGGCTCGCGGTACGACTCGGACTGTCACGAGAGCATCCTCCTCAAAGGCGCCGAAGGCGACCGGGAGGACGAGGCCGCGCGCGCCCGCGGGGCGGGCAAGTCCGGCGCCGACTCCCGGTTCGGCCGTGGTAGTATCTCGTTCTCCGTTCCCGACTTGCGCGGAAAAGCGGCAGCCTCTCCGCCGGCAGGTCCGCACTCGTGCGGCGCGCAGTCCTGACGCCGACGGCTCGTGCTCCCGGGCGCGCTGGTCACTGGAACGGGCGCGGCGCCGAACGGGCGCGCCAGGCAGCTGCGGCGGAGGCAGCTGCGGCGGACAGGTTGCGGCACGAGCACCGCTTCCATCTGTATCGCGGCTGCCGATTGACCGTCCGCAAGGCGCTCCGCAAAGCGGGGCAAGGCAGGCGACCGTGCGGC
Organism: Planctomycetota bacterium; assembly: GCA_016935485.1. Lineage (GTDB taxonomy): Bacteria > Planctomycetota > JAFGQW01 > JAFGQW01 > JAFGQW01 > JAFGQW01. Next base: position 36,240 of record JAFGQW010000216.1, on the reverse strand, counting down.
GAATCTGAACGCTTTCCGTTCCATATCCCGGCCCCGGCCGGGAGGCTCCGGAAAAGCTACAACCATCGTGAACGGGGTCAACGGTTTCACGCCAAATATCTGTTGATCATGGCTGCGGATTCCGGTAAGAGTGGGATCCGGGATCGGGGATGGTGGACTGGCGAAGGAGTGGTCGGAATGACGGGGCTGCCGATCTGCCCGAGCACGCGGCAGTCTTTGCCGCCGGCCTGGTTTCGCACGTGCGCCGAAGGACGGCCCGAGAAGAGACTTGACTGAGGAGAGCGCCCATGGAAATCCGCACGGTGGAGACACTGCTGAGGGAGCACCCGTTCTTTGAGGGCATGAAGGCCGACTACATCACTTCGCTGGTCGGGTGCGCCTCGAACGCGCACTTTGCTGCCCGCAAGAACATCTTCAACCAGGATGATCCTGCGGATCACTTCTACATCATCCAGTCCGGCAAGGTGGCCATTGATATCGAGTCTTCGGATCGCGGTGTCATCACGATCGAGACGATTGGACCCGGCAAGGTGCTCGGCTGGTCCTGGCTCTTTCCTCCGTACCGGTGGCACTACGCGGCGCGCGCCGTGGAGGACACGAAGGCGATCGCGATGGACGCCCGGTGTCTGCGCGGCAAGTTCGAGGAGGATCCCGCCATGGGCTACGAGATGATGAAGCGGTTCTCCGCCATCATGCTCCGCCGCATGCAGCGCGCCCGCATCCAGCTCCTCGACATGTTCGGCCCGGGCAAGAAGGCCTGACCCCACTCTGGGGGAACCGCTCCCCGGCCCCTATGGGTGGCTCCGCACCCCGGTTCGCCCGGGACGCGACCGTGCGACGAGGCTCCGGCTCCGTGCCGGAGCCTCGCGCTGTTTCGGCCGTGCGCCGGCGGCCTACAGGCCCTCGATCACCAGCGCCACGGGATCGGCGATGACCGACAGCCCGAACGGCGCCTTGGGGTCGAGCACGGCTGCCAGCAAGAACAGCCTGATTCCGTTCAACCCCTTGCCGAGCGTGCTCACGTCGACGAGTGCCGCCGCCTGTGCGCTGGCATTGAGCGCGCCGATGTTGTGGGTGAAGTAGGGCGCCAGGCCCGTGGAAAGACTCGTCGCGGTGAAGATGTCGGGCGTGATCGGGATCGCCCGCCCGTCGGCGAGCCGCGGGAACGGCCGGGTGCCGCTGATGCTGAGCGCCACCGCGTAGCCCATCCCGGCCATTCCCGGAAAGCTCAGCCGCACCGCCCACTGGCCCTGGGCCACGCGCACGGTCTGCAGGTTCCGGCCGAACACGTGCACGGCCTTGTGCGTGTTGCCGGTGGTGATGGTCGCCAGCTTGCTCATGGTGGTCGTGGCGATGTCCACCTGCCAGAGGCCGTCGGCGCCCGGGCTGCCGGTATCGCGCCAGGTGGCGACGATCAGGCGCTGCGTCGCGGCGCTGGCGCGGTCCGGCCAGGGCGAGTAGGCGCCGCGGATCGTGTCGTTCGGAAAGAGCGTCGTGGCCACGGTGGTGCCGGCCGCGAGCCGGACCAGGGCGGCATTCGAGCCGCCGCCGCTTCTGCCGCAGCACGAACCCGAGTAGATATCGCCGGTCGGGATGTGCCGGTAGGTGCCGTAGCGGGTAACGAAGCCGGTGCCGAGCGTCTGGAACGTGGAGCCGTCCCGCCGCACGAGATAGCAGACCGTTCCGGCCGTCAAGCCCGGCACGGCGATGAGCTCGCCCGTGTCGGGGTCGAGCGACATGTTGCCCACGGTGGCCAGTGGGGCGGTGTTGACGATCGGGGTCAGCGCGGGGTTGGTGACCGATGTCCGCGAGATGCCGGGCCGGCCGGTGGTGCCGGCCACGAAGAGATCGCCGTTGGAATCGAAGACCATGTCGGCCACTGCCGTGGTCGCGGTCAGGAGGGGATCCTTGAGCAGCGTGCCCACCACCGTCAGGTTCTGAGGGTCGATCTGGAGGATCGCGTTGAGCGAGTAGTCAAACGCGAGCACCGTGCGGTTGTCCCAGTTCATGATCGCGGCGTACACGTAGCTGGTCGTGAAGCTGACCGACGTCACCGCACCTTGCGGACTGACGTAGTGGATGTGCCGGTAGCCCGGCACGAACCAGCCGTGCGAGTGGGGCTGGGCAGGAGCCGCCGTGGCGGCGAGCGACATCACGACGAGACAGAGAACGGCAGCGCGCATGTCCATCTCCTTTCGGTCTGCTTGCTGGACTGGACTCGAACCATCCTCGATGTGGCAGCTATTCTACCGGCCGCGCGCCGGGCCGATCAACGCCCTATCCGGGCAGGGCTCGGGGGGGGCAGGGGGTGCCGCGGGAGCGCCGAAGCCCCTCGAATCCACCGCGGCTGCGCGGTATTCCTTCCGCGACCGGGTTCCCGTTTCCGGAAAGGAGCTCTCCGATGGCCGCGACCTCCTCGACGATGCTATCGCTCGGCACGCCCGCCCCGGATTTCCGGCTGCCGGATCCGGCGGGCCGGATCCACGCGCTCGACGACTTCGCCGGGAAACCGGCCCTCCTCGTGGCGTTTCTCTGCAACCACTGTCCGTTCGTCAAGCACATCCGGGAGGGACTGGCGGCGCTGGCCCGCGACTACCAGCAGCAGGGGGTGGCGATCGTCGCCATCAGTTCCAACGACTTCGCGGCCTACCCGGAGGATGCGCCCGACAAGATGGCCGTGGAGGCCCGGGAAGGCGGCTACACGTTCCCCTACCTGGTGGATGCGAGCCAGGAGGTGGCCAAGGCCTACCGTGCCGCCTGCACTCCCGACTTTTTCCTCTTCGACCGGGACCGGAAGCTCGCCTACCGCGGGCAGATGGATGGCGCTCGGCCGGGAAACGAGGTGCCGGTTACCGGCGAGGATCTCCGGCGCGCGCTGGAAGCCGTGCTGGCCGGGCGGCCGGTACCGGCGGAGCAGAAGCCGAGCATCGGCTGCAACATCAAGTGGCGGCCGGGCAACGCGCCCGACTACTTCGGGTAGGAGACGGGGCAGGGCGGGGAGTGGGGTCGGCGCGGGCGAGTCAAACACGAAGACCACGAAGGAGACGAAGAGCACGAAGAAGAGAAGAGAGGGGAGAGGAGTGAGAGTGCGGGTGGGGGTGGGGGTGTCGGGCGCGCGGTGCGGGTGCGTGTGCGCGTGCGGGTGACGCGCGCGAAGGGCGCGCGCTGAGGTGGCGCGGGCGGAGGGCGCCCGCGGGGGTGACGACTGGGGTCTGACCCCCGATTGCGGTCAAGCGTGCGCGTGCGCGTGCGCGTGCGGGTGGGGGTGCGGGTGACGCGCGCGGAGAGCGCGCGCTGCGTGGCGCGGGCGGAGGGCGCCCGCGGGGGTGACGACTGGGGTCTGACCCCTTTCCAGACCGGCTCAGATCCAGCCCCGAGCGCGGCACGCCGCCGCCACGCGGTTCACGGCCACGAAGTAAGCCGCGTCGCGCATGGGAAGCTTCCTCTCGCGGGCGAGATCGCTCACCGCGTGGTACGCCGCGGTCATCTTGCGATCGAGCTTGTCGAGCACCTCGTCCTGGTCCCAGTAGTAGTTGGTATTGCACTGGACCTGCTCGAAGTAGCTGCACGTCACGCCGCCGGCATTGGCCAGGAAGTCCGGAACCTGGAAGATCCGCCGCTCGACGAGCACCTGGTCGGCCTCCGGGGTGGTCGGGCCGTTGGCACCCTCGGCCACCACCTTCACCGAGGGCCGGATCCGGTGGACGTTCTCGGCGTGGATCTGGTGCTCGAGGGCCGCCGGGATCAGCACCGACACGTCCTGCTCGAGCCAGGCGTCGCCGGGCAGCCGCTCGTAGCCGAGCTTCTCTGCCTTGTCCTTGTCGATGCCGCCGAACCGATCGGTGATCGATCTCAGCTCCTCGAGATCGATGCCACCCGGCTTGCGGAACGAGTAGGAGGTCTGATCCCTGTGGTCCCAGCATGACACGCACAGCGTGCGTCCGCCGAGCTCGTGGTAGAGGGCGATGGCGTACTGGGCCACGTTGCCGAAGCCCTGGAAGCTGGCCGTGGTCTCCCCGGGGCTCAGGCCGAGCTCGTTCAAAGCCTCACGCAGCGTGTAGATCACGCCGTAGCCGGTGGCCTGGGTGCGGCCCAGCGAGCCGCCCATGCCGACGGGCTTGCCCGTGATCTGGCCCGGGAAGTGGCCGCCCAGGAGGGTCTCGTACTCGTCCAGCATCCACAGCATGTGCTGCGGGTTCGTCATCACGTCGGGCGCTGGCACGTCCTGAACCGGCCCGATGTTGCGGGCGATCTGCCGGATCCAGCCGCGGCAGATCGCTTCCTGCTCGCGCGCGCTCAGGTGGTGCGGGTCGCAGACCACCCCGCCCTTGCTGCCGCCGAGCGGGATGTCGACCACGGCGCATTTCCAGGTCATCCACATGGAAAGCGCTCGCACCGTGTCGATCGTCTCCTGCGGGTGGAAGCGGATGCCGCCCTTGCCCGGTCCGCGCGCGTCGTTGTGCTGCACGCGGAAGCCGCGAAAGACCTTCACCTTGCCGTCGTCCATGCGCACCGGGATGTTGAAGTGGTACTCGCGCATGGGGTTGCGGAGCAGCTCGCGGGCCGCCTCGTCGAGGCCGATCAGCTCCGCGATCCGATCGAACTGGGCACGCGCCATCTCGAACGGGTTGAAGGCTCCTCTGGCACTCATGTCGTTGTCTTTTCCCTTCCGATCTGGTCCCCGCGCGGCGGGGCCCTGGTATTGCGCGGCAGCACCTGTCAGCGACGGGAAATCCGCGGGAATCAGGCCGTCTGCGCTTCTGCGGAAACTTAGCACGCTCCGGCGCGGGTTCGATCGGCAGCGGCCAGATAGCGCTTGGCTGAGAGTTCCGTGCGGGTGCGGGTATCGCGCGCGAAAGGCGCGCGCTCGGGTGGCGCGGGCGGATTGCGCCCGCGGGGGTGCGGGTGCGGGTATCGCGCGCGAAAGGCGCGCGCTCGGGTGGCGCGGGCGGATTGCGCCCGCGGGAGTGCGCCCGCGGGGGTGCGCGGAGGCGGCGAGCGAGCCGCCTCCGCGGGGTCATCCCCGAGCGAGGGGGATCCGGCCGGTCACTTGCCGTAGGTGGCGATCAGATTCTCGACCACCGTGGGATCCGCGAGCGTCGTCGTGTCCCCGACCTGGTCGGCCTCGTTGGACGCGATCTTGCGGAGAATGCGCCGCATGATCTTCCCGGACCGGGTCTTCGGGAGCCCGTGGTTGGCCCAGTGGATCACGTCGGGCGTCGCGATGGGACCGATCTCCTTGCGGACGTGCTGGATGAGTTCCTTGCGCAGCGCATCGGTCGCCTCGACGCCGGCATTCAGCGTCACGTAGGCGTAGATGCCGGTGCCCTTGATCTCGTGCGGGTAGCCCACCACGGCCGCTTCGGCCACGGCGCTGTGCAGCACGAGCGCGCTCTCCACCTCGGCGGTACCCAGCCGGTGGCCGGACACGTTGATCACGTCGTCCACGCGGCCGGTGATCCAGTAGTAACCGTCCTTGTCCCGCCGGCAGCCGTCGCCGGTGAAGTAGAGGCCCGGGTACATCGTGAAGTAGGTCTCCTTGAAGCGCTCGTGATGCCCGTAGACCGTGCGCATCATGCCTGGCCAGGGCTCCTCGATGCAGAGGTTCCCGCTGACCGGACCCTCGAGGCGGTTGCCCTTGTCATCGACGATCACCGGTTTGACGCCGAAGTAGGGCAGCGTGGCCGAGCCCGGCTTGAGCGGCGTGGCGCCCGGCAGCGGGGTGATCAGGATGCCGCCGGTCTCGGTCTGCCACCAGGTGTCCACGATGGGGCAGCGACTGTCGCCGACGTTCTCGTAATACCAGCGCCAGGCCTCGGGATTGATCGGCTCGCCCACCGTGCCGAGCAAACGCAGCGACTTCCGGCTGCGGCTCTTCACGAAGCTCTCGCCCTGGGCGGCCAGCGCGCGGATCGCGGTGGGCGCGGTGTAGAAGATCGTCACCTGGTATTTGTCCACGACGTCCCAGAAGCGGCCGGCGTCGGGGTAGGTGGGCACGCCCTCGAACATCACGGTCGTGGCGGCGTTGGCGAGCGGACCGTAGACGATGTAGCTGTGGCCGGTGACCCAGCCGATGTCGGCGGTGCACCAGAAGATGTCCTGGTCGTGGTAGTCGAAGATCAGCTTGTGGCTGTGGGCCGTGAAGACCATGTAGCCGCCGATCGTGTGCAGCACGCCCTTGGGCTTGCCGGTGGAGCCGGAGGTATAGAGGATGAAGAGCGGGTCCTCGGCGTCCATCCATTCGGGCTCGCACTCGGCGGAGACCTCGGCCATCTCCTCGTGCCACCAGGTATCGCGCCCGGCTTGCATCTCGGCGCGGATGGCGTCGCCCACGCGTCTGACGACGATGCAGTTCTCGACCTTGGCACCCTGCCCGGCGGCGTGGCGCATCGCCTCGTCGGCGTTGCTCTTGAGCGGCACGGGCTTCGCGCCCCGGTAGCTCCCGTCGGTGGTGACCACCATCTTGCAGGTCGAGTCGACGATCCGGTCACAGAGCGACTCGGCGCTGAAGCCGCCGAACACGATGCTGTGGATCGCGCCGATGCGCGCGCACGCCAGCATGGCGATGGCGAGCTCCGGGACCATCGGCATGTAGATGGAGACCCGGTCGCCCTTCTGGATGCCCTTGGCCTTGAGCACGTTGGAGAACTTGCACACCTCGGCGTGGAGCTCGCGGTAGGTGAACTTGCGGTCCTCGCCGGGCTCGTTTCCCTCCCAGAGGAGCGCCACCTTGTCGCCGTGGGACTTCAGGTGCCGGTCCAGGCAGTTGTAGGTGATGTTGGTCTTGGCGCCCTCGTAGAACTTGATGTCGATCCGGTCCGTGAAGTCAAAGCTCCGGACGCGATTCCACTTCTTCTTCCAGTAGAACTGCTCCGCCGCCTCTCCCCAGTAGCCCTCGGGGTCGTTGACGGACCGCTCGTACTCCTCGCGGTAGCGCTCCATGCTGGGGATCCAGGCCTTCTCGGCGAAGTCCGGGGGGGGCGGGTAAATGCGATCCTCGCTCATGTAAGAGGTCTCCAATGGGTCAGTAGCGGGTCATCTGCTTGGGGTGATCGACGGCGATACCGAGGGTCCGTGGAACGGTCCGGCGGAAATATAGGGCATCCCCGGCAGGGGCTCCAGCCTTCCTCGTCACGGGCCGGCATCCGGGCCGAACGGAGGCCGGAACCTCCGGAAGAACCGGCGGTACGCGGACCTCGGTCTTGCGGACACGGCGAAGTCGGACGGCGCCGCCGCAGGGAACGGGCGCGCCGCGGCGCCTTCCCCCGCCCGCTTCCGAGACGCGGGGCCGCGGCGGGTGCCCGGCGCTCGCGTGTTCCGTTCCGACCGTGTATGCGCTTGACAGCGAAGAGGATATGACGGAGTCTTTGGCTCCGTACGGCGGGCGGACGAGACCTTGCCGGTTTCGGTTCCGTCCGGTTTCGCGTTGCGGTCGGTCGCCGTGTCCCGGCGGCCGCGCTCGACGGAGGAAGGCACGATGGCCGAGCGCCGGAAGATCCTGGTCACCAGCGCGCTTCCCTACGCCAACGGGCCGATCCACTTCGGCCACATCGTGGGGGGCTACCTGCCGGCCGACATCTTCGTGCGCTTCCACCGTCTCAAGGGCTCCGATGTCGTCTACATCTGCGGCACCGACGAGCACGGCGTGGCCATCACCATCGCCGCGCGCAAGGCCGGCGTCCTCCCCCAGGTGCTGGTCGACAAGTACCACCGGATCATCAAGGATACCTTCGACCGGATGCAGATCCGGTTCGACAACTTCTCGCGCACCTCGCGGCCCCTCAACCACGAGCTGAGCCAGCAGTTCTTCCTGAACCTGCTCAAGGCCGGGCACATCAGCTTGAAGACCGAGCGGCAGCTCTACGACCCGGTGGAACGGATGTTCCTCGCGGACCGGTACGTGCTCGGGACCTGCCCCCGGTGCGGCCACGGGGAGGCCCGCGGCGACGAGTGCCCGAAGTGCGGCGCCTGGCTGGACGCGCTGGAGCTCGTACACCCGCGGTCGGCGGTGAGCGGGGCGGCGCCCGAGGTGCGCGAGAGCCGGAACTGGTACTTGAAGCTCCAGGACTTCCAGCCGCGGCTCGAGGCGTGGATCCGCGGCAAGACCGGCTGGAAGGCGAACGTGCTCCGCTTCGTGGAGGCGATGTTCCAGACGGGGCTGCGGGAGCGCTGCATCACGCGCGATCTCGACTGGGGGGTGCAGGTGCCGCTGCCCGACGCCGCGGGCAAGGTGCTCTACGTCTGGTTCGACGCGCCGATCGGCTACATCAGCTCGACCATCGAGTGGGCGCGGGCCAGGGGACAGCCCGATGCGTGGCAGGACTACTGGCAAAACCCCGACTGCCGGCTCGTGCACTTCCTCGGGAAGGACAACATCCCGTTCCACTGCGTCGTCTTCCCGGCCATGCTCATGGGCCAGCCGGACCCCTACATCCTGCCGGACAACGTGCCGGCCAACGAGTTCTACAACCTGCAGGGCGACAAGTTCAACACCAGCCGTGGCTGGTACATCGACTTCGAGGACTTCCTCGCGAAGTACCCCGTGGACGCGCTCCGCTACGCGCTGGCCGCCAGCGCGCCGGAGACGCGCGACACCGAGTTCACCTGGCAGGACTTCCAGAAACGAGTGAACGGCGAGCTGGCCGACACGTTCGGCAATCTCGCCATGCGCACGCTGAAGTTCATCGCGTCCCAGCTGGACGGCCGCGTGCCCGCGCCGGGCCCGTTCGATGAGGCGGACCGGGCGCTGCTCGAGCGGGCCCGCGGGATGACGACCACGGTGGGCGAGCTCTACGACACCTATCGCGTGCGCCAGGCCATGGAGACGATCATGGGGCTGGCGCACGCCGCCAACCGCTACTTGAGCGAGAAGCGGCCGTGGGCGACCCGCAAGGACGATCCGCTGCGCTGCGCCACCGCGATCTTCGTCTGCACGGAGGTGCTGCGCACCCTGGCGCTGCTGTTTCATCCCGTGATGCCGGGGACCACCGAGCGGCTGTGGAGCATGCTGGGCATGGCGCGCCCGCTCGCGCAGCAGCGCTGGGACACGTTTGCCGACCGGCCGCTCGCGCCGGGCCATGCCATCGGCGAGCCGGAAGGGCTTTTCCTGAAGATCGACGACGAGACCATTGCGGCCGAGGTCACCGCGCTGGGCGCGCGTGCGGCCGGCGGCGACAGGAGAACGACCGTGGAACCGACCGGGGTGGAACCGCTCAGGGACAATGTCGGGTTCGAGGACTTCCAGAAGCTGGACATCCGGATCGGCCGGGTGCGCGCGGCCGAGGAGATGCCGAAGACCAAGAAGCTCATGCGCTTCGTGGTGGACCTCGGGGTCGAGACGCGCGAGATCGTGGCCGGCATCAAGGGACACTACGATCCCGCCGCCCTAGTGGGGCGGCGCGTCGTGGTGCTGGCCAATCTCGCCCCGCGCCAGATGATGGGGGTCGAGAGCCGCGGCATGATTCTCGCCGCGGAGACGGCGGACGGTGTGCCGCTGCTGCTCCACCCGGACGGCGAGCCGCTGCCGGGAACGCCGGTGCACTGAGGGTCCGCGCGAGAGGAACCTCGCGGCGAAACGCGGGAGGTTCTTCCGGCGCGGGCCCAGAGCGCGGAGACCTCTGGCCGCCCGTCGGCGCCAGGCCGGCGGGAGCGGCGGCGGCGCGGCGTGCGGGCCGCTACGGCGCGGTGCGCGGTGCCGGGGCCGGCGCCGTGCTCGCGGCAGGGTAGATGGGAGGCGTCGCGCGCGCGGCGCTCCGGGTCACCTTCTCCGGCGCCGGGGCCGGCGCGTCCGGCGGCCGGCTGCAGCTGCCCTCGAAGACCACGCCTTCCTCCATCGAGATCGTCGGCGTCTCGATGTTACCGTGCACCTCGCCGCCCGACAGGATCCTCACGCTCTTGGTGGCCTTGACGTCGCCGTGGATCTTGCCGCTGATCTCGATCACGCCGACCGTCAGGTTGGCGTGGACGACGGCGGAAGGCCCGACGAGGAGCGTGTCGCTGGTGACGATGCTGCCCCGGAACTCGCAGTCCACGGAGACCTTGCCCGTGTACTTGAGCTCGCCCTCGAACGAGAGGTGCGGGTTGAGCGTCGAGGTGGTGGCGGCGCGGTCGCGGCTGGCCCGCAGACGCTCGCCGGGTGCCGCGCCGTCCGGGCGGAGACGCAGCTCGTCGGGCGGCGGCGCGATCGGCACGGCCGGATCGGCCGCGCTCTTCTTGCTCACGGGGAAGAGGTTCATGTGGCGGTTCCTTGAAAGAGACCCGGTAGCTCGTTCTCGAGGCGCGAAGGTTTTTCCGACAGTTCTATCGGCATCGCGACGCGGGGCGCTGGAGCGTTCGTTGCCGGCGAGAAACGATCGGCAAGTCGAGCGGCCGAGGCGAGTTACACCGCGAGACCCGAGTTTCTGCGCGCCGAGCACAGAAGTTTACGCCTCATGGTCCGGAGAATCACGTAGCCCTGCTCGTCCGCCGCCGTCAGCCGAGTGGTTCCGTGCTCTCCCGCTCGCGCGCTGTCCCCGTTTCGAACAGGGCGCCGCAATGCGGGACACGCACGTCCCGTTTGGCTCGCGGCCGCGCGGCACAAGCTGACGACTGATCGCTGATCGTCGAGGGCTGCGGGCGAAGCCCGCGCTATGCGGTGGTCAGATCCGCCGCCGTGCGTTAGACTCTCCGCCGTGCCCGCGCGGCTCGATGCAGACAGACGGGCCCGGACAGGAAGCGAGGAACGACGGATGCGCACGATCGCGGTCCTGGCGGTTGCCGTCTCCGCTTTCCTGCTCGTCGCCTTGCCCGACCGCGTGGGGTGCGGCTGAAAGCCGCGCTACAACGGTCCGTCGGGGACCGTTGCCCCCAATCCGATCCCGGGCTTTCCCGCGCCGCCGCCGTCCGCACCGCCCGTGCCGTCCACGACTCCTCCGTCCGCGCCGCCGGCACCCGCACCGTCGCCGGCACCGGCGCCTGAGCCGAAGGGCGCGCCCACGCCGCCCGGAGCGGCCGCCGGGGCTGGGCCCGTCGGGGCGCCGCGAGGCGCCACGACCCGCAGCCCGGGCGTGACCCGCCGGAGCGCGGAGGCGTCGCTCGTGAGCGAGAGCTGGCACTGCTGGTGGGACTACAACAAGGATCGCTTCCTGAAGCGGCAGGCGCGGCTGGCGGAGGAGCAGTCGGTTCAATCGGACTCGACTGACTTCTTCTTCGGCCGCCAGTCGGGGCGCCTCGCCATCGACGCCGACCGGCCCGGTCGCGCCTGCGTGCGAGAGCACGTGCTGCCCGCTCTGGTCGCCGCGCTTCGCGATGATGCGCTCGCGGTGCGTTATCGCGCCGCCGTCGCCATCGGGAAGACGGGCGCGCCGGAGGGTCTTCCCAGGCTGCTGGAGGCGCTGGCGGACAGGGACGAGCTGGTGCGGGAAGGCGCGGCGATGGGTCTGGCGCTCCTCCAGCACCCCGAGGCGCGCACCGCGCTCCTCGCTCTTCTCGACGACGGCCAGCCGGCACGGCGGCTCCTCGGAGGCCGGAGGAGCACCGACGAGCTGCGTGGCATTGCCGCCGTGGGTCTGGGATTGCTCGCACACGCGCATCCGGGGATCGACGCGGACGGCGCCCTGCGCGACGCGCTGGTTCGCCAGAGCCTCGATCGCAGCCACGACCACCATATTCCGATGGCATGCGTCGCCGCGCTCGGGCTGTTTCGCGAGCGCGCGGAGGTCCGGCGGGCGATCGCCGGCCACCTCAGACGCGTCGCGGCGCCGGGCGGCCCCGCCGCCGAGTGGGTGCGCGCCCAGGCCGTGCTCGCGGTCGGTCGCCTCGCCGAATCGAGCCGCGATGCCGCGGACTCAACCGACGTCGCGTTCCTCGTGGACGTGCTCGAGACGAGCCGGAACGCGGCGCTCGGACGCAGCGCTGCGCTCGCGCTCGCGACCGCAGGAATCGGACCGGACGGCCCGCAGCCGGCTGCCGTGCAAGCCCTCGGCCGCAAGCTCACGGCCGGCAGGGACCGGCTGACGCGCGGTTTCTCGGCGATCTCGCTCGGCCACCTGGGCGGTGCCCAGGCCCACGCCATGCTGACCCTGGCGCTCTTTCGCGAGAAGCAGGAGCTCCAGGTGTATTGCGGTCTCGGTCTCGCCATCGCGTGCGGCGCCCGGTCCGCGCGCGCCGAGGCCGATCCCGAACGGCTGTGCTCCGGGCGAGAGCGGCTCCGGGCCGCCTTCGAGCGCACCCGGTCGCCCGACGCCAGGGGTGGATTCGCGATCGCGCTCGGCATTGCCGGCGACGCCGACGCAGGGCCGATGCTCCTGGCCGCGTATCGGAGCGCGCGGTCCGTCCGGTTCCGCGGGGACTGCGCGGTGGCGCTCGGCATGATCGGCCATTCTGCGGCGGCGGGAGCGCTGCTCGACACGATCCGTGCCAAGTACGCCGCGCCCGAGCTTCGCGAGCACACCGCACTCGGGCTCGGCCTGCTGCGTGCGCGGGCAACGGTGCCGCCCCTCGTCGCGGCCCTCGCGTCGGAGCCGTCCCACGCGGCACGCATCGCGTTCACCCAGGCGCTCGGTCTGGTCGGCGACCGCACCGCCATCGCCCCCCTCGCGGGTCTCCTCGACTCCTCCCGGCATTCCGCGCACACCCGTGCGTACGCCTGCTGGGCGCTCGGTTCGCTCGGCGACCCCCGGCCGCTCGGGGCGCTCGCGCCGCTCCGGGCCAACCACAACTACCACGCATGCTGCGGGAACTTCAACGCGATGCTGGTGCTGGTCGACCCGTGACGAGGCGACCTGCCCCGGCGGGCGAAGCGCCGCGTACGGGCCCGCGCGCGGCGCGGCCGGCCGGCGTGCCGGAAGGCGCCGGAACCGAGGTGAAATCCCCGGCTGTCTGATCTACACTGGGGCCAGTCGCAGGCGGTCCGACCGATCCTTTCCTCTCGCACGGCGAGGAGGCGAGCATGGACACCGTGAACGTTCCCGGCGGCGAGCGGCCGCCCATCGTCATCAAGCACCGATCGAGCACCCTGCCGGTGGCCGTCGTGGCGCTGGCCGTGATCGCACTCCTCGGGATCGTCCTGATCGTGGGCGGGTTCGTGCTCCTTGCCTTGACCATGCCCAAATCGATCCCCGAGCGCGGGCTCGAGACCGAGTTCGCGGCCGGCGACGCCGAGGCGAGCGATCGGGCGGCGCTGATCCGTGTGGAGGGCGTGATCCTGGAGGAGGGGTACGGTCCGTTCCGCCGGGGGCGGGATCCGGTCAGCGCCGTGCGCAAGCGGCTCAAGCGGGCCGCCCGCGACAAGGTGAAGGCGCTGATCGTGGAGGTGAACTCGCCGGGGGGCGGCATCACGGCGTCCGATCTGATCTATCGGGCGATCGTCGACTTCAAGAAGGAGCACCCCGGAGTGCCTGTGGTGGTGCAGATGAAGGACCTCGCGGCGTCGGGCGGGTACTACATCTCGGCGCCGGCCGACTGGATCGTCGCCATGCCCACCTCGCTCACGGCCTCCATCGGCGTCCTGCTCGTGCACCACGACATGCAAGGGCTGCTCGACGGGAAGCTCGGCATCAAGACGCACGCGCTCGTTTCCGGGTCGCACAAGGACATCCTGTCGCCGTACCGGCCGATGACCGAGGCCGAACGGACGCACCTTGAGGCCATCATCGGCGAGATGTTCGACCGCTTCGTCCAGGTCGTGACCGAGGGCCGGCGCGGCAAGATCGCCGCCGAGGACGTGCGCGCGCTCCAGGGCACGGTGCTCTCCGGACGGCAGGCCCTCGAGAAGGGGCTGGTGGACCAGCTGGGCAGTCTCGACGACGCGGTCGCGAAGGCGGCGGAGCTCGCCAAGGTGAAGAGCCTCCGCGTGATCCGCTACGACGATCCGCGGGGCCTTCTGGAGTCACTGCTCTCCGCCCGGCTGGCTGACCGGATCGCGGTCGGCCCGATCTTCGACCTCGACAGTTACCTCGGCCGCGGGGGCTCGCCGGTGCTCTACCTCTGGCAGCTGTGACGGCCGGGGGTGTCCGGGACGCGCGCGCGGGAGAGTGCGTGGCGCGGGCGGGTGCGGGTGCGGGTGAGCGTGGCGCAGGCGAGTCGCGCCGCCCGATTGTCGGCCGCCGAATCTCCGGGCTTCGAGCTTGCGAATCCGCGAGGATCTCCTATCCTTCTAGCCTGTTCATCAGGCCCGCCCCGGCCGGTCGCGGCCGCCCGCCTGATCGCAGGGAAAGAAGGTTGCCGAGCGCAGGATGGGGCCGATGCGCACTGTCTACCTGTTCGCCGTCCTCCTCGTGTTCTGGCTCGCGCTCTCCGGCCACTACACCGCCTTCCTCATCGGCGCGGGCGTGTTCTCGTGCGCGCTCGTGGTCTACCTTGCGCGCCGCAAGGGCGTGTTCGAAGTCAAGGGCGGGCACCCCGTGCACCCGCTGCTCACCGGCGCGATCACCTACTGGCCCTGGCTGTTCGGCCAGATCGTGCTCGCCAACATCGATGTTTTCTGGCGGGTCTGGCATCCCCGACTCCCGATCGACCCGCGCCTGGTCCGGGTGCCCTACCGGACAACCACCGACCTGCACACCACGCTCTATGCCAACTCCATCACGCTCACCCCGGGCACGATCACGCTGGCGGTCGAGGAGGGCGAGTTTCTCGTGCACGCGCTCAGCGCAGCGAGCGAGAAGGGGCTCGTGTCGGGGCAGATGCACGACCGGGTAAGAAGCCTGGAGTAGGAGGGCCATGTTCGCCGCCGCGTCGATCGCCATTCTCGTCGCCATCCTGCTCTACCTCGTCCGGGCACTGCTCGGACCCACGGCGTTCGACCGCATCCTGGCCACGAACGCCCTGGGCACCAAGACGGTGATCCTGGTGTCGCTGCTCGGTTTTGTCTACGAGCGCCCCGATTTCCTCGACATCGCCCTGGTCTACGCGCTGATCAACTTCCTGGCCACGCTCGCCATCCTCAAGTTTATCGAGTACCAGCGACTGGGGTAGCCTCCGGATGATCCTCCTCGACATCGTTGCCGCCTCGAGCCTCTTCCTGGGGGCGCTGGTGGCCGTCACCGGCGCCGTCGGCGTGCTGCGCATGCCGGATTTCTACACGCGCGCCCACTGCTCGGGAAAGGGCGACACGCTGGCCCAGCTGCTGATCTTCCTCGGCCTGGCGCTCTACACGGTGGCGCACGCCGGCTCGCTCTCGGTGAACACGCCGGCGGTGGTCGTCCGACTCTTGCTGATCACCGGCTTCATCATCGTCACCTCGCCGACCGCCACCCACGCGGTGGCGCGCGGCGCGCAGCAGGACGGCCGGGTGCCCTGGCGGAAGGGAGAGCCGCGCCGATGATGATCGCGGTCGACATGCTGCTGCTCACCCTGCTGGGGATCACGGCGGTGGCGGTCATCCGGACCCGCAGCCTCTTTGGCGCGGTGCTGCTGATGTCCATCTACAGCCTGCTCATGGCCATCGTCTGGTACAACATGCAGGCCATGGACGTCGCCTTCACGGAGGCGGCAGTGGGGGCGGGGATCACGACCGTGCTGCTCGTGGGCACGCTCGTCTACACCGGGCGGGAGGAGCGCCGCGAACCGCGCGTGCACTGGCCCGCGCTCGGGATCTGCGTCGCTACCGGGGCGGCGCTGGTCTACGGCATCCAGGACATGCCCCGGTTCGGCGATCCGGCCGCCCCCATCCACGGCCACGTGGCGCCGGAGTACATCGCGCAGAACGCGCCCCACGGCGACCAGATCGGACCCGGGGCGCCTCTGGCAAACATGGGCCACCACGTGCCCAACCAGGTGACCGCCGTGCTGGCAAGCTACCGCGGGTACGACACGATGTTCGAGACGGCGGTGATCTTTACCGCCGGGATCAGCCTGATCCTGCTGCGCGGCGCGCCGCGCGAGAAGGGCCGGCTGTTCCGGCGGCGGCGCCGGCGGGCGCCGCGCGCGCGGCCACGAGACGAGAGCGAGACGGCTGGCGATGGATGACAACGTCGTGATCCGGACCACGGCCCGGGTGCTCATGCCGTTCATGATGGTGTTCGGGCTCTACGTGATCTTCCACGGCGAGGGCGGGCCGGGCGGCGGCTTCCAGGGGGGCGTGATCCTGGCGTCGGCCTTCGTGCTCTACACGCTCGTCCACGGCATCCAGGCCTCCACCGCGATCGTCCCCAAGCGCACCACGGACGTGCTGGCCGCGGCCGGCGTGCTCCTCTACGCGGGCGTCGGCGTCTGGTGTCTCGTGCGCGGCGGCAACTTCCTCGACTACTACGCGCTCATGCACGCCCCGCACGATCCCGGGGCGGCGCAGGCGCTCGGCATGACGCTGGTGGAGCTGGGCGTGGGGATGACCGTGGCGGCGGTGATGATCACGCTGTTTCGCGAGTTCGCGGAGTCCTGAGCGATGGAGTGGTTCCTCCAGTACCACTACAACTACCTGATCTACGTCGTGCTGATGATGATCGGGCTCTACGGGGCGACGGCCAAGCCGAACCTCGTGAAGAAGGTCATCGCGCTCGGGATGTTCCAGACGGCGGTGTTCCTCTTCTACATCTCGATGGCGGTGAAGAAAGGCGGCACCGCGCCGATCTACTGGGAGGCGCTCCGGGAGGGCCAGCCGTACACCAATCCGCTGCCGCACGTGCTCATCCTGACCGCGATCGTGGTGTCGGTGAGCACCACGGCGGTGGCGCTGGCGCTGGTGATCGCCATCAAGAAGGAGTTCGGCACCGTCGAGGCCGATGAGCTCGGGGAGTTCGAGGAGCTATGATCGCGCCGCACCTTCCCGCGCTGATCGTCGTGGTGCCGCTTGTGGCGGGACTGGTGGCGCTCTTTCTCGGCCGCGGCCACCTGCCGTGGCTGCTCACCCTGCTGGTGACCTGGGCGGTGTTCGCCCTGTCGGCGACGCTGCTGGGCCGCGTGCTCGTGGCCGGCGCGCCGCCGGTGGAGTACGCGATGGGCAGCTGGCCGGCGCCCTGGGGCATCGTCTACCGCGTCGACGCCGTCAACGCCTTCGTGCTCACGATCGTGTCCGGCATCGCCGCCGTCTGCGCGGTCTTCGCGCGGCTGAGTGTGGCGGCCGAGATTCCCGCCGAGCGCTGGCGCTTCTTCTACTCCGCGTGGCTACTCTGCCTGACGGGGTTGCTGGGCATCACCATCACCGGCGACGCCTTCAACCTCTACGTGCTGCTCGAGATCGCCTCGCTGTCCACCTACACGCTCGTGGCGCTGGGTGTGCAGAAGGACCGGCGCGCGCTCACCGCCGCCTTCCGCTACCTCATCCTCGGGACGGTCGGGGCCACCTTCCTCTTGCTCGGCATCGGCCACCTCTACATGAAGACGGGCACGCTGAACATGGTGGACCTGGCCGACCGGCTGGCCGGGCTCCAGAGCGACAGGGTCGTGCTCACGGCGTTCGCGCTCATCGTCACCGGGCTGGGGCTCAAGGTGGCGCTCTTCCCGCTGCACATGTGGCTGCCCAACGCCTACACCTATGCGCCCTCGGTGGTGACGGCGTTCCTCGCCGCCACGGCCACCAAGGTGGGCGCCTACATGACGTTTCGCTTCCTGTTCACCGTCTTCGGGCTCCGGGTGACCTTCGACTTCCTGTCGGCCGACGTGTTCCTGATCGGGTTCTCGTGTCTGGCGATCCTCGTCGCCTCGGTGCTGGCGATCCGGCAGAACAACATCAAGCGGCTGCTGGCGTACTCGAGCGTGGCGCAGATCGGCTACATCATGCTGGGGCTGGGGCTTCATAACCACGCCAGCGTCACCGGGGCGGTGGTCCACGTCTTCAACCACGCCGTCATGAAGGGCGGCCTCTTCCTCGCGCTGGGGGCGGTCGTCTACCGGCTGGGCGGCGCCACGATCGGCGAGCTGCGCGGCCTCGGTCGGCGCATGCCGCTCACGGCCGCGGCCATCGTCGTCGGCGGCATGGGGCTGGTGGGTGTGCCGGCCACGGCCGGGTTCATCAGCAAATGGTACCTGGTGGCGGGTTGCCTCCACGGCGACGCCTGGCCGCTGGCGGTCGTGATCCTCGTGGGCTCGATCCTCGCGCTCCTCTACGTCTGGCGGGTGGTCGAGGCGCTCTACTTCGCGGTCCCGGAGAATCCGTCGCTTCCGGTCCGGGAGGCGCCGCTCGCGCTGCTCGTGCCGACCTGGGTGCTGATCGGCGCCTCGCTCTACTTCGGGCTGCACGCGACGTTCACCGTGGCCACGGCCAAGGCCGCGGCCGTGGCCCTGGGAGTCGGCGAATGACGGCGGCGATCACCCCTGCCCTCGCACTGGCCGTGCCCGGACTGGGCGCACTGCTCGTCGGGCTCACGGGCCGCTGGCCGAAGCTGCGCGAGACGGTCACGCTGGTGACGGCGCTGGCGACATTCGCGGTGGTGGCGAGCCTGGCTCCCGGGGTGCTCCAGGGCGAGCGCCCCGCGGTGGACCTGGTGGAGGAGGTGCCGGGCATCCGGCTCGCGCTCGTCGTCGAGCCGCTGGGCATGATCTACGCGCTGATCGCCTCGTTCCTGTGGATCTTCAACTCGATCTACTCGTTCGGCTACCTGCGGGCCAATCGCGAACACAAGCAGACGCGCTACTATACTTGCTTCGCGGTGGCGATCGCCAGCGCGCTCGGGATCGCGTTCTCGGCCAACCTGTTCACGCTCTTTCTCTTCTACGAGGCGCTGACCTTCTCCACCTTCCCGCTGGTCGCCCACAAGGAGACCCCGGAGGCCATCCGCGCGGGCCGCATCTACCTCGGCATTCTCGTGTTCACCTCGACCTGCCTCATGCTGCTCGCGATCATCTGGACCTACGCGGTCACGGGCACGGTCGATTTCCGGGAGGGCGGGATTCTCGAGGGCAAGGTGACGCCCGCCGTGGCGGCCGTGCTGCTCGTGCTGTTCGTTCTCGGCACGGGCAAGGCGGCGGTGATGCCGCTGCACTTCTGGCTGCCGGCGGCGATGGTGGCGCCGACCCCGGTGAGCGCGCTGCTGCACGCGGTGGCGGTGGTGAAGGCCGGCGTGTTCATCGTGCTCAAGATCGCCGTGTTCACGGTTGGCGTGGATTTCATCTCCCGCGAGCGTCTCGGCGACGCGCTGTGCTGGCTGGCCGGCGGCACCGTGATCGTCGCCTCGCTCGTCGCGCTGACCAAGGACAACCTCAAGGCGCGGCTGGCCTACTCCACGGTGAGCCAGCTCAGCTACATCGTGCTCGCCGCGGTGATGGGATCGCGGCTCGGCATCGTCGGCGGCAGCCTGCACATCGCGATGCACGCCTTCGGGAAGATCACGCTGTTCTTCTGCGCCGGCGCCATCTACACCGCGCACCACCTGACGGAGGTGAGCGACATGCGGGGCATCGGGCGGGTGATGCCGGTCACCACGGCCTGCTTCCTCGTCGGCGCGCTGAGCGTGATCGGCCTGCCGCCGCTCGGCGGGGCCTGGTCGAAGTGGTTTCTCGGGCTCGCGGCGCTGGAGGCGGACCGGATCGCGCTGCTGGGGGTGTTCCTGGTGAGCTCGCTCCTCAACGTCGCGTACCTCCTGCCGATCGCCATCCGGGGGTTCATCGACGAGCCCACCCACGCGGTGCTCCGGGGCGGCGTCCAGGAGGCGCCCTTGGCGTGCGTGCTGCCGATCGTGGTGACCGCGGCGGGCTGTCTCGTGCTCTTCGTCTATCCGGAACTGGTGTTCCAGTTCTCCAACCAGATTCTCAGGTGACGGCAGTGCCTAGGCCCATGGACGAGCAGGAACGTCGCGAGGAGAGAAGGCACCTCTTCGACAATCCGCGCAACGTGAAGCGGGTGATCGGCCTTCTCGCCGGCATCTGCGTGGCGCTCCTGCTGCTCGATCTCTGCTACACCAAGCGGGTGCACTACGGCGCGGAGCGCCTGTTCGGGTTTTACGGGTTCTACGGCTTCGTGGGCTGCGTGTTCCTGGTGCTCGCCGCGAAGGAGCTGCGCAAGCTCGTCATGCGCGCGGAGGACTACTATGATCGGTAGCGTTCCTCCCGCGGTGGTCTTCCTCGCCGGCGCGCTGCTGATTCCGCTGCTCCGCGGCAAGCTCCGCGCCGCCTGGCTGCTCGCGCTGCCCCTGCTCGGCGCCGTGAACCTGCTGGCGCTCCACGACGGGGCGAACTGGGGGGGGCTCGAGCTGTTCGGCCACCGGCTGATCCTGGTCCGGATGGACGACGGCGCGGTGGACAGCATGAGCTTTCTGTTCGGCGTGCTCTTCCACATCGCCGCCTTCCTCGGGATCCTGTTCGCGCTGCACGTGAAGGGCGCCGTGGAGCAGGTGGCGGCGGTCACCTATGCCGGCGCCGCGCTGGGCGCGGTGTTCGCCGGTGACCTGATCACGCTGTTCGTCTGCTGGGAGCTGCTGGCCGTCACCTCGGTGTTCCTCATCTGGGCGCGCAAGAGTGCGCGCGCCTACGGCGCCGGGATGCGCTACCTGATGGTCAACGTGGTGTCGGGGCTGCTGCTGCTCGCCGGGATCCTGGTGCACGTGCACGAGACGGGCTCGGTCACCTTCGGCGCGCTGAATCCAGGCCGGCTCGACGTCCTGGCGCTGCCGCTCGCGGCCAAGCTGATGCTCGCCGCCTTCGGCATCAAGTGCGCCTTCCCACTGCTCCACAACTGGCTGACCGACGCCTATCCGGAGGCCACTCCGACCGGCACGGTATTCCTGAGCGCGTTCACCACGAAGGTGGCGGTCTACGCGCTCGCCCGCTCGTTCGCGGGCACCACCGAGCTGGTCTGGATCGGCACGGCAATGGCGTGCTTCCCGATCTTCTTCGCCGTGATCGAGAACGATCTGCGCCGGGTGCTCGGCTACTCGATGATCAACCAGATCGGCTTCATGGTGGCGGGCGTCGGGGTGGGGACGGCCCTGGGGGTGAACGGCGCGGTGGCGCACGCCTTCAACGACGTGCTGTTCAAGGGGCTCCTCTTCATGTCCATGGGCGCGGTGCTTCACCGCACCGGCAAGATCAACGGCTCGGACCTCGGCGGCCTCTACAAGTCCATGCCGGTGACGGCCGGACTGTGCCTCGTGGGGGCGGCGTCGATCTCGGCGTTTCCGTTGTTCAGCGGCTTCGTCTCGAAGTCGATGGTGATGGCGGCGCTGGCGGAGCACGACTTCGACGTCCAGTGGTTCCTGCTGCTGTTCGCCTCGGCCGGCGTCTTCCACCACGCGGGCATCAAGATCCCGTTCTTCGCGTTCTACGCGCACGACAGCGGCATCCGCTGCCGGGAGGCACCGCTCCACATGCTGCTGGCGATGGGCATCGCGGCGGCGCTGTGCCTCTTCAACGGGATGCTGCCGAACGTGTTTCTCTACCGGCTGCTGCCGCTCGTGAACGACTACCAGCCCTACGACCTCACCCACGTCATCACGCAGTCGCAGCTCCTGTTCTGGTCGGCAATGGCGTTCACCGGTCTCAAGCTCACCGGGCTCTATCCGCCCGAGCTCCGGTCGACCAACATCGACGCCGAGTGGACCTACCGCAAGGGGGCACAAGCGCTGATGTGGCTCCTTCTCCATCCGCTGGCTCGTCTGGGCCGCGGCTTCGAGACGCTCGTGCTCACGACCGTGCCGCGCGCGCTGACCCGCCTGGGGGGCGAGGTGCACGCCGAGGAGCGCCGGTCCCGCGGCTGGCTGATCGGGACCGCGGCGCTCATCGCGGTGGCGGTCCTCCTCGGCTACCTGCTTCTCGACTTCGTCCGGGGCAGCTGATCCGGGGGCGCCGGCGGGCTTCCGGTGGCGCGTGGCGCGGCCCCGGGGGCGGTCGTGGCGCGCGTGGCGGCGGCCGCCCGGGGGGGGGCCGGGCCGGCAGCGGGAACGCCTCGGCCGGCGAGCGGAAGGTCGGCGCCGGCGCAGCGGGCGGTCCCCCGCGGGCGGGCCGGGCGGCAACTGCTGGTTTGACCCCCGGTTCGGGACCGACTACAATCCCCCCAACCCCGTTCTCCGCGTCTGACGGCACCGCTGCGCCGCTAGGCGGGCAACGCCGGGCGTCCGCGGAACCGGCGGCATCGTGGTGGGGGTGTGGACAACCCACGAGGCTTCTCGAGGAGATCCGATTCATGGCAGGAAGTGATCCCCGCACGGGGGCCAGGCCGGCGGCCGCGGCGCACCACCCGGTCAAGATCATGGACACGACGTTCCGGGACGGCCACCAGTCGCTGTTCGCCACCCGCATGCGCACGGAGGACATGGAGCCGATCGCGGAGGCGATGAACCGGGTCGGCTTCTCGGCCATGGAGGTCTGGGGCGGCGCCACGTTCGATGTCGCCACGCGGTTTCTGAACGAGGACCCCTGGGAGCGCGTCCGGGTCCTGAAGCGGCTCATGCCGGACACGCCGTTGCAGATGCTGCTGCGCGGCCAGAACCTGGTGGGCTACCGCAATTACGCCGACGACGTGGTCGCGGCGTTCTGCGAGCATGCCGCCGAGGTGGGCATCGACATCTTCCGGGTGTTCGATGCGCTCAACGACGAGCGCAACGTCGAGGCGTCCTACCGGGCGATCGCGAAGGCCGGCAAGCACATCCAGGGGACCATCTGCTACTCGCTCACCCAGCCGCGCCTGGGCGGTGAGGTCTTCCACATCGACTACTTCGTCGAGAAGGCCAAGATCCTGCGCCAGATGGGCGCCCACAGCATCTGCATCAAGGACATGGCCGGGCTGTGCGCGCCGCTGGACGCCTACGACCTGGTCACAGCCCTGAAGGCGGCGCTCGACTGCCCGGTCGAGCTGCACACCCACTACACGAGCGGCATGGGCGCGATGAGCCTGCTCAAGGCGGTGGAAGCCGGCGTCGACATCATCGACACCGCGCTCGCGCCCTGGGCCGAGCGGACGTCGCAGCCGGCGTGCGAGCCGATCGTCGCGGCGCTCCGCGGCACCGACCGCGATCCCGGCCTCGACCTGGAGCGGCTCTTCGAGATCGGTCGCTACCTCGAGTCGATCGCACCGAAGTACCGCCGGTTCCTCGCCATGAACCAGATGGCGGTGATCGACACCGGCGTGCTCTCCCACCAGATTCCCGGCGGCATGACCTCCAACCTGATCGCCCAGCTCAAGGAGGCCGACGCCCTGGACCGGCTGCGCGAGGTGCACGAGGAGCTGCCGCGCGTCCGTCAGGAGCTCGGCTACCCGCCGCTGGTCACGCCGACCAGCCAGATCGTCGGTACGCAGGCCGTCTTCAACGTGCTTCACGGGCGCTACAAGATGGTCTCGGCGCAGGTGAAGGACTACCTCTACGGTCTCTACGGGCGGCCGCCGGCGCCGGTCGACGAGGCCGTCCGGAGAGAGGCGCTGGCGGGCTACGAGCGCGGCCAGGAGCCGATCACCTGCCGTCCGGGCGACGTGCTGGAACCGGAGCTCGCGGCGGCGCGGGCGGCCACGCGCGGCGTCGCCCGCGACGTCGGCGACGTGCTTTGCTATGCCCTCTACCCGCAGACGGGGCTGCGGTTTTTGCGCTGGAAGTACGGTCGGGAGGAGGTGCCCGGCGAGGCCAAGCCGCTCGGACTCGAGGAGGCGCGCCGCCGCGAGCAGCTTGCCGCGAGAGCGCTGGCGGGGCAGCTCGAGACCCCGGAGGCGGCCCGACCGGTCGAGATCGCGACCACCAAGGCCTTCCAGGGCAACGGCGACGGGCAGGTGGTGATCGGCGAGGGCGAGGTCGCCGTGACGGTTCCCATGCCCGGCACGGTGATCCGCTTCAACGTCGAGGTGGGCGACACGGTCCGGGAGGGCGACACGGTGGCGCTGCTCGAGGCGATGAAGATGGAAAACGCCATCGTGGCGCCGGCAGACGGCGTCATCAAGTCGCTTCACTTCGACCCGGGCACGCTGGTCCGCAAGAGCGACGTCCTGGCGGTGATCACCAGCGGCTGATCCGGCTGTCCGCCGGGGGGCGCCGCGGCGTGGCGGGGCGGCTGGCCGGCGGGCGCGTCCGTTGCGGCGGATTCCCGCGCCGGCGAGCGGGCCAATCCCGTTGTTCTGCGCCCGCCGTGTGCTAAGTTTCCCGAGCAATCCTCTCACGCAAAGGAAGAAGACCATGTTCGGAAAGATGAAGGAGTTTCTCCAGAACGAGCTCGTCGGGATCAACGAGGCCGGCCTCTACAAGCGCGAGCGCATCATCCAGTCCAAGCAGGGCGCCGAGATCCGCGTCCCCAAGGGCGAGGTGCTGAACTTCTGCGCGAACAACTACCTCGGCCTGGGTGGGCATCCCGCCCTGGTCGATGCCGCCAAGGCGGCGCTCGACCGGCGCGGCTACGGCCTGTCCTCGGTGCGGTTCATCTGCGGGACCCAGGATATTCACAAGGAGCTCGAGCAGAAGATCGCGAAGTTCCTCGGGATGGAGGACTGCATCCTCTATTCGTCGTGCTTCGATGCCAATGGCGGGCTCTTCGAGTGCCTGTTCGGCGCGGAGGACGCGATCATCTCCGACCAGCTCAACCATGCGAGCATCATCGACGGGGTGCGGCTCTGCAAAGCGCAGCGCCACCGCTACCTCAACGCCGACATGGCGGACCTCGAGGCGAGGCTGAAGGAGACCCAGAGCTGCCGCTTCCGCATCATCTGCACCGACGGTGCCTTCTCCATGGACGGCAACGTGGCGCCGCTCGGCGCGATCTGCGATCTCGCGGAGAAGTACGATGCGATGGTGATGGTGGACGATTCGCACTCGACCGGCTTCATGGGCAAGCACGGCAAGGGCACCCCTGAACACTGCGGGGTGATGGGCCGGGTGGACATCATCACCTCGACGCTCGGCAAAGCGCTGGGCGGCGCGTCGGGCGGGTTCACCGCCGGCCCGAAGGAGGTGATCGAGCTGCTGCGGAACCGCTCCCGCCCGTATCTCTTCTCCAACACCATGCCGCCGCCCATCGTCGGGGCGGCCATCAAGGTGATCGATCTGTTGAGCGAGACCACCGAGCTCCGGGACAAGCTCGAGCGCAACACGATGTATTTCCGCAAGGAGATGACCGCGCGCGGCTTCGATATCAAGCCGGGCGTGCACCCGATCGTCCCGATCATGCTCTACGACGCGCGGCTGGCGAACCAGATGGCCGATAAGCTCCTCGACGAGGGGATCTACGTGATCGGCTTCTCCTACCCGGTGGTGCCGAAAAACCAGGCGCGGATCCGCGTGCAGCTGTCCGCCGCGCACGAGAAGGAACACCTGGACCGGGCGATCGAGGCCTTCACGAAGGTCGGCAAGGAGCTCGGGGTGATCAAGTAGGCAGCGACACGAGCTCGCGGTCGGCGCGGCTGCGGCGAACAGCGGCGTCCCGCAGACCGCGTGGTGCGGAGGAGCAGGCGCCCCGGGCCACGGCCCGGCGGCGTAAGAGAAGGCAGGCTCTCGGGAGAGCCTGCCTTTTTTCGTGCGCGGCGAGGAGCCGCGGTGCGGCTGCGGGTGCCGGTGGCGCGGGGCGGGAAAGCGGGTGCGGGTGTCGCGCGCGAACAGCGCGCGCTGCGTGGCGCGGGCGGAGTGCGCCCGCGGGGAGTGCGGGTGCGCGTAACGCGCGCGGGATGCGTGCGCTCGGGTGGCGCGGGCGGAGTGCGCCCGCGGGGCGCTACGCGCCCTTGAGCTTCAACGTGAGCTTCTCGATCATATCCTGCGTCATGGTCTTCAGGTTGTACTTCGGGTTCCACCCCCACTCCTTGCGGGCGCAGGTGTCATCCATCTTGTTGGGCCAGGTTTCGGCGATCCCCTGGCGGACCGGGTCGACGTTGTAGTCCATAGTGAAGCTCGGGAAGTGCTTGCGGATCTCGGCGGCGATCTGTTCCGGCTCGAAGCTCATCGCCGTGACGTTGAAGGCGTTTCTGTGCTTGAGCGTGGCGGGATCGGCCTCCATGAGCTGGACGGCAGCGTCGAGGGCGTCGGGCATGTACATCATGTCCAGGTAGGTGCCCGCCCGGAGGAAGCAGGTGTAGTGGTTCTCCTCGATCGCCTTGTAGTAGATCTCCACGGCGTAGTCGGTGGTGCCGCCGCCCGGCAGGGTCTCGTAGGAGATGATCCCCGGATAGCGCAGGCCGCGGGTATCGACGCCGAAGCGCTTGTGGTAGTAGTCGCAGAGGAGCTCGCCCGCGACCTTGGTGACGCCGTACATCGTGTTCGGGCGCTGGATCGTGTCCTGCGGCGTGTTGTCGAGCGGAGTGGTGGGCCCGAAGGCTCCGATGGAGCTCGGCGTGAAGACGGCGCACGGCTGTTCCCGCGCGACCTCGAGCACCTGGTACAGGCCGTTGATGTTGACGTCCCACGCGAGCTGTGGTTTCGCTTCGGCCACGGCGGACAGGATGGCGCCGAGGTGGTAGATGGTTCCAACGCCGTACTTCTTGACGACCTCTTGCAGCTTTTCGATCTTGGTGCAGTCGACGAACTCGAAGGGACCGGAGTCCCTGAGCTTGTCGGAGGGCTTCGTGCGGTTGCCGGCGGCCACCACGTTGTCGGCTCCGTAGCGCTCCCGGAGTGCCATCGTCAGTTCCGAGCCGATCTGTCCGACGGCTCCCGTGACCAGAATCCTCTTCATGATCCGACTCCTCTATGCAGTGGGGCGAGAGCCCGCGGGTGCGGATCGCGCGCACGATTTCCCGGTGGGATGGCGACGGCCGTCGCGCCGATCGTTCCCCGCCCGGCGCTAGGATTAGTGCCTCCGAAGGGGCGGGACCAGAGGGTTGCGACGCCGGGGCGTCCGGCGTGCGACCGGGAGCGGCTAGCGGTCGCACCGGCCAGCGGATCGCGCTCGCGCCGGGCCGCACGGGCGACCGGTTCCTGCTCGCCCGGTCCGAGTTCGGATCAAGGCTCGGCGCGTCCGGAAGCGGGGCGGGGCGAGTGCGACCGGACGCGCTCGTGCGGCGGCGCGGGCGGGGGCACCAGCGGACGGTGCGCCGGATTGCGGGAAGCCTTCGGCAGCCCCGGGATCCGCGGCGGTGGCTACTCGACGGGGATCCAGCGTCCGCCGTCCGCGCCCACGGTTCCGGCCGCCAGCATGCCCAGGATGTAGCCGCCGGTCGACGGGCTCACGAAGGCGGCTTCGGCGGTGGGACGGGCGCCCGTGCCGGAGTAGTACTGGCCGGGGGCGACGTTGCTCGTCTGGGTCACCACGCCTTGCTGGTTCACGAAGAACGCTCGCGTTCCGGACATCTGGATGTTGGCCGGCCAGGCGTAACAGCACCAGGCCGTCTCGCACAGGTCTGCGGTCGGGAGATTGGAGGGATCCGCTCCGCCGTCGGCCGCCTCGGGGACACCCGCGCCGATGGCGTCCGGAAGGTAGATCTGGAAGAAGTAGCCGCCGTGATCCACGGCGCTGTTGCGAATGGCGCGAAACACGCCGCCCAGCACGGGAATGTTCAGGCTGGCTTCGGTGACGCCGCCGAAGGCATCGCGGAGATGGGTGCCTCCCGACAGCTCGCCGAAGTAGCCGTACTCGCCCATGCCGTCCGCGTCCGTGTCCACCCGGCTGCCGGTCTGGAACTGGGCCTGGGCCGAGATGAGGTTGCGGAGCGTGGCGATGGCGGCGGTCTCGTTCGCGCTGAGCCGCGCGCTGAGCAGGTTGGGAATGGCGATGGACGCGATGATCGCAATGATCGCTACCACGATCATGAGCTCGATCAGCGTGAACCCGCGAGCCCGGCCGAGCGCTCGGCGACGGGCCGACGGAAACGGGTGCTCGGGGTGCATAGTGCTGACATCTCTCCTTGTCGCTACGACGGGGCCTGTGCTGGTTTCCTCTTCTACTTATCGTTACCTTCGGGATGCGCATGACGGGTTTTTTCGCAGGAGACGCCGAAGGCAGGCGGCGCGGCCGGGCTGCCGCGGCCCGGAGCGGGCGGCTTGCGGCACCGGTCGGAAGGAGTTTCCCGCTCGTGGGCCTGGCACTGGCGGCACGGCGGGCGTTTCTCGGCCGCGGATCAGCGCCGCTGCGGAGGCGGCATTGCGCGGGTGGTTCGTCCGGCGGTGAAGGGGCGAGAGCGAGGGAAAGGATCAGGATGAGATGCCGGCGGGAAGGTGCGTGGCGGCGCCGTGCGGCTGGCGGTGCTTTCCGGCTGCGCGCGCCCGCGGGCGGTCCGATTCGTGTTGGAAGAGGCTCCGGCGGTCTTTCAGCCCGGAGCGGCGGCGGGGTGGCCGCCGGGTGGCCGGTGATCTTGAGGTATTGCGCCCCGCGGTCGTCGGTGGTAGCCTGGCTTCATCGAAACTGGCGAAGTCTCGTGGGGCATGGATCCTGGTGCGGTGATCCCGCGCTCTGTGGCCGGGTCGCGCCGGGAGGTGGGAGAGAGATCGAGCGCTTCCACGGTCGAGCCCTACCGGTTCTGGTCCTGGAAAGGAGTCATTCTTCATGAAACGCGCGCGGTTCCTGTTCTTGCTGTTTGCCGCGATTGCGGCGGCGCCGCTGGCTGCCCAGACAGTCTATGTCCCGGATTCGGGGTTCACGAACAGCGGCAACGTGATTCCCATGGCCGGGGCCTGGCCTGCCAGCACGAATCCTGGCGGCGAGTGGACCTACCAGGAGCACATCACGGCAACTGCGATCGGGCGGTCCGGCATGATCGTGGGACTGGCGTTCCTGTCCCACTCCAACCAGACCATGACGGCCACGCTCGGCCGGATCCGGATGAGCCACACCACGCTTACCACGCCGAGCACCACGTTCGCCACGAACACGCCCTGTGCGGTCGAGGTGTACCCGGCGCAGCCTCTCACCTGGGTGGGGACCGCGCAGGCCTGGTCGCCGCTGCCGATGACGCGGGGGTTCTACTATGACGGCGTGCGGAACCTCACGATCGAGCTCAGGTTCCAGGGCGCGGCGGTGACCGGAGGCAACGGCGCCTGTGACACCAACTCCTCGCACGCGAATGCCCCGCATCGCCTCTGGGTGTACGGAACTGGCGCCTACACGGCGACCACCGCGGCAAGCGCCGGGGACAAGTACGGGCTGAAGGTTGCGCTGGTCTTCGCCGACCAGGCGTATTGCCCGTCCGACACGCCGACGACCGGCACTGCCAACATCTTCCCGATGGGCTGGGGTGCCGAGGGGCGTTTCCAGATGATCGTGGATGCGAAGTACCTGCCGAGCGCACCGGTGAAGATCACGGACATCGCCTTCGCGCCGACCGCGCCGACCACGTTCACGGCAAGCCAGTTCCAGATGCGGATGGCGCATACGACGCTCGCCGACTTCTCGTCGAGCGCCAATTTCGACACCAATCTCGGCTCCAGCCCGATCATCGTTCACAACGGCCCCATGTCCTGGAGCGCCACGGCGAATGCGTGGAGCCCGTTCAACCTGAAGGGGTCGTTCGGCTATGACGGAAAGCGCCACCTTCTGATCGAGCTCCGCTACACCGGCGGGGCGAACGGGTGCGCGATCTATCGCGATAACGTGAGCCCGCGGCTCTACACCTACGGGACGGGAACCTACGGTGCCACAACCGGGACCGGGACCGGTATCAATGGTCCGAAGGTCCGCTTGACCCTGGACGGCCGGTGCTACCTCGCCGTTGGTGACACGATGCGGCTCGGCAGCAAGAACGCGATCTCGCTGCTGGACTTCCCGGTGGGCCAGTTCTACCAGGTCGGCGCGTCGCTGGGACAGGTGCCGCTCGGGCTTGCCGGGTACACGGTCTGGCTGGCTCCGGACAGCGTGCTCTTCGCTTCGCTCTCGGTGGGGCCGCCCGTGTTCAGCAACTACGGGGGGGTGACCTCCATCTGCGGGACCGGGCAGGCGGTGCTGATCATCCCCTCGATTCCATCGCTGGTGGGGATTCCCGTCTACCACGCGGCGATCGCTTACACAAACCGCGGTATCGTGGGGGCGACGAACACCGGCGGTTCCTTGATCACTCGGTAGTCCGCTTCGGGCGGCAAGTCGGCCTGGCGCTTTCGACGGCGCCGGGCCGGCGGTCTGTACGGGCCGGTGGTTGCCTCGGCCCCGCGCGCTGGCCCCGCGCGCGTTCGCACCGAGGTTGCTCCCGCCGCGTGATCGCACCGAGGTTGCTCCCGCCGGCCGTTCGCACCGAGGTTGATCTCCGCGCGCTCGCACCGGGGTTGATCTCCGCGCGTTGGCACCGAGGTTGCTGCCGCCGGCCGTTCGCACCGAGGTTGCTCCCGCCGCGTGATCACACCGAGGTGGGCGCGTTCGCACCGAGGTTGCTCCCGCCCGGCCGTTCGCACCGAGGTTGCTCCCGCCGCGTGATCGCACCGAGGTTGCTCCCGCCGGCCGGAGGTTGCTCCCGCCGGCCGTTCGCACCGAGGTTGATCTCCGCGCGCTCGCACCGGGGTTGATCTCCACGCGTTGGCACCGAGGTTGCTCCCGCCGCGTGATCACACCGAGGTTGCTCCCGCCGCGTGATCGCACCGAAGTTTCGCTGCCGCTGCCGCCGGCCGTTCGCACCGAGGTTGTGCTGTCGCTGCCGGCCGCTGCTCGCTGTGGGCCGCGGGAAGTGCCCGCGCCATGGCGTATTGTGGGTATCCACCAGGGATTGCCGCGTTCGGCCGGAGGCGGATAGAATGCCCGCAGAGGCAGTTCCAGTCGTAGCGCGGGCTTCGCCCGCAGCGCATAGCGGTGGGCAGTCAGCTTGTGCTGCGCGACCGTGAGCGAGGCGGAACGTGCACATTCCGCATCACCGCGCGTTCTTCGCAACCGAGTCGTCGTCCGGGGCAGGTTCGACGCGCGTCGTACAACCTGCGCTGCTGAATCGACTTGCGAACATCTTCTCACCTGCGGAAGGAGTTCGGGCCTCATCGGGCCTGCAGCAAAGGGGTTTGAGTATGTTTCAACCGTTGTGCCTGCTGTTGCTGGCCGCCCTGTCCTGGCTCGCTGCGGAGGGGGACGTCGTGATCGACCGGGGGATGTACCACCGGGATGGCGAGTACGACTTCGAACTGTGGATCCCGAAGGGGTTTGGCATCCGGAAGCCGGACAAGGGCGAGATCGGCTATTTCTCCGGGGACGCGGGCGGCGGGTATGCCATCGTGCTGGCGGTCGGTGACTGGTCCTCGATCCAGCAGTTCGTCCGCCGGCGCAAGGCGAGCGCCCTGGACCTTTTCCCGGGCTGCGAGATCGAGGCGCACGAGGGGCTCGAGGCGGGCGGGCGCGCTGCGGCGCTGGTCTGGTATCGGAAGCTCGACAAGACCGAGGAATGGAAGGCCGACGAGCTGATCGTCGCGGCGGCAGAACTCCGCGGCGGCGAGGTTCTCGAGATCAAGATCCACCTCGAAAAGGGCCGAGGGAAGAAGGCACTCGCGGAAGCGCGCAGCCTGCTCGCCGGATTCAAATGGAGCGGGGAAAGGGGGCTCGACCTCTTTCTGGGTGCGAGGGTCCTGGATATCAACTCCGGGCTTTCCTACCGCTTGCCGCGCGACTTCGAGCCCGAGCAGGGTGAGGGGCTCGTGGTCGCGGCAAGGAAGCCGGAGGGCGTGAGCCGGCTCACCATCTCCCGGGCGGTCGAGCCGGAGGTCGACAGGGCGCTGCACGGAGCGGGCCCGCATCGTCAGCGGCGCGGTCACTCCTGGAAATTCCCTGCAGCAGAGGGGGCTGAAGCGCGGGGAGCGATCTACGGGGCCGACGCGGAGGGCGGGATCGAACGCGTCCAGGTGCTGGTGGCAGTCCGACCGCCGAACGGGCCGGTGTTCTTGCTGTCTGCGGTCGGGCCGGCGTCGTGCGAGGAGGCGCTGACGCGCACCGCCGAGCTGGTGGGCCTGGGCTTCACCTACACGGACGTGCCGGCGGCTCGGGAGGAAGCCATGCATGCCGCAAGCACGCTCGCCGCGGCGGTCCGGCATCAGCACGCAGCCGCTGCCGAGAAGGCCATTGCCGTGCTGGCCAGGTGCAGCTTCCTGGCTGCGGCGCGTAGCGCGCTCGGTGCTGCGCTGGATGAGCTTCGGGATCCGGAGGCGCTGGCGGCCGCGGCGGTGGCGCTGGGCGAATCCGGTGCAGCGGACGCATTCGACGCGCTTCTCAGGGCGGCGCGAAACGCGCGGAATCGAAAGCACGTGAAGCTCATGGCCGTCCTGATGGCGGCGCTGGGTCAGGTGCAGGACGCCCGGGCGATTCCGCTGCTGCTGTCGAATGTCGGGCAAGGCGACGTGGAGGTGCAGGCGGCCGCCATCCGGGGGCTCGGGCTGTACCGCGCACACGACGTGAAGGTCCTGAAGCCGCTGGTGCAGGTCATGGCGCGGGAGGAAACTGCTAGCCGGAAGCCGGACCTGGCCGCACGGGAACGCTGGCAGCTGCTGAAGCCGGCATATGTCGAGGCGCTGAGAAACCTGACCGGCCAGGTGTTTGGCAGCGCCGGCGAGGCCGACGCCTGGCTGAGGGGCCGGCGTTGAGAAACGTCGGCTGCGCCGGGAGGGCGGGGGGCGACCGAGGTTGCTTCTCCAGCGGGGGGCGACCGAGGTTGCTTCTCCAGCGGGGTTCGGGGGGGCGACCGAGGTTGCTTCTCGCGGTGGCTGCCGTGACTGACCGAGGTTGATCCTCGACTTGCACCGAGCCTGCTCGGCGCTTCGCCGCACCGTCGGGATGGAAGCGGGTCTGGGGGACGAGCCGCACCAAGGGTGGCAGGTTCGCCGGTGGTGGCGGCGAATCCGAATTGACGCAGCGGCGCATCAGGGCAAGATGCGCCGCCGCACCATGGGATCCGGTCGTCAACTGTGGTGGGCCAGGTGTTGCCCGACCGACCACAGCCGGACTCGGCAAGCTCAACGATGCTGTGCGGCTCCGGGTTACGGGGCCGGTTTGAAGACCACGTGCTCGGGGCCGACCTTCTTGGAAGCGGCGAGCTTCACGCGCATGCCGATCTCGACGTCTTCTGGGTTCTTCACGTCGAGTCGGCCAAAGACACTGCCTTCAGCGCCTTCGAACGTGACCTGCGCGATGTAGACGGGTGTGTCGAGGAGGTGTCCCTTGCGATCCTCGAACACCTGGGTCACCGCGACCACTTGGCCCGCTTCGGGATCGAGCTCGACCGCGTCCTGGTTCGGATCGAGCGCCTGCATGCATGTTTCACAGAACGCGGCGGGCGGGACCACGACCACTTCGCATTCCCGACACCGGGTCCCGGAGAGCTTGCCCCGTGCCAGATCTTCGTAGAACCGGCGCCCGCCGAGGCCCGCGGTGTAGGCATAATCGAGCGGAATCTTGCCTGCAAACGCTCTCGCGCTCACGGACGTGATCTCGCAGGGCTTGATCGGTACCGGCACGCCGATTGCCTTCTCCTCTTCCGGCTTGATCGGCCGGAAGTAGCGAAGATCGGTCACCGTGCCTTCGCGTTCCGCCTCGGGCTTCCACACGGCCTTGACCCGCATGCCGATCTTGACGTCCTTCGGGTCGACCTCGTCCAGCCAGTGGCACAGGCCCATCTGGTCGGTCGCGCCGTCGATGGACACGACGGCGAAGATCTTGACCTGACCTTCGGGAAGCGGCAGCGAAGCCCAGTTCACGTGCGACAACGTGAACGTCTCCACCGTGCCCGTATCGGGCAGGTCGAAGTAGTCGCTCACGACCTGCAGCTGGCATTTCTCGCAGAAGTCCCGCGCAGGGATCATCATGCGATTGCACTGCGAGCACTGGGACGCCCGAATCTTGCCCTTCTTGAAGCCGTCGAGGTAGGTGGTGAGCGCGTAACCATTGTCCCAGGAGTAGGTCAACTCGGGGCTGTAGTCGATGTGCGGAACATCCTTGACGTCCTTGAGTGCCGTGCCCGCGAGGTCCTTGGACTTCATGCCGGACCAGCGGGTCTTCCGGTTCGGCATGGCGCCGTCCGAGGACATGACCACCACGGTGCCGACCTGCATCAGATCGCCCCATGCCTGGGCGACACCCCGATGTGCGGGGCGTTTCACCTGGCGCTTGCCCGCCTGGCCGGAGAGCTGGAAGTAAAGCTCGGCGATCTTCATCAGCCCGGTGGCTGCGATCGGGTTCCCGACGCCCAGTGCGCCGCCAGATGGACACAGCGGGTGGCTCCCGTCGCGCGTAAACGCTCCCGAGAGCAAGAGCTCCCGGACCTTGCGACCCGTCTTGTCTTGCAGCAGCGCGTTCATGTGGTGAAGCGCCTTGTAGTCGAAGGGGTCGTACGGCTCCCAGACGTCGATCTGGTCCTCGGGCTGGGTGATTCCAGCCATCTTGTAGGCGTCCCGTGCCGCCTGGGCCACGTACGTGGGATAGCCAAGGTCCCGCGTGCACCAGTAGGCGGTGTCCAGGCGGAAGCCCACGCCGTCGATGAAAACGGGTGCCTTGCAGTGGGTGCGCGCGACCTGCTCGTTGGCGAGCACAATGGCGGCAGCTCCGTCGGACGTTGGGCTGATATCGAGCCGCTTCACGGGCCAGGAGAGGAGCTTTGAGTTCATGACGTCCGCGACGGTGATCGCTTGCGGGATCTGGGCCGCCGGGTGGTCAAGGGCGTTGCGCTTGTTGTTCACGGAGACCAGTGCGATCTCCTCTTCCGTGTAGCCGTACACGTGCATGAAGCGCGACATCTCGATGGCGAAGATGTGGATGAGCGTGAGCTCGAGCGGCTGTTCGGTGGTGTGGTCGAAGATCGTCAAAAACGCGCCCGCGGGGTGCGGCACGCAGGGCGACATTTTCTCCTCGGCCACCACGAGGCAGGTCTTGAACTTGCCGGAGGCGACGTGCATCCAGCCGTGGATCGGGCTCAGCACGCCAGTGCCGCCACCCACATAGTGGCGCATGTACGGCTTGCCGGCGGCGCCGGCGCCGGCGATGAGGTTCTCGCCGTTCATGTGGATGCCGTCGAAGGCGTCGGGAGCGGTTCCGAGGCAGACCGCGTCGATGTCATGGATCGTCAGGC
The DNA here is from genome assembly GCA_016935485.1 of Planctomycetota bacterium. GTDB lineage: Bacteria > Planctomycetota > JAFGQW01 > JAFGQW01 > JAFGQW01 > JAFGQW01. The sequence goes on along the minus strand of JAFGQW010000216.1, from coordinate 1,478 downwards.
CGGCGTCCTGGAGCGCCATCTCCACGGCGCGCGCTGTCAGCTCGCCCGGGGTCTCCTCCGCGCGACGAACGAACCGGGTCATCCCCGCGCCGATGCAGGCAACGCGACTCATGCCGACCTCCTTTCCGCATCGAGAATGGCCACGGCGCACGTGTCCGTGGGCAGGCCGCGCCAGCCGTGGACGAGGGCTCGCGTCACGCCGGCGATCTGGTGCGCGCCTGCCTCACCGCGCAGCTGCTGCACGGCGTCGCAGAGGCGCATGCCGGCCGTCGCGTCGAACAGGTCGCCCCCGCCGAGCGCGCCGCCGTCTGGATTGACGCGGGGCAGCGTCTCCTCGGTCAGGCCGAGAGCCTCCATGTGCATGAGCTGTCGGTGGGCGTAGGTGTCCGAAACGTAGAAGACGCCGATTTCCTCGGCGGCATTCCGGATGCCGGCCTCGGCGTAGGCGGACCGGGCGGCGAGGGCAGTGCCTTCGGAGCACGCGTGGTCGCGCCGCTCGAGGATGGAGTGAGCCGATGCCCAGCCCGTGCTCCGCACGAACACCGGGCGGCGAGCCTTCTCGAGGGCAATCTTATCGGTGCCAAGCACGACGACGACGGCTGCGTCGGCGTGGCGGGCGATCATCGCTGCAGTGACCGGCGTGGCCACCGGGCGCCCGCCGAGAACATCTTCGAGGCGGAGCGTCCCGCCGTAGGGCGCCAGGGGATTGCCGATGGCCCGGGACCGGTTGCTCGTGACTACCTCGGCCACATCGCCCAGCGAGTAGAAGGAAGATCCGAGGAAGTGCTGCATCTCGATGGCGGCGAGATAGCTTGGGGAGACGCCGAGCCGGTGGAACACCGGGTCGAAGGCGAAGTGAATCAGCTCATCCTTCAGGAGGATGTTGCTTGCCTTGCTGTACGCGGCGACTACCAGCGTGCGGAACTGGCCAGTCTGGATTTGCATGCAGGCGGATCCGATCCCCTGCAGGAAGTCCCCGCATACCGTGTACACGGGCTTCAGCGCCATCCCGAGCTGGTCGGGGGAATACTCGTCGGCGATGGAGTAGCCCGATGCAAAATCCTCGTCGACTGACACCGCTCCGTCGATATCGTCTGGCTTGATCCCGGCATCCTGGTAGGCCATGGTCGCAGCGCGGGCGATCAACTCCCGGTACGACAACCCGTTGGATGCTGAGAATGCGCCGCAGATCCCGACGCCCATGACGGCAACACCCATCACGCGCTCCTTTCGACAAGCGGACTTCGTGGTCCTTCCGCGGGATTCCAGCGTTTCGTTCGAGCCATTCTGCCTGGCCGGGCCAGGGGCATCGGGCTGTCGCATGCTCCGCGATCCGGCAGGGCGGGACGCGCATTGAAAGCACTGAATGGTAGTCCCAAGCGTGGCGGAATTCGATACTCCAGAGAAGGGTCCGGGACGAATCCCGCGAGCACGCTGCAGGCGCGCGGCTTCGTCTTCCGACCGACGTTGCTCCGGCT
>JAFGQW010000028.1 GCA_016935485.1 Planctomycetota bacterium | reverse complement strand
TGACCCCATCGTGTTGCGTCCCGGCGCTCAGGCGGTGAGGGCACGGGCGACGAAGTCCATGTCCTTGAGGGCGCCGGCCTGGAGTGCCACGGCGCCGGGGAGGTCGGCCTGGGCGACGAGCTCGTTCACCCGGCCCGCCTCCAGCAGATCCGACCCCACGACGAGCCGGAGCAGCCGCACGGGCACGTCGAGCGCCCGCTCGGCCGCGAAGATCCGCGACTGCGCCTGGAGGAGCTCGCTGCCGCTTTGCGCCGCGGCGCGACCGAGCGCAAGCGCCAGCTCGACCTCGCCCATGACCCACGCGAGCTCGAAGATCGCGTGCTGCTGGCGGATCAGCTTCTCGCGGAAGGCCAGCACCGCCACCTCGGACAAAAACCGCGTCGCGCGCGCGAGCGCCGCCCCGCCGACGTGCTCGAGCCCGGCCACCTCGGCTGCCATGTCGTTGTAGAAGGCGCCCTTCGATTTCACGTTCTGGCGCATGCGGAAGACGCCGATGATGTTCTGCTGGATCTCCGAGGTGCCCTCGTAGATGGTCAGGATGCGCGCGTCCCGCTTGATCTTCTCCACCTCGTACTCGGCGCAGTAGCCGTAGCCGCCCAGCGCCTGGATGGCGTCGTCCGCCGCCCGGTTGCCGTACTCGGTGGCCATCAGCTTCGCGACCGAGCCCTCGACCTGGCGGTCCTCCTCGCTCGAGTCCAGCAGGTCGGCGACGTGCTCGATGTAGGCCTGCGCGGCAGCCAGCCGCACGCTGTTCGGCACCAGGAGCTTGTGCGTGAAGCCCTGCTTCTCGGCGAGCAGCGTGCCGAACTGCCGGCGCTCCTTGGAGTAGGCGATGGCCCGCTCCAGGGCGGCCAGCCCGGCGCCCAGCCCGAACGCGGCGACCATGAGACGCGTGTAGCCGAAGACCTCGTTGGACTGCTTGATCCCCTCGCCCTCGCGCGCGCCGATGATGTTCTCGGCCGGGATGACCACGTCCTCCAGGATCACCTGCGCGGTGTTCGAGAGCCGGATGCCGTGCTTCTCCTCCTGCTTGCCGGCCTGCAGACCCGGCGTACCGCGTTCCACCACGAAGAAGGTCGGCCCGTCCGGCGCCTTGGCCAGGACCGTGTAGAGGTCGGCGATGCCGCCGTTGGAGATGAACTGCTTCACTCCGCTGAGCCGGTAGTGCGTGATCGTCCCGTCTGCACCGGTGATCCGCTGCGCGGTGGTCTTCAGGTTCTCGACGTTGGAGCCGGCCTCGGGCTCGGTGACGGCGTAGGCGACGAGCAGCGCCTCCTCGGCCACACGGGTCATCCACCGCCGCTTCTGTTCCTCGGTGCACCCCACGCGGATCGGGTCGGTGCCGAGCGCGACCGCCAGCATGGCGGTGGCGACTCCCAGGTCGGCTTTCGCGAACTCGGTCGAGAACCGGTACACGTCGTGGGCCCCGCCGCCAATCCCGCCGTACTCCTCCGGGATGAACACCAGGTGGAGCCCGATGTCGGGGGCGAGCATGCTGCGGACCAGCGCCTCCGGGCAGACATCCTCCCGGTCCCACTCCAGGCGTTTCTCGAGCGGCATCTCGCGCGCCGCGAACTCCTTCAGGGTGGCGAGGATGATCTCCAGCTCCTCGGACCCGAGCCTCTTCAGTTTCAACGTCATGCTCCTCCCGATTGCGGGGTAAGCGGAAAAGGTGGATCCGGCGCGGCGGATTGTCAACATGGAACGGCGGGAACAGCCGCACGCCGCTAGTCGTCCCCCGACCCGCGCTGGTAGCGCTCGGCGGCCCGGCGGGCGCGGTCGCGATCCTCGAGCCACACGCCGCCGATCTCCTCCCGGTCGCGCCGGAGCCTCCGCGCCGAGCTCAGCTCGTACAGCAGCCGCGGCCGGCCGCGCGCCTCGACGACATCCTTGCGGTTCACCGTGCCGAACAGCACCTTGTAGTAGTTGTCGCGGTAGTGGATCGTGCCGCCGTCGTCCGCGGGCTGGTCGTTGATCGCCCGGAGGAAGAACATCTTCTCGGGGTTCTTCGGATCGGCGCGGAACTCGAGCCGCATGTCGTAGGCGACCTCGACCTTGATCCAGTCCTCGCCCACGTCCAGAACCTCCGCGCCCGCCTTCTCGACCACCTCGATGTGCTTCACATAGCGCTCGCGCGTCGTGTCCACTTCGTAGCGGCGGACCCGACTGGCCGCGGTGGTGCGGTCGAGCACAAGCGTGAACGGCACATCCACGTAGAACTGGACGCGTTTGACGGCCTCCGGCGACAGGTTCAGATCCTCAAGCGTCGTGCGCGTGTAGTAGGCGTAGCTGCTGCAGCCGCCGAGCACGCCGGCGCCTACGACCACCGCCAGGAGTGCGAGCCTCCTCGCTTGCATCAAGTCCATCGTTCCCTCCCGCGTGTGCTCCCGCGTGCGCCCTTCGCACGCTCCACGCTCACCCGCACCCGCACGCCCCGCGGGCGCCCATCGCCCGCGCCACCCGAGCGCGCGCCATCCGCGCGCGACACCCGCACCCGCACGCCCCGTGGGCGCCGTTCGCCCGCGCCACCTGAGCGCGCGCCATCCGCGCGCGACACCCGCACCCGCACGC
>JAFGQW010000027.1 GCA_016935485.1 Planctomycetota bacterium | reverse complement strand
GCGTGCGGGTGCGGGTGTCGCGCGCGGGGTGCGCGCGCTCGGGTGGCGCGGGCGTTAGCGCCCGCGGGACGCGGCAGCGACCCGGTAGAGGAAGTAGCCGAGCGCGGCGAAGACCGCGGCCGAGATGAGCTCGCCCAGCCACGCCGGTGCCCAGACGATCTCCCAGAGCTTCGGCACGCGGGCGGTGGCCACCGCGATCGCGGCGATGACCACGCCCATCAGCCCCTCGCCGGCGATGAATCCCGAGCCGAGCAGCACCCCCTGGTCCTTGCCGCGCGCCGCCGCGGGCGCCCCGGCGCGCTTCTCGATCCAGTGGCGGATGAGCCCCCCGAGGAACACCGGCGTCATCGTGTAGAGGGGGAGATAGATCCCCACCGCGAACGGGAGCGGCGGCACGCGAAAGAGCAGCGCGGCGGTGGCGATGGCCGCACCGACGCCGACCAGATCCCAGCGGAGGTTGCCGTCGAGCACGCCGTCGAGCACCGTCTTCATGAGCGTGGCCTGCGGCGCCGGCATCTCCTCGGTGCCGAAGCCGTAGGCCGTGCCGAGATTGTAGACGGCCAGGCACACGAAGAACGCCGCGCCGACGGCGCCGATCAGCTCCGTGATCTGCTGCTTGCGCGGAGTGGCGCCAAGGAGGAAGCCGGATTTCAGGTCCTGGGAGATGTCGCCGGCGATGGAGGCGGCGATACAGACGATGGTGCCGACGGTGAGCGCCGTCATCTTGCCGAAGAGATCCGTCCAGCCCAGGAGCTGGAAGACGACGCCGGTCCCCAGCAGCGTGACGATCGCCATCCCGGAGGTCGGGTTGGAGGAGACGCCGATGAGCCCGACGATGCGGGAGGCCACCGTCACGAAGCAGAACGAGAAGCACGCGATAGCGAGCGCGCTGATCAGACGCATGAGGAACGTCGTCTCGAACCCGATGATGCCCGGGAGGACGGTCACGGCCAGGACGACCAGGGACACGCCGAGCAGCACCCAGACGAGCGAGAGGTCCCGCTCGGTGCGGAGCCGGCCGCGGTCGAGCTCGGCGGCGCTCGTGCGGATCTCGCGCAGCCCGATGCGGAGCGACTCGATCATCGTCGGGATCGAGCGCGCCACCGTGATGATGCCAGCCGCGGCGACGGCACCGGCGCCGATGATGCGGATGTAGGCGTCCCACAGTTCCTTCGCGCTCAGCCCGCCGATGGTGGTGACCCCGGCGCCGGATCCCGCGGCGCGCAGATACTCCAGCGTGGTCGCCTCGAGCGGCGTGTCGCCCCACTGCCAGGCGATGAGCGGGATGAGTATCACCCACGAGATGAGTCCGCCGGCCACCATGATCGTGGCGATGCGCCGGCCGAGGATGTAGCCCACGCCGAGGAGGGCGGGCGTGGTGGAGATGCCGATCACGGCCTTGGGGATCACCGGCAGCACCAGCTTCACCGTGCTCGGCCACAGGTAGAAGAGCGAAAGCAGCGCCTTGTAGAGCGCGCCGATCCCGAGCCCCACGAACACGCTCCGCGCCGTCGAGCCGCCCTCGGAGGCGGCGATGAGCACCTCGGCGCTTGCCGTGCCCTCCGGGTAGGGGAGGGTCCTGTGCTCGCGGACGATCAGGAAGCTCCTCAGCGGGATCATGAACAGGATGCCGAGCACGCTGCCGCACACCGCGAGCGCCGTCATCTGCGCGAGCGACGGCGGATGCCCCCACAGGAAGAGCGCCGGGATGGTGAAGATGATCCCGGAGGCCACGGACGAGCTCGCCGACCCGGTGGTCTGCGTGATGTTGCACTCGAGGATGGTGGCGCGTCCGAACACGGGCGCGAGCGCCCGGAAGATGGCCACCGACACCACGGCGAGCGGGATGGCGGTGCTGATGGTGAGCCCGACGCGGAGCCCGAGGTAGGCGTTGGCGCTGCCGAAGACCGCCCCCAGCACGACGCCGAGGACGACGGTCTTCAGGTTGAAGTCCCGCATCGTGACGCCGGCCGGGACGAACGGCTCGTGTGTGGTGGGTGCGGGGGCGGGTTGAGCAGCGGCGGGCGGTTCGGCCATGGCACGGACTCCGACGGCGGTTCGGGCGGGAGTATACCTTCGGTCCGTCAGGCCGTCCCGACTTTTCCGCGGCGGCTCCGCGCGACCCGGCGCGGGCCGGGCGCGGCGGTGCGGATTGTGCAGCTGCCCGGCGCCGTGCCGTTGAGGTCGCGGTCGGCGCGGCGCGGGCGGGCGCCGTCAGATTCCCAGCACCCCCGCTGCGCGCTCGTAGTCGTCCGGGCGCACGTGCATCACGTAGCCGAACCCGCCCCGGTCGTCCGTCACCCCGCTCGAGGTGTAGATGTTGATCCCGGCGTCGGCGAGCCGGAGGTGAATGTCCACCAGGGCGCCGAGGCGGTCGTCCCCGGTGGCGAGGAACGCGCGCTGCGGACCCATCAGGATAAAACCCTCCTTCTCGGCCGCCCGGGCGAGCTGGTCGGAGCGCTCCGGGTAGATCATGAGCTGGGTGTGGGCCGAGCCCGTGGGCACGACGGCGAAGGCGAACAGGTTCACCTCGGCGTGGGACAGCTTGGAGAGGATCCGGCACGCGGCGCCGGGCCGGTCCTCGACCATGAGGTAGAAGTAGTCGACACGTCTCACGGTGGCGCTCATCTCGGGCCTCCTCTCGACGGCCGGCGGGCCGCGCGCTCCGGCGCCGCCGCCGTTCCTACTGTATCCGACTTCCGGGCGCTGTCCACTCCGCAGGCCGGGCGCGCGGTCCCGGGCAGCGGGTTTTCCGGCCCGCGAGAGATGCTATACTGGGCGGCCGCCGGCGGCGGAACTGCGAGGAAACCATGAGCGAACACCTGACCGCGCACGATCTCGCCGCGCTGGTGCGGCGCGTCTTCCAGCCCACGGCCGAGGACCGGGGCCTCGTGATCCTGGTGGATCTCCCCGATGCGCGGCGGACCGACCATCCCGCCTGGCGCGCGCGGCGCGAGATGGCCGCGGACTGGGCGGCGAAGCTCGCCGGGGTGCGCGCGGAGATCGGGCTGGAGCACGTGACCCTCGCGTGGTATCCGAACGTCGGCAGCAACAACGCCGACCTGCCCGCGACCTGCGTGGTGGGCGAGGCGGGCGCGCCGCTCCATCATGCCGGGCAGCTGGCCGGGTGCGCGCCGATCCCGCTGGCCGAGCTGCTCGACCGGCACAGCATCGTGCTGGCGCCGACCGAGCTCTCGGCTACGGCGCCGCTCAAGGTCCTGGTGCGCGGGCGGGCTGCGCGTGCGGCGACGATGCCGGGGTTCCTCGCGGCGATGATCCCGGCGCTCCGGCTCGACTACGGCGAGGTGCACCGGCGCTGCCTCAGGCTCAAGGCGTGGCTGGACGAGGCGGAGTCGGCCGTGATCCGCTTCAGGGTCGGCGCCGCGACGCACGAGCTCCGGCTGGACCTCCGCCACCGCCGGGCGACGGCGTCGAGCGGGCTCTTCCCCACGAACGGCGTGGCGGGCAACCTGCCGTCAGGCGAGACCTACATCGTGCCCTACGAGGGCGAGATCGCTGGCGATCCGAGCCGGACGGCGGGCACGCTGCCCGTGCAGTTCGGGGAGGATCTCGGGAACGAGGTGGTGATCTACCGCGTTGCGGCGAACCGCGCCGTCGCGGTCCTGAGCGACGGCCCGGCGAGCGCGGCCGAGCGGACGAGGATCGCCGCCGAGCCGGCCTATGCGAACCTCGCGGAGCTCGGCTTCGGCGTGCTGGACGACTTCGGGCTCGCGCCGACCGGCAGCATCCTCCTCGACGAGAAGCTCGGTCTCCATATCGCGTTCGGCCGGAGCGACCACTTCGGTGGCCGGGTCGGGCCGGCGGACTTCTCCGCGCCACAGGCCGTGGTGCACATCGACCGCGTGTACCTGCCGGCCCTGCAGCCCGCAGTCGGGGTGGCGGCGGCGGTGCTGGAGGGGCCTGGCGGCCGCCGGGAGATTCTCCGGGACGGCCGCTACGCGGCGATCTGGTCGGACTGATCGGGCCGGAATCGCGGCGCGGTCCTGACGGGAGAGCCTTCCTCGGGTAGGATCGGGGGACCGGGTGGGCCGAGCTCCTCGGCGTGCTCAAGCGTCCGGAAGCTCGGCCCCGAGGGGTGACGGCGAGATTCAAGGGTGAATGGAGGACGAAGAGATGAGCAGGACGTTCCTGGCGATCGCGCTGTGCGCGCTGGTTTCCGCGGCGGCCGCGGCCGACGAGATCTATGTGCCCGGCAACAACCCGACCCTGGGCGGCGGCAACAACTGGCCCTGGAATGCGACCACGTCCTCCGAGTGGCGCTACCAGCTGCTCTTCACGGCGACGCAGCTCGGCCACAAGGCGGGCATCATCAAGGACATCGCGTTTGCGCCCACCACGACCGGCACGCACACCTCCCAGAAGTTCGAGATGACGTTCAGCCACACCAGCGCGACCGCGCTGAGCTCGACCTGGGCGGCGAACCTGCCTTGGCCGGTCGTCGTGTATCCGGAGGGGCCGCTCACCTGGAACCCGGTCCGGGACACCTGGTCCCCGCTCGGCCTCAGGCAGAGCTTCGTCTACGACGGCCAGTCCAACCTGGTGGTCGATCTCCGCTACCTCGGTGGCGCGATGTCGGGCGGCTTCACGGGCGTGTGCCACAGCGACAGTGGCTGGAGCGTGACGATCCTGCGTTCCTGGCGCTACGGCGCGGGCGCGTACAGCGGTGCGACAGCGCTCACCGCCAGCACGACCGGCGGGCTGATTACCCGCTTCACGATGGACGTGGTGCTGCTGATCGGTTCCGGCAGCACGCGGCCCGGCGGCAAGGTCACGCTCGCGCTGCAGGCTCCCGCCGACGGCGGGCTTCCCTACCAGCTCGGCACCTCGTTCGGGCTCGGCCCGACGCCGATCGGCGCGCGGACGCTCCAGCTCAGCCTGGACGATCTCCTGGTGGTGAGTGTGGGCGGCAAGCTCCCGGCCGTCTTCCAGAACTACAGCGGGAGGCTCGACACGAAGGGCGAGGGGCAGGGTGCGATCCTGATCCCGAACGACCGCCGCCTGCTCGGGCTCCGGCTCCACACGGCGTTTCTGACCCTGGACGGGGCCTCGCCGCAGGGCGTTCGCTCGATCTCCGAGCCGTTCACGTTCTCCGTCACGCCATGACGCCGAAAAACGCCCCTGGGGC
>JAFGQW010000026.1 GCA_016935485.1 Planctomycetota bacterium | reverse complement strand
GCGTGCGGGTGTCGCGCGCGGAAAGCGCGCGCTGCGTGGCGCGGGCGGGCTGCGCCCGCGGTTACGCGGGGTATCGGCTCGCGATGTAGTTGCTCAGGTGCTCGATCTGGTGAGTCGCTTCCTCCATCTGGACCTTCACCACGTCGCCGATCGAGATCAAGCCGGCCAGCTCCCCGTCCTTGAGGATCGGCAGGTGGCGGATTCTCTTTTCCGTCATGGTGTGCATCACGTCGTCCAGCGTCTGCTCGGGACTCCCGAAGACGACGCGGCGCGTCATGATCTGATCGACGCGCGTCTCGGCAATCCGATCGAAGCGTCGGGCGTTCTCGATCAGGACGTCCCGTTCCGTGAGGATGCCCACCACCGCGTCGTTCGCGGTGACCACGAGCGATCCCACCCGGAGACCGACCAGCATGAGGATGGCCTCGTGCACGGAGCGGTCGGCACGGATGGTGTGAACATGGCTTCCCTTCTTCTGGAGAATCCAGGCAATGGGGATCTTCCGCATCAGGAAACTCCCTCCCTGAGGGTCTGGACCTGGGTCTTGCGCGCCGGCTCCTCTGCCGGCTCGCGCCTTGCGGAGGCCGCCCGCCGGTTCGAGGCGTGCGCGCCTCCGGAGAGGAGTATATCCAGGAACCACGCGGGCCGGACGCCGGCGGATCCGAGCCGCACGGCCGCGGTCGCGCCGGAAGCGAGGAATCCGGCCCTCCCGGCGCAAGGAGGGCGCCGGAGAAATTATTCGAAGATCGTGAAATTGTGGCAGGCGGGGGTGCGGGTGCGGGTGTCGCGCGCGGGTTGCGCGCGCTCGGGTGGCGCGGGCGGAGTGCGCCCGCGGGGGTGCGGGTGAGCGTGCGGGTGTCGCGCGCGGAAAGCGCGCGCTGCGTGGCGCGGGCGGGTTGCGCCCGCGGGGGTGCGGGTGCGGGTGTCGCGCGCGGGTTGCGCGCGCTCGGGTGGCGCGGGCGGAGTGCGCCCGCGGTCAGCCGATGGTGAGCATGCGGTCGAGAGAGGCGCGGGCCCGGTCCATCAGCGCCGGGTCGAGGTGGATCTCGTAGCGGTTGTGCTCGAGCGCATCGAGTGTGTCCTCCAGCGTGATCTGGTTCATGTGCGGGCAGCGATGGCTGCACAGCCGCAGCAGCTCCCGGTGCGGGTTCTCGGCGACGATGTTGTCGCCCATGCTGCACTCGGTGAGCAGCAGGTAGCGGGGCGCGTCCACGTCGCGCACGTACTTCACCATGCCGGAAGTGCTCCCGGAGTAGTCGCACTTCTCGACCACCTCGCGCTTGCACTCGGGGTGGGCGAGCACCACGGTGTCCGGGAACTGCTTGCGGACGGTCTCGACATCCTCGACCGAGAACTGCTCGTGCACCTCGCAGGTGCCTTTCCAGCTGATGAGCACCCGGTCGTCCGGACCGATGGCGTCGGCGCCGGGGCCGCCGAGCAGCCGGGGGAAGACGACCTTCGCGCCGACCTCGGCGGCGACGTTCTGCGTCAGGTAGGCATCGGGCAGGAAGAGGATCGCCCGGTGGCCCTGCGCGAAGAGGTGCCGCGCGACGGCGGTGGCGTTGCCCGAGGTGCAACAGACGTCGGTCTCCGCCTTCACGTCGGCGTAGCAGTTCACGTAGGTGACGACGGGAACCCCCGGAAACTCCTCCTTCAGGCGTCGCACGTCCGCGCCGGTGATGGAGGCGGCGAGCGAGCAGCCGGCCTCCCGGGCGGGCAGCAGCACGGTGCGATCGGGGTTCAAGATCTTGGCGGTCTCCGCCATGAAGCGCACGCCGCAGAAGATGATGATGTCCGCGTCGCTCCTGGCCGAGATGCGGGCCAGCCCCAGGGAATCGCCGACGTGATCCGGCACGGAGTTGTAGAGCGCGGGCTCCATGTAGTTGTGGCCCAGGATGATGGCGTTCTTCTCGCGCTTGAGCCGGTTGATCCGGAAGGCGATCTCGGCCTTCATCCGGAGCTCGAACTCGGGAACGATTCGGCCAAGGCTCTTGTGCATCAGGCGGAAGGCCTCCTCGACGGAAGAGGCGGCCTGGACGGCGGCGGCGTTGTGCATGACTTCGAGTCCGTCGGTTCGGGGGCTCCGGGCTTTCGGACCGCTGGCGCGAAGGGCTGGCCTCCAGCGCGCCCGCCCGCCCCATGTTTATCCTATCTACAGAACTGGAAAGAACATAAGTCAGCAACCATAGCAGGAAAACGCCGCGTTGCCAAGGGGATTTCCGCGAGAGCAGACGGCGCGGAGCGTTCGGCTCGAGCGTGACCCGCCCCTGCAGACAGCCTAATCTGGGGGACGGAGCCTCCGGCCGGAGTCTCCGACCGAGACACACGGCCGGCGCCGGTTTCCGCCTACGGAGCGCCCCATGAGCGAGCCCTTTCCCTGGAGCCGTCTGGTCGCGGCGCGCCGGGCCTTTCGCCGCGCTCGCGGCAGCTACTGGTCGCTCGGTGTCGTGCGCAAGTCCGAGGCGCTCGCCGCGGCCCTGGCGACCCCTGGCTGCCGCGTCCTCGACGTCGGCGCGGGTGATCGCGGGCTCGAGCGTCGGATCCGGGACCGGGTGGGGGCGGTCCGCTACGAGAGCGTCGATCCCGATCCCGAGCGCACCCACGACCATCGCTCGATCGAGGCGGCCGGCGGGAGGTTCGATCTCATCGCGTGTCTCGAGGTGATCGAGCACCTCGAGCCGGCGGCGGCGCTCGCGCTGCTGGCGGCGGTGCGGGATCGCCTGGCTCCCGGCGGCACGCTCGTGCTGTCCACGCCCAACGTGATGAACCCGACCGCCTTTCTCACGACCATCGACCACCGGACGCCCTTCGCGTGGGACGAGCTCGGCGGCATCTTGATGCTGCTCGGGCTGCGAGTGGTGCGCATGGTCCGGGTCCAGAACGACCCCTGGCCGCGCCGCCTCGGCCGCCGGCTGCTCGCGCCGCTCTACCGCACCCTCGGGATCGACTACGCGCGCGGTCTGGCGGTGGTCGCCGAGCGCGCGGAGACGGCCGGCGGTGGCAACGGCCCGCCGTTCGGGTAGAATCGTGGCTTGCGGCACGGCGCCGCCGCGGAGCCCGGGCCCATGACGGATCGCCCCATCTACCTCGATACCAACGCGACCACGCCGGTCGACCCGCGCGTGGCCGCGGCCATGCAGCCCTACCTGACCGACCACTTCGGCAACCCCTCGAGCGGCCACGATCCCGGACAGGCCTGCCGGGCCGCGGTCGAGACGGCGCGCCGTCAGCTTGCCGCGCTGCTCGGCGCGCGTTCCGAGGAGATCGTCTTCACCAGCGGCGGGACGGAGGCGAACAACGCCGTGCTCGCCGGTATCGCGGAGCGCGCGGGTCACGGCGCGCATTTCGTGGTGTCGGCGGTCGAGCACCCGGCCATCCTCAATCCCTGCCGCTGGCTCGAGGACCGGCGCGGGATCCGGGTGACCGTGGTGCCGGTGGACGGGCACGGCCGGGTCGACCCGGCCGACGTGGAGGCCGCCATGACCCCGCGCACGGCGCTGGTCTCGGTCATGCATGCGAACAACGAGGTGGGCACCCTCCAGCCGGTGCGGGCGATCGCCGACATCGCGCACGCCGGGGGAGCCCTGATGCACACGGACGCGGCGCAGTCGCTCGGCAAGGTGGCGGTGGACGTGGATGCGCTCGGCGTGGACTTCCTGTCGGTGGCGGGGCACAAGTTCTACGCGCCGAAGGGCGTGGGCGCGCTCTACATCCGCGCCGGCGTCGAGCTCGCGAGCTTGCTGCACGGCGCGGGCCAGGAGCGGGGGCGGCGCGCCGGCACCGAGAATGTGCTCGCGATCGTCGGGCTCGGCGCGGCGGCGGAGATCGCGGGCCGTGAGCTCGGGGCGGACGCCGCCCACTCCCGCGCGCTCCGCGACCGGCTGTGGACGGCGCTCCGGGCCGGGATCCCGGACCTCCGCCTGCACGGCCACCCGGAGGAGCGGTTGCCCAACACGTTGAGCGTGGCGATCGTGGGGATCGAGGCGGGCCTCCTCGTGGTCATGCTCGGCGACCGCGTGGCCATGTCGGCTGGCGCGGCCTGCCACGCCGGGGCGGCGGACGTTTCCACCGTGCTCCAGGCGATGGGCGTGCCCGAGGCGTGCGCGCGCGGGACGATCCGCCTGTCGGTCGGCAGGATGACCACCGCTGCGGAGGTGGACCGCGCCGCCGGGATTCTCGTCGAGGCCGTCGCGCAGGCCCGCCGCCCCCGCGCGCCCTCCGCGCGCGCCACCTGAGCGCGCCCGCGGGCGCAACTCGCCCGCGCCACCCGAGCGCGCGCCTTCCGCCCGCGACACCCGCACCCCGCCACTCGTCGTGCTCGTGTTCGCGCTCGACGTTCCTCTCTCTTCTCTTCTTCGTGTTCTTCGTCTTCCCTTCGTGTCCTTCGTGTTTAACTCCACCGCGCCGATCCCGTCACCCGCCCGGATCCGCGCCCGCCCTACGCGATCGGCGCGAACTCCGCGGTGAAGTGCGGCAGGAAGTCGGGCAGGGTCACGGCCCGGTAGCCCGGCAGCGAGCGGCGGATCGCCCCGAGCTCGCCCATCGCCTCGACCACGTACTCCATGTGCGTCTGCGTGTAGACGCGCCGCGGGATCGCGAACCGCACCAGGTCGCGCGCGGCAGGAATGAGCGCGCCCGTGGCCGGGTCGCGCTTGCCGAACATCACCGTGCCGATCTCCACGGTGCGTATGCCGTAGTGTTCGTAGAGGCCGTTGACGAGCGCCTGGCCCGGAAGCTGCTCGGGTGCGAGGTGATCGAGCCACGCCGTGGCGTCGACGTAGACGGCGTGGCCGCCCGGCGGGTTCACGATGGGCACCCCCTTGGCCTTGATGCCGCGGGCCGTCCACGCGGTCGAGGCGATCCGGTACTCGAGGTAGTCCTCGTCCAGGACCTCCTCCAGCCCGGCCGCCATCGCGTCGAGATCCCGCCCCGACATGCCGCCGTAGGTCGGGAAGCCCTCGGTGATCGTGAGCAGGTTGCGCGCCTTCTCCGCGAGCGACCCGTCGCGGAGCGCGAGGAAACCGCCCATGTTGGCAAGCGCATCCTTCTTGCCCGAGAACGTCGCACCCGCGACCCGCGAGAACATCTCCCGGGCGATCTCGAGCGCGCTGCGGTCAGCGTGGCCGGGTTCCCGGAGCTTGATGAAGTAGGCGTTCTCTGCGAAGCGGCACGCGTCCAGGTAGAGCGGGATCCCGTGGCGATCGAGGAGGGCGCGGGCGTCCCGGATGTTCTGGAGGGACACGGGCTGCCCGCCGGCGGAGTTGTTGGTCACGGTCAGGATGCAGGCGGCGACGCGGCCGGCGTGCTCCGCGAGCATCGCCGCCATCTTCCCGAGGTCGATGTTGCCCTTGAAGGGCGCTTCCCGTTCCAGGTCGGCGGCCTCGGGTGCGACGCAGTCCACGGCTACCGCGCCGGTGAACTCGATGTTCGCCCGGGTCGTGTCGAAGAAGGTGTTGGACAGGAACACCTTGCCCGGCCCGCCCAGGAGCTGGAAGAGGATCTTTTCGGCCGCGCGCCCCTGGTGGGTCGGCACGAGATGCGGCAGGCCCGTCAGGCGGTCCACGGCGGCCTTGAGCCGGTAGTAGCTCTCGGAGCCGGCGTAGCTCTCGTCGCCGAGCATGAGCGCCGCCCACTGCCGGTTGGACATCGCGGCGGTGCCGCTGTCGGTCAGCAGATCGATCAGCACGTCGCGCGCGTGCACGTTGAAGAGGTTGTACTTCGCCTGGCGCAGGATCTCGCGCCGCTCTTCCCGCGTCGTGCGGCGGAGCGGCTCCACGCTTTTGATCCGGAAGGGCTCGATGATGGGTAGCGGCATGGCGGGGGTTCCCGTGGTCTGGGGGCGGATGCGGGCCGGGCCGCACGCGCGGCGCCGCGCCGCGGGCCGTCCTCGGACGAAGGGTAGCACCCGTGGGTGCTGCGAAACAGCCCGGCGTCGCTCAGGGCCGCGCCCGGACCGGGTTCACGAGCCGTCCGATGCCGGAGATCTCGGTCGTGATCACGTCGCCGTCCCGGAGCGGTTTTCCCAGCGGCTTTCCCACGCCGACCGGCGTGCCGGTGAGGATCACGTCGCCCGCCCGCAGCGCGAGGTAGCCGCTCAGAAAGGCGAGGATCGCCGGGATCTTGTGGATCATGTTCCCGGCGCGCTCGTCCTGGCGCAGCTCCTGGTTGATGTGGCAGGTGATCCTCAGCGCAGCCGGGTCGGGGATTTCGTCGGCGGTCACCAGGCACGGTCCGATCGGGCAGGAGCCGTCGAGCCACTTGCCGTTGAGCCAGTCGAAGAACTCATCGCGCTCGGCCGCCTTGCGCCCCGCTCGGCCGCCGTGGAGCCGGCGCTCGGTGACGTCGTTGGCGGCGGTGTAGCCAAAGACGTGCTCCAGCGCGCAGGCCTCGGGAATCGCGCGGCCGCCGCGCCCGATCACCACCGCGAGCTCCGCCTCGTAGTCGGGAAAGACGCTCTCCGGTCCGAGTTCGATCTCGCCGAGGTGATGGTTCAGCGTGCTGGCGCCGGGCTTGAGGAACACCTGGGGAAGGGTGCCCTCGCGCTCGGCGAGCCCGCCGCGCTCGATTGCGTGCGCGCGGTAGTTGCGCGCGAGCGCGAAGATCCGCGGCGGGTGGGGAACCGGCGCGAGCACGGTGACGGCGTCCGCCGGACGCCGGAGATCGCGGCGCCCCGCCGCCGCGCGCACCGCCCGGGCCGCCGCTTCGAGCGCCGCCGGACCGCCCGCGATCAGCGCCATCGGCTCGGACGGAACCGGTGCGTCGGCCGGCCACACGCGGCCCACGAGCACGACCTCGGGATCCTCCCAGAGCGCCAGCTCCGGCGCTCCATTCCCGACCACGACGTAGGCGAGTCTCATGGCGAACGCAATCCGCGCTACAGGGTCTTGCGGCGCTCGCGCGCGTAGCGCAGCTCCGGCTTCGGCCGCGCCTTCCACGCCTCCACGTCGGCCAGCAGCACCTCGACCGCCTTGTCGAGCTGCCGGTCGATGCCGGCCGCCGGGTCGCCCGGCTCGGGCCAGACCACGTGGTCGGGCCGGGCGCCGCGCAGCTCCATGTCTTCCCCGTCGGGCAGGAACCAGCCACGGAACGGCGTGCGGATGAACCCCACGTCCAGCACGGCGGCGCCGCCCGTGCTGATCACGCCGCCGGCCGTCTCCACGCCGACCACCTGCCCGCGGCCGAGATGCCGGATGGCGTGGGTGAAGATCTCCGCGTTGGAGTAGCTGTTCTGGTTGCACAGCACCACGATGGGCTTGGGCCAGCTCGCATAGACCATCCGGTCCTGCGGGTAGCCGCGCCCGCCGCGGCGGGTGACGGTGGTTGCGTGGCGCGGCTGGCACAGCACCGTGAGCAGGTGGTCGGTCGTGGAACCGCCGCCATTGTCGCGGACATCGATGACGAGCCCGTCCTTGCCGAAGCCCAGCGCGTAGAGCTCGGCCTCGAAGCGCTCGAAGCTCGGCCAGTTCATCCCCGCGATGTGGCAGTAGCCGAGCGTGCCGCCCGAGAGCCTGGCGACGCGGTCCTGCCGGTCCTTGAGGAGCTTCTCGTAGAGGAGCTCGCGCACCGCGCGGGTTGTCGTTGCGCGCAGCGTCACGGTTCGCTCCTTGCCGGTGCGGTCCCGGACCTGGAGGCGGTAGTCGTGATCGGTCGACTCGTTGAGCACGATGGTGAGATCGGTCGCGGGCGACACCGGCTGGCCGTCGATTGCGAGCACCACCTCGCCGGCCTCGAGACGGCACTTCTCTTGCGCCGCCGGGCCGTCGGGGATCACGTCGCGGATCTTCCTCCCCGGCCCGGCGTGCGCGGCGTCCCAGCGGACGCCGAGGTGGGCGGTGGCCGGCGTCCAGCCACGTCCCTCCGCGCCGCCGCCATCGCGCCTGCCACGGCTCGAGCTGAATCCCAGGTGCGATGCGTTCAGCTCGCCGAGCATCAGGTTCACGAGCGTGGCGAACTCGCCCTGACCCCAGCAGAGCGCGGCGAGCTCGCGGTACTTCGCGCGAATGGCGGACCAGTCCTTGTTGTTGAAGCCGCCGTCGTAAAAGCGCTCCCGCATCACGCGCCAGGCGACGTCGAAGGCGGCCGTCAGGTGCGCGGCCACGTCGATCTCCTGCTGGACACCGAAGGCGAAGGCCGTCACCGCGCCCGAGGCGGCCATGGCCGCCGGCGCGTTTCCGGACCGACCGACGAGCTCGTTGGGTCCGGCGAGCCAGCGCGCGCCGACCAGCACAGTTGCGGAGAACTTCTTCGGCGTGAGGCTCTCGCCCGGGATCTCCACGGCGTAGAAGCCGCGCTCGCCCTTCACGGTCGCGGTGAACACCAGCCGCTTGGAGTCGGCCGACCAGACCGGGTTCGCGTCGACGCTGTTCGGGATGCTCACCCGGCGGATGCGCTCGTGCAGGCCGTCGAAGTCGATCCGCACCTCGCTGGCCTGCGCCCCGGGCTTGGGCTTGTCGGCTTCATCGGCAGGCGCGGGCTTCGGTTCGTCCTGCGGCGCTGGCGCCGCGGTCGGATCGGGCTCGGTCTTGCCCGGCGCGGCGGGGCCCGGCTTCGGCGCGGCCGGCGCCGCGGCGCGGGCGGGCTTCGTGCCCTTCTTCATGGCCTCGAGCGCCTTGAGGAGCTTGCGGTCGCGGCTCGAGGTCTCGGCGTCCTCCTTCCGCAGCATCACGTAGTAGACGTCGATCTCGCGGTGCGCGCGCCGGCCCACGAAGGCGATCTTCCGGCCGTCCGGCGACCAGGCGGGGCTGGAGTCGAAGTCGGGGTGGCGCGAGAGATTGTAGGGCGGTGCCGAGCCGTCGGCCCGGGCGATCCAGATATCGCTGTTGGCGTCGTCGTCCTGGACGGCGTAGACGAACCAGTTGCCGTCCGGCGACCATTCGTACTGCGGCGGGCTCCAGCCGCCCAGCACCTGCCTGGGGTTCGTGCCGTCGGGATCGATCGTCCACAGCTCGCCGCTCGCCCGGGTGAAGGCCAGGCGCTTGCCGTCGGGACGAAACGCGAGCCGGGCCTCCGTCTCCGGATCGTCGGTCACGCGCGTGATCCTGAAGGCGTCGTTCTGCCACCAGTACTTCTCCGGCGCGGCGGGCACGGCGCGCCAGATGTCGGGCTGGCTGCCCACGGCGCTGACGAAGTAGAGCGCCTTGCCGTCGGGAGAGAACCGCACCTCGGTCTCCGGCTCGGGCGTGTCGGTGACGCGGCGCGGCTCGCGCATCTCGCGATCCATCACGAACACGTCGCCGCCCGCGACGAGCGCGATCTGCTTGCCGTCGGGGGTGAAGTCGACGTCGTCGGCGCGGTTCACCACGGTGCGCTCCGTGGCGGGCCAGATCGCGTCGCCGGCATAGACGATCGGGATGCGCCGGGGCTCGCGATCCACGCCGGGCCGGAGCGCGTAGAGATCCCACAGGCGGCGAAACACCAGCACGCTGCCGTCCCGGGACAGCGCCGGGAACGTGACCCCGTCGTCCTGGAAGCGCGTGAGCGGCTCCGCGCTGCCGTCCGCGAGCTTCTGGACTCGGAGGTTACGGGTGCCGTCCTCCTCACTCACGAAATAGAAGCGGTCGCCGCGCGGATCCCAGAGCGGCCACTCGTGGACGATGCGCTCCCCGGAGAGCCGGCGGAAGGAGCCCTGCTCGAGGTCGCACAGCCAGATCTGCGCCGCCCGCTCGCCGCGGTAGCCCTTGCGCCACCACGGCTCGCCCTCGCGCACGAACAGCAGGCGCTTGCCGTCGGGCGCGAGCGCCCCGTCGCGGCCCTCGGCGTCGAAGAGGCGCTGGTGGGCGCCGCGCTCCCGTGCATCGACGCGGTAGAAGCGGCGCGCGTGGCGCCAGTCGTCATCGCGCAGCGCGCTCACGAGAAGCGCCGAGCCATCGGGATACCAGCCCTCCAGCGCGAACCCGTCGGTGTGGTAGGTGAGCTGGCGCGGCGGCCCGCCGTCCGCCGGCATCACGAAG
Source organism: Planctomycetota bacterium (assembly GCA_016935485.1). Taxonomy (GTDB): domain Bacteria; phylum Planctomycetota; class JAFGQW01; order JAFGQW01; family JAFGQW01; genus JAFGQW01. Next base: position 18,041 of record JAFGQW010000026.1, on the reverse strand, counting down.
ACCTGGCCGCCCGGAAAACGCGTGCTGATGAAGGCGATCTCGCGGCCGTCCGGCGAGTAGCGGGGCGAGTGGTCGTCGGCCTCATGGCTGGTGAGGCGGCGGGCTTCGCCGCCGGTGATCGGCACGGACCAGATGTCGGCCCGCCACGAGAACGCGACGGTCCGGCCGTCGGGGGACACGTCGAAGGTCTGCGGCAGCACGACGGGAATCCGGTTCGCGGCCGCTGTGGGCGGGGCCAGCGCACACAGCAGGACGGCGAGACCGCACGACACCAGCGCAACCAATCGAGCCACGGGCATAGCCTCCAGATGCCGGGGAAGGTTTCGAGCCACGCGGCCCGATCCACAGGGTCAGGCCGGCGATCTTCTCACGGCGCCTGCCGGATATCAAGACCGTGGGGCCGCGCGCGCGGCGCGGCGGCGGAGCCAGCGCTTGAGCGGTGCCTTCAACCGGAGCCGGTCGGCGAGGCCCACCGCGAGGGCGGACGTGCGCTCGGCTGCCCGGTAGAGCCCGACCAGCACGGCGCCGCGCCACCCGCGCGGGACGAGCAGGTAGTTCGCCTCCTGGCGGGCCTCGGTGCCGAAACGCTCCTTGTGCACGCCGGTGCCGGTCGAGAAGTCGAATACTCGTGGGCGGTCCTCGGATGCAATCAGCTCGCGCAGCACCTCGAGGTGCATCACCGTGCCGACGGAGTGCTCCTGCCAGGCGGGGTCGAAGCCGACGTCGATGTAGTGGTAGGTGCCCGCGTACTGGTAGCCGATCATGAACGCGGCGGGCGCGCCAGCGAGCTCGAGGAGATAGGAGCGCGTCCAGCCCCGCGCGGCGAGTACCGACAGGGAATGCGCGAGCGCTGCGGGGTCGCGGAGCCCCAGGCCGAGCAGGTGGAACTGGTAGGTCCTGCGCGAGAGGGCCGTCGCGTCCGCGACGAAGGCGGCGACCTGCTCGGGGCGGGTGACCTTGCGGAGGACAAGGCGGCCGTCCACGGCGCGCACGAGCTTGCGGTGGCTGCGTCTGAACCCTTCCCGCGTCCGCCGGCCCAGCGCGCCGAGGTAGTCCTCGAAGGAGGCCGGCAGCCGGATGAGATGGCGGGCGAACGGCGCCCCGTGGCGGAGCACGTGGAAGGGGAGCTCGTGCCGGTCCTCGCCGTCGAGCAATCGGCCGAGGGCCGCGTCGACCGGCACGCCTTCGAGGAACACCACCTGCCGCGCCTGGAGTGCGGCGTGCACGGCGTCGAACAGCGCGCGGAGGAGTGGGGTCTCGTCGCGCGCGGCGCTGGCCGGCCCGAGGAGCGCGCCGCCCATGAGGTGCAGCCGGTCGAGCGCGCGGGACCCGAGGGTGAGCTCGCCGAGGGCGAAGCGCAGGCGCCACGCCTGGCGCCGGAGCGGCGCGTAGCCCACGGTGCCGTCCGCCGCCTCGAGAAAGAACGCGCGCACGTCCTCCGGGCGGCCCTGCGTGGCGTCGAGCAGCCAGTCGACGGTGTGGAACAGGTGGCGGCGGGGGTCAGTGGTCAGGATCGATGCGCTGCGCCGGCGTGCGGCGGCGCACGCGGTGGGATCGCCAAGATCGACGAGACGCCACTCCACGGGAGTGCGGCGATCGCCTGTCGGGCTGCCGTTCATCGGGCGGACTCCAACCCTCCGGGATCAGGTCCTGCGCGCGCTTCCCGGCCCTTGGCTCGCACCCGGCTTCGGCGCCGCCTTCGCGCTCACCACGCTTCGTTCCATCGGTTCATCACCCAGCGCCCCACGGTGAGCCAGGGAGGCGTGGCGAGGTCAGGGGCGGCCTCCTCGCCTTGGGTGATCCAGCGGCTGTGGCATTCCGCGAAGGTCGTCGTCTCGAAGGCGTCGCGGTGGCGGTCGAGGAACGCGCACAGGCCCCGGAAGCGCCTTTGGTTGACCCGGTCGGGGCGGAGCGCGGTGAACGCTTCGTTGTACTTGACGAACTCAAAGGGGTGCGTCAGCAGCACCACGGTGCGCACGCCGTAACGGTGCGCCGCGCCGAGCACCCAGCGGAGCTCCGCTCCCGAGCAGCCGGTGATCGTCAGGTTCTTCAGGTGCCGGCGGTAGAGTAGGCGCAGGTCGGTGAACGCGAGCAACGGCACCTCGAGGACGCCGTCGATCCAGTGGCGCCCGCCGGTGAGCCGGAGCTCGGGCTCGGCGGGGCGGAAGAGCGCCAGGCCGACCGAGGAGGCCAGCGGCAGCCCCGCGCGGCGCAATCCGGCGTACACCGCCCGGTCCACCCGGAACGATCCGGTCCGCAGCGCCACGGGTGGCGGCAGACCCCAGCGGCAGAGGCTCGCCGCACCCTCGGCGACGATCGCCGCCACCTCCTCCGGGGCACGGCCGGCCATGGAGTCGCCCGGCGGTGCGGCACCGACGCGCTCCGGCCAGTCGGGCTGCCTGAACGTGGTCCAGCACGGGTGGAGGTGGAGCTGGACGTCATGGCCCGCGTCCTGGATGCGCCGCGCCACGGCCGCCATGGGCGCATCGCCGAAGTAGTGCACGTTGAGCGTCTCGACGAAGAACGTGGCCGTGAGGCGGTGCGCGGCGAGCGTCTCAAGCAGGAACCCGAGGCCGTGGGACTGACCGGCGATCTCGCAATCGACCGCGGGCGTGCCGACGGGATGGCATCTTGCGGGCTCGCGAAACGTGCCGGCAATGCTGAACTCGATGTCGACGGTCAGAAGTACCTGGGTCTTCACGGCGGCGGATCGTCACACTCGGGGTTCGGTCTCGCGGTCGATGCGCGCGCGGGCGGCGAATCGCCGGCGACGGACCCCATGATCGCTCATCTTCCTGCTTCCGGGAAGCACCCAACCGCAATCGGCCGGGCGGGACGGTGCGGCCCGGTCCGGCGTGCCGGGCGCGAATCCCGACGGATCTTCTCTTCGCTGCGGCCACATCTTGCCGCCGCCGGCGGGATGCTCTACACTATCTGCCCGGGCAGCGAGGGGTCTTGACCCGGGGAACGAAGGCCTCGGGCACCGCCGGCCGCCGGAGCATCGGCGCACGGCGATTTCCGCCTTCGGCACGGCGTGGGAGCCCACACGGGGACGGCGTGATCGTGATCATCTTCCCGCACGGCGGCTTCGAGCCGAACGGCCGGCTCGAGGTGCGCGGCAGGCCGCAGTCCGGCTCCCGCCACCCCGTCTCCTGGCGCGGCCGCCGCCCCGGCGCGCGCCGGGTGGTCGCGATCGGTTCTCGGCCGCGGTGGGCTCGGCCGGCAACGCACCGGAGGGTTCCCTGAACGTGGCAGCCATCAGCGGGTTTGCGCCGGCCATCGAGACCGAAGGACGCCAGGAGTCGCTCGTCTTGGCACTGCAGGCGCTCAGCCGCTTTCACGCCGAGGCTCCCGCGCGCCCGGCCGCTGGATACGACCTGATTTCCGCCCTGTCCGGCAACATGTTCATCGTCGCGACGAGCTTCGGTCAGCCGTGTCCCGCGTGGTGGATCCTGGGATCGCGTGCGCAGTTCCTCGAGTTTGCCGGCCAGGTGATCGGGCTTGCCGTGCAGCCGCTGAGCGCGCCGCCCGAAGGGCTCGATCTCGCCGGGCAGCAGGCGTTTTTCCGCGAGGAGATGCTGCCCCGGATCGAGGCCGAGATCGCGGCCGGCCGGCCGGTCCTGGCCCGCGGCGGCTTTCCGGGGTTTGGCTGGGGACTGTGGGGTGTGCTCACCCGCACCGAGGCCGGCAAGGCCTTCGGCCTTACTTGCTGGTTCCAGTACAGCGAGCAGTCCGTGGGCGAGGAGTTTCCGGTGCAGGTCGTTTATGCCGTCCAGGCGAGCGACCGGTCCAAGCGCATCCCGATCCGCGAGATCCTCCAGCACGCGGCGGAGCTCTATCAGAACCAGGGTGAACCGGGCTGGACGACGGGCCCGGCGGCCTACGAGCGCTGGATGGACCACATCTCGAACTGGGCGCCGTGTTCGCCCGAGTGCGCCGATCTCGCGAACTGCCACCGCCAGATGGCCTCTTTCGTGCACGACGCGCGGATGACGGCGGCGCGGTTCCTGGATTTCCTCAACGAGGAACTGCCGCCCACGCTCCGCCGCTACCTGCCGGGCATCGTCGAGCACAACCGCCAGATCACCACCCTCCTCAGGAGCCTGGCCACCAGCCAGGATCCCGCGGCGCTGCTCGGCGAGAAGGAAGGACGCAAGGAGTTCCTCGCCACGCTGGCCAAGGTGCGCGAGCACGAGGAGTGCCTGGGCGCGGCCTATGCCGAGCTGGCGCGCCAGCGGGACTGGGACGCACCACCGCCCAAGAAGCGGGTGCGGCCCGAGAAGGCCAAGGGGCGCCGCGCGCGGGACGAGAAGGACAGCGAGCGCGACAAGGACAAAGGGAAGGACCGCGACAAGTCCCGCGAGAAGCCGCGCGAGGAACGCGAGAAGGAGCGGGAGGAGCGCGTGCGCGCCGAGGCGAAGGCGCGCGGCTGGCGCAAGATCTCGGACTAAGGGTCCGCGCAAGAATAACTTCCGGTTTTCGCGGATCTTCTGGTCCAGGTCCGCGCGGCGGAAAACCGGTGGAATCGCTGATTCGAACCGGCTTTCCGCCACACGAACCTGAACAAGAACCTCGCGGCGAAACCCGGGAAGTTACTCTTGTGCGGGCCCTAGGCCGCGCCCGGCCCGGTTGCCCCTGGACATCGCGACGGATCCCTGCCGCATGCTGCGAAGTCTGGCCATCCTGCTCACGCTCTTGCCGGCCGTCGCGGCGGCCCCGCAGGCCGACGGCTTCGATGATGCTTTCCGCCCGGGCACGCTGCGCCTGGACTACTACCACGGCGGGACGGCCACCGAGGAGTTCTTCATCCTGGATGCCGTCCGGGAAGAGCCGGGGTGGGCCGGGCCCGAAACCGGGCTCGTCTCGCCGTTCGATCAGGGCCGGTACGTCGTGCGCGTCGAGGACGCCGCCTCGCGGCGCCTGCTCTTTTCCCGCGGCTACGCCACCGTGTTCGGCGAGTGGCAGACGGTGGCGGAGGCGAAGGCGCGGCGCCGTGTGTTCCGCGAGTCGATTTCCGCGCCGTTTCCCCGCCGTCCGGTCGCGGTCTCGATCCACGTCCGCGACCGCACCAACCGCCTGCGCGAGGCATGCCGGTGGCAGATCGATCCGGGGGACGGGAGCGTCCGCCGGGATCCGCCCCCCCGGGATCTCGAGCGGATCGTGGTCGAGCGCCACGGGCCGCCCGCGCGCAAGGTGGACCTGGTCGTGGTGGCCGAGGGCTACCGGGCGGACCAGATGGATCGGTTCGAGGCGGACGCCCGCCGGCTGCTCGAGACGTTCTTCACCGTGGCGCCGTTCGCGGAGCGCAGGACCGACTTCAATGTGACGCTCCTCTGCACGCCGTCGGCGGACGAGGGGATCGACGAGCCCGCCTGCGGCCGCTTCCGCCGCACGGCCGCCGAGGCCTCGTTCGACGCCTTCGGCCTGCCGCGGTACGTGCTGGTCGAGGATCACGTCCGGCTGAGAGACCTGGTCGCGGGGGTGCCGTTCGACGCGCTCGTGGTGCTGGTGAACAGCGCGCAGTACGGCGGCGGCGGGATCTACAACTGGTTGGTGACTGTCACCGCGCGTCACCCGTGGTCCCCGTACGTGCTCGTCCACGAGTTCGGGCATGCGTTTGCGGGGCTGGCCGACGAGTACTACTCCTCCGCGGTGACCTACGAGGACTTCTATCCGGTCGGCGTCGAGCCGGCTGCGCCCAACATCACCCGGCTCGCCGGCGGAGCGGACCGCGCGCGCTTGAAGTGGGGCGATCTGGTCGCCGAGACCACGCCCCTGCCCACGCCGTGGCCGCAGGCGCGCTACGACGCCCTGGTCGCGGCGGATCGCAAGCAGGTGGCCGCGGCCCGCGAGGCGGGCCGGACCGAGGAGGAAGTGCACGCGCTCGAGGTGCATCTCGACGCCGGACGCCGCGCGTGGCTCGCCGGGCTGGAGTGGCACGGCAAGGTGGGCGCTTTCGAGGGCGGCGGCTACGTGGCGAAGGGGGTCTACCGCCCCGGTCTCGACTGCATCATGTTCTCGAAGGGGCTCGGCGAGTTCTGTCCGGTGTGCCGCCGGGCGCTCGGCCGGGTCATCGACCACGGGGTCGGCCGGTAGCAAGGTCGGAAGCGAGCGGGGAGCGCCGGCGTCGTGCGGCGCGGGCGCGGCAGTTTCGACTTGCGCGTCCCGGAAGCGGGTCCTACCATCTCCGCATCGTTTGGGCGCCTGCGGCCCGGAGCGGCCGCCCGGGTTGGTGGACCGCGCGAGAGTCGCGCGGTGTACTTGCCCGGATCCGCCGGCGCAACGGACGTGGAGGAAGGGTCTCGAGCGTTGATCGTCGCAAACTCCCGCCGGCCGGTGCTCCTGCTCGCGGCCGCTCTGGCGGTAACCGCGCTGGCCGGCTGTCCCAGCGTGGATCCCGGCTCGCTCGATCCCGAGCGGGTCAGCGGCCGGCCGGGGTGCCTCTTCCGCGCGTCCTGTCACTTCGCCGGACCGGCCGGCGGAAACCCGCTGGCGCTTCAGGATCGGGTGCGCCAGCACTTCGAGGATCACCTCGTCACGGCCTACCGCCTGTTCGAGCGGGACAGCGTGCTCACCGCGACCAAGACGGTCATCAACCATCCAGGACTGCTGCGGACGCTGGAGATCAATCGCTTCCTGTCGGCCTTTGTCCTGGCGTGCGCCGAGGACCGGTGGCTCACCTTCTACCGCAAGGAGGACCTCCTTGGGGCCGAGGTGCTCCACGACGCCGCCAGGCGTGTGCTCGATACCGGGGGGCGGCTGGAGATCGCGATCGGCGCCCAGGCGCTGGATGTGCACGAGGACCGCACTCCCCAGATCCTCACGTTCATCGGGCCGGCGCTGCGAATTCCGCTCGAGAAGGTGACGCTGGGCTTCCGGCCGGAGTCCTCGCGAGTCACCCTCACCGTCCGCGACGCGACGCTCCTCGCGGAGCTCCGGGAGAAGGTCGACTGGCGGGAAGAGGACGACCCGTCACTCGTCTCGCTGGAGTCCTTCGCGGAGAAGATCAGTCTGGAGCGCACGCTGTACGCCGTCGTGGCCGGGATCGTCCTGATCGAAGACGTCGTGCGGCCGGGGGCGCAGGTGATCCTGGACGATCAGGGAGCGAGCTGGGTCTTCGGGGGCTTTCTGCGCGAGGCCCACCTGCGGTGGGCGCGCTCGCTGTTCGAGCGCGGGGGGCAGCGCACCGTCGAGCGCATGGTGTTCGAGGTGCGATCGGTCGATCGGGAGGAGCCGTCCGGAGCCGCCGAGTGATCCGGGTCATCCGCTCAGGGGTCGACCCGGAATCGGGTCCGTTCCCGCCGTGCCCGCTTCCCGCCGGCAGATGGGCGACGCAACTCCTTCAGGCGTCAGAACCTCGGCGCCGGCGCCGCGCGGCAAGTTCCAGCTTGCCTTGGCCGACTCATCTTGTATATTTAGGATAAACGACACTCTTTGTCCGAACGGCATTTTCGGGGCTCGCCGCGGCCGGCGGCGAGGTTGGTGGCAGCCGACGCGCTCTTCACCCGGACCCGGCGCCCGACGGGCGCCCGGATTCCGGCCGGAGGCATCATGCGAAGCCGTCGACTGCATTGTCCGCTTGTGCTGCCCGCGCTCCTTCTCGTCGCGCTCCTTCACCTCAGCTCCATCGGCTGCCCCCTGGACGCACAGGACCTGAACGTGCCGCTGCGGGTAGTCGAGACCTTCCACCTCGCCCGCCAGGCCGAGACGGTTACTTCCGGCGTGCCCTTGCCCATCGAGCTGGGCATCCACCGAACCGACGGACTGGGGGTCTTCGACCCGGCCGAGCGGGAGATCCCGGCCCAGTTCAAGGTACTTTCGCGCTGGCACGGTCGCGCCGACGATTCCACCCGGCCGATCAAGTGGCTGCTGGTGAGCTTCCAGACGGACATGGATGCCAGCGGCGAGCGGCTCTTCGCGCTGCGGCGGGGGCGCGGCATCGCGCCGGCGGCGCCCGTCCAGGTGACCGACGGCTCCGCGGGCGTGCGGGTCGACACGGGGCCGCTCGTGTTCACCGTGTCCCGGCATTCCTTCAACCTGCTGGACACCCTGCAGCTCGACGGGCGCCAGCTCATCCGCTCGCTCCCGTCCAACGGCTTCGTGCTCAGGGACTACCGCGGGCGCACGTACCGGTCCTCGGCGCGGGCTCCCGAGAGCATCGTGGTGGAGGAGGCGGGGCCGATCCGCGCCGTCGTGCGCGTCGAGGGCCTGCACAGCGACGGCGAGGAGACCTTCCTCCGGTACATCGTGCGCATCCATGCCTACGCGGGACAGCCCTACGTGCGCGTCTTCTACGCTCTGCGGAACGACAGCTCCTACGGCTACGCCACGCCGGCCGCCCATGCGTACCTCCGCGACGGCTACCTGGACCTGACCTGCGATCTCGGCACGCCCCCCCGCGCGAGCTTCCGCGATGAATCCTACGTGCTGGACCGCGGCCAGTACCGCGTGCTGGAGCAGGACATGGTGGGCGCCGACAATACGTCCAAGGTGGCCGACGGCAACCTGAACCTCCTCGACAACTTCGTCCGCCGGGTGCGCGACGAGAACGGCCGCGTGCTGACCGAGCTCGGCGGGCAGGACGGCCTCAAGGAGATCGGCCGCGATCCGGGATTCCTGGATCTCGGCACCGACGGCGCGGGTCTGATGGTCGGAGTGCGGCACTTCTGGGAGAACTTCCCGAAAGTGCTCGTGGGCACGGCCGACGGAACGGTGCGCGTGGGGATGTGGCCGGAGTTCGGCGAGTACGTCGACCCGGGCTACTACGCCCGGACCCCGCCGCCCGCCGGTGCGGAGCACGACTATACCTTCGGCGGCGGCCGCCAGAAGACCCACGAGATCCTGCTGTTCTTCCGCACCCAGTCGGCCGCCGCTGTCCGCGTGCGCGAGCAGGTCATGGCGTTCCACAACCCGCTGTTCGCCACGGCGCCGCCCGCGTGGTTCGCCGAGAGCCAGGCCATCCAGCTCATGGTCGACGCGCGCGACTGGAGCCGCGAACCGGGCATCGCCGCGACGACGGGCGGCGACCTCAATCGCTTCGAGCGCTTCCAGGCCGCCAAGTGGTCTCCCGTTGCTGTGGATGCCATCCCCTACCTCGGACACGTCACCTACAAGGCATTCCGCGACCGCGGCGGCCCCTACGGCGGCCGGCAGTTCTTCGGGTGGATGAACTTCGGCGACACCCCCTGGGGGGACGGCTTCTCCCAGGGCCACTACGACTGGCCGTACAGCACGCTGCTGTCGTTTGTCCGCACGGAGGAGCGGGAGTTGCTCGAGCTCGGCGTCGTCATGGCGCGCCACCGCATGGACATCGACCAGTACCACACGACGCTCGATCGCTTCAACATCAGCGGCGGGCAGCGCTTCGAGAAGGGCGAGCGCCACGGCGACATGACCGTGCCGCCGACCCCGAGCCACACCTGGATCCATGGCCTGCTGCTCTACTGGGCGCTCACGGGAGACGAGTTCGCCCGGGAGGCGGCCGCCGAGACGCTGGCCTTCTACCGCGGCTACTGGAATCGCGTGGGACCGCCGTTCTACGGGCTCGGCGCCGAGGCGCGCACCGGCGGCTGGTCGCTGATGGGACTGGTGGAGCTGTACGACTACCTCGGGGAGGCGGAAGCCCTGGAACTCGCCCAGAAGATCGTCTCCGCCTTCGTCAACCGCGAGCAGGACGAGAACACCTCCGGCTACTACCTGGCCGGCGCGGACACCATCATGCCGTGGATGTTCGGCATCTACCTGAACGGGCTCGGCAAGTACTACTTCCACACCGGGCAGCGCGATGGCGAGGCACGCGGGCTCCTCGACCGGATGGCGGCGTGGTTCACCGGCGATCCCAACGGCTTCGGGCCGCTGGTCGGCGGCACCGGAACGGAGTGCGCCTACCATCCGTACGCGCTGTGGTACCGCTGGCATCCCGATCCGGGCAAGCGCGGCGACACGCCGCGGATCAACCTCCTGCACGTGATCGACGGCCTGGCCTACGCGTACATGGCCACCGGCAGGGATGCCTATCTGGACACCGCGCTTGCCGCCGCCTCGGACCTGTGGCGCTACTGGACGACCACGCGCGCGCTCGTGGACCGCACCGATCCTGGGCACCTCGAACCGATCACGATCCGGCCCAGCATGTTCCCCAACAGCGAGAGCAAGATCCTGGGATGGATCACCCGGTACGGCCACGCGGTTCACTATGCCACCCACATGCGTGAGGCGATGCCGCCCGTGCTGGTCGAAGTCCGGCCGCGCGGCGCCGTGGCGGGCTCGTTCCCGCTCAGGATTCGCGTCACCCGCAACCGGCCGGTGTTCGATCTGGCCGGTGCGCGGACCTACGACGGCGGGGTGCGAGCCGACGGCGTGCCCTCGACCTGGGTGGTAGTGAGCTGTTTCCGGCGGACGGCGTCTCCGTTCACGGAGACGTGGTACGCGCCGTTGTTCCTCCTGCCGAACGAGACGCTGCACCTCGACGCCACGGTGTGGGCGGCGCCCGACATGCATCGCGTGGTGGCCGAGATCCGCGGCGAGGGGGAGTAGCGCGCGGGCGGAGTGATCGCGGATTCGGGTGGGTGGCGGGGTCGGCGCGGTGGAGTCAAACACGAAGAGAAGAGAAGACCACGAAGAAGAGGAGAAGGAGGAGGAAGAGGAGTAGGAGGAGAAAGAGAAGGAAGAGGTCGAGCACGAGCACGAGAAGAGAGGTGTGGGTGCGGGTGCGGGTGTCGCGCGCGGAGTGCGCGCGCGGGGGTGCGGGTGTCGCGCGCGAAGGGCGCGCGCGGGGGTGGCGCGGGCGGAGTGCGCCCGCGGGCCGGGCCAGAACGCGGAATTACCCCGTGCGCAGGCGCGGTTTTCGGCTATAATGGTTCTTCATCCGGGGCAGGTCGGGAGGTCGACGGAGATGGCCTCCCGCTCGGGATCACCCCGCACAGTCTGGCTTTCTTCCCGGCTCTTGACGGCCTTGGCGCTCAGGAGCGATGGCGCAGCGGCGCCCGCGCGGTGTGCGCCGCGTCGGGCGTGCAGGATGGGAGGGTGGAACGGCCGGCGGGCCTGGTTCGTCGGACCGCTCGCCCTGCCGGAGAGCGATGGTCCGCTCTCAGGCGGCCGATCTTGCACGGCGCGCCAGCGAGCCGGCGGGCTGGAGTTCTGTGCGCGGGGGTCCGGAGCGCGATTGCTCGCACCGGCACTGTCCAGCCGGTTCCGACCAACCCTGCACCCCGGTGGGGAGCAGACGCGTGGCGAGGACCCGTCCGGTGGCGAGGAGGGCAGCGGCGGCCGCGGCTGCGAGCGAGGCCGCGCTCGCCGGCGGCGAATCGGGCGATTCTTCCGAGCCGCTTCCGATTCTCGAAGCTCGGGCCAGGGACGGGGGCCAGGAGCCGGTCGCACGGGGGCATGCGTGGCTGCAGATTGGCGAGCGATGCCGCCGGATGGAAGCCCACGACGGCTCGATCGAGGCCTTCCGGAAGGCACAACAGTGCTGCGGCCGCGCCCGGGACGAAGCCGCCGTCCGGATCGCCGCGCGGGCGCGCGCAGGAGAAGCGCTCGGTCTCGTGCTGCGTCACCGCGGGGATGATCTCGCCCGCGCGGGCCAGATCCTGGATGAACTCGAGCCGTGCCGCTGTCCGGAAGCGGCGCCGGTGCTCACCCGCTGCCGCGGCCTGCTCGCGTTCCGGCACGGCGCACGGCGTCAGGCGCGGCTCGCCCTGCTGCAGGCGGTCAAGCAGGCGCGCGCGGCGGGCGATCTCGCCCGGGAAGCCGAGGCGCTCGACAGTCTCGCCGGTTTCTGCCGGTTCTACGGCGAAGCCGGTCGCGCCGAGGCCTACCTGTTCAAGGCGCTGGAGATCCAGCGGACGCTCGGTGATCGCGGCGGGCAGGTGCTCACGCTGGGCAAGCTCGGCGACCTGTGTCTGAGGCTCGGACGCGCCCCGAGCGCGGAGCACTACTTCGAGGAAGCATTTGCCGGCGCGCGCGAGCTCGAGGATCCCGGCCGCATGGCCCGCCTTCTCTGCTCGATTGCCAAGGCGCTGGTGGGGCAGGGCAAGCTCGGCGAGGCCGACCGGAAGCTCAAGATGGGCCTCATGCTCGCGAGACGGCTCGAGGGCGGCACCGTCGAGGCGGACCTGCTCACGGAGCTGGCGGAGGTCGCACGGCGCGGTGGGCGGAGGACCGAGGCTCGCAAGCGCCTGGATCTCGCCCGCCGGAGTTACGTCCGGGTTTCCGAGCTTGCGGGGGCTGCCGTGACCGAGTGCCTGCGGGCGAACCTCCACTTCGAGGAGGGCGATCCGCGGGCGGCCTGCGGGCTGCTCGAAGCGGCCACCGACGTGCTCCGGCAATGCGAGCGGCCCGCCGAGCTCGTGCCGGCACTGGGTTTGATGGCCCAGGTCGCCTGCGAGGTGGGCGATCCGAAGCGTGCGGTCTCCATCCTCGACGAGGCGGTCCAGGCGGCGCGCAGGCACCATTTCTTCCGGGAGCTCGAGGCGCTGGAGCGCGAGAAGTACCGGCTCGAGCACAGCCGCCCGGACTCCGGAGGAGACGAGAACACGCTGAGGTTCTTCCGCGAGTTCTGTCTGCACGGATTGCGGGGCACGGTCAAGGAGTACCGTGTCGTGCGCGAGATCGGGGCAGGACGGACCGGCGTCGTCTTCGAGGCGTACGACGCGTCGCTGGCCCGATCGGTGGCGGTCAAGAGGCTCACCTCCGAGCTATCCAACAACAACGAGCTGGCGGCGCGATTCCGGCGCGAGCTCGAGCAGGTCGGGCTGATCGACCATCCGGCGGTGATGACCGTCTACTCGTGCGGCCGCAACGACGACCGCTTCTTCTACGTCACCGACCTGCTGCCGGGCCCGTCGATCAAGATGCTGCTCGCGACCGCCGGGCCGCTGCCGTTTGCGCAGGCGTTGCCGCTGATGGCGCAGGTCGCGGAGGCCCTCTCGGCGGTGCACGCGGCGGGCGTGATCCATCAGGATCTCAAGCCCGCGAACATCCTGCTGGACGAGGATCGCCGGCCGGTCGTGGTCGACTTCGGCATCACCGGCAAGCACCAGGTCGCCTCGGCGCGTGGCGACCTCGACGGCCATGCGCACCTCTACCGGCCGCCCGAGCAGCTCGCCGGCCGTACCAAGCCCGCCCGCGAGTGGGATATCTTCGCGCTGGGATCGGTCCTCTACGAGGTGCTCTCGGGACGGCAACCGTTTCCGGCGCGATTTTCCCGGGAGTTCGTTGCCCGGGCGCGCGCCGGCCGGATCGCCCCGCTCCGGACCAACGGCAAGGCGCTGCCCAAGCCCCTGAAGACCCTGCTCGAGCGCATGCTGGATTCCGATCCGAAGCGCCGGCCGACGGCGGCGGAAGCCGCCGAGCAGCTGGCGCATCACGGCTGAGCGGGCGACGGAACGCGCACTCTGCCCGCCGCCCACAGCGATCAGCCGGCCGCGGTTGGATATGCCGCTGCAGACGGTGGGGACCGGCGGCAGCCGGGGCAGACGACGCGGCGGCGACGGTAAGTGGGAGGCCCGGCACGGGAAGGACCGGCGCCAACCGGGATGGAGACAGGACTCCTCTCGCGCCCCCTGCCGCCAAGGATCGGGCGACCCGTGCTTCCGCGCAAAAGGCCCCTGGCTTGGATTGCGTAAACCTCATCGTGGAAATGGGTTAGCATGGCAGGTGGCGTTTCGTGGCCAGAAAGAGCCTTGCCATGCGATCGGCGGGCGGGTAGAAGCTATCCGGGACGTACACAGGCGGGGGAAACGCGACGTAAGGGCCCGCGCAAGAGGAACTTCCCGGGTTTCGCCGCGAGGCTCTTGTTCAGGTTCGCGTGGCGGCAAGCCGGTCCGAATCCGCCCTCCCACCGGCTTTCCGACGTGCGGACCTGGCCGGGAAGATCCGCGAGAACGGCAAGCGGCTCCTGCGCGGGCCCTGAGACACTGGACGGAGTCCAGTTGCGAGAAGACGTCGGGACGCGCGCCAGTCGGGCCGCCGGAATCGCGGCGCGAGAGCCTCAGGCGAGGGCACGGGGGGCGGAGTCAGCAAAATGCCGAGCCTCAAGGACAAGCGGCTCGAGGCCATGCTCGCCACGCTCGCGGCGTGTCGGCGGGTGTGCGTGCTGACGCACTACAACCCGGACCCGGACTCCATCTCGTCTGCGTGGGCGCTCCAGCGCATCCTGGTCGTGCGCACCAAGGCCCGGGCGGAGGTCGTGTACGGCGGCATCATCGGGCGCGCCGAGAACCAGCTGATGGTGCATCGGCTCGGCATCGAGCTGATCCACTACAACCTGATCGCACGCTCCGACTTCGATGCTTTCGCGCTGGTCGACACGCAGCCCGGAACGGGCAACAACCCGCTGCCCGAGGGCATCGTGCCGCACATCGTGATCGACCACCACCCCGAGGAGCCGGCCACGGCCGCGGCCGCCTACCAGGACGTCCGGCCGGGGATCGGCGCCGCGGCCACGATGCTCTACGAGTACGCCGTCGCCGCCGGCATCCGGATCGACGCCATGCTGGCTACGGCGCTGTTCTACGGCATCAAGTCGGAAACGCACAATCTGGGGCGCGGGGTGACCCGCGCGGATGTGGATGCCTACGTGGATCTCGTGCCCAGGGTGCGCAAGGACATCATCTCGAGCATCGAGCACGCCCCGCTCACCACCGCGTACTTCGTGATGCTCGACCGGGCGATCAAGGGGACCACGATCCACGGCCCGCTGGTCCTCTCGGTGCTGGGCAACGTGGACAACCCCGACATGGTGAGCGAGTGCGCCGATCTCATGCTGCGGCTCGAGCACGTCAACTACGCCATGGCCATGGGCCGCTTCAACGGCGATCTCTGCGTGAGTTTCCGGACCAGCGATCCTGCGGTGGAGGCGGGGGAGGTCCTCAAGGCGGTGGTCGGGCGGGACGGCACCGCCGGCGGCCACAGCGAGATGGCGGGCGGCATGGTGGAGGGGCACGGCAAGGCCGCGCTGGGCGCGACGCGGGCAGCGTGCCGCGAGCTCGGTCAGCGCCTCATCAAGAGGCTCCGGATCCGCGACGGTGCCGAAGGCGTGCCGCTGCTGAAGTCGCCGGATACCACGCCCAGCCAACAGGTGATCCGGGCGCTCCTGCGCAACGGAACCACGGACGCCAGGACCGGGTGAACGCGCTGGTCGACATCCTCGATCGCCGGCTGAACGCGGTCGGCCCGGTCGGTTCCCGCACGCGCGGCTATGCGCTCGGTGCGGTGGCGCTGCTCCTGCATGCGCGTCCGCACGACATCGGGTTCCTCGCCATCCAGCGGCCCGCGCACATGCCGCAGCACGGCGGCCAGATCTCGCTGCCCGGAGGCGGTGTCCACGAGGTGGACGAGTCTCCGTCTGCCGCGGCGCTGCGCGAGACCGAGGAGGAGCTCGGCATCCCGCGCCCCCGCATCCGGCTCGTCGGCGCGCTGGGCCACTTCCCCATTGCGGTCAGTCGCTGGGACGTGCTGGCCTATCTCGGGTGGTGGGAGGGCGGGCATCCCCTGCGTCCCCAGAAGGCCGAGGTCGAGGCCGTCCTCGACGTGGCGCTGGACGACGTGGCGCACCAGCACCGGGAGCGGTTTCGGGGCCGCACCTACACACCGCTCGACTACCCCGAGTACTTCCACCGGCAGGAAGGGCGGTCGTACCGGATCTGGGGATGCACCGGCCGCATCCTGCACCACTTCCTGGAGCGGATCTACTTGCCCCGAGATGCGGTTTCCTGAGGAGGGCTGCCCCGGAGGATCTCCAGGTGCCGTGCGGGCTCATTCCCCGGGCACGACGGTTACCGGGAGGGCATTCGAGATCAGCAGTCCGCGCGGCACTCCCGGCCCGGCCGCATCCTCGAGATCCACGACCGCCACGATCACGTGGTCGCCGGGGGCGCGGAAGGTGGCGGCGGCGAGCCGGGAGGAGACCAGCGGGCGTACGTCGTGGACCGGCTCCAGCTCGAGCGCCGGCGTTCTGGACTCGGCCGGCGGGACGACCGTCGTGAGTGCATTGTGCGGCCGACAGAACAGCTCGAGGCGCCCGCCGATCTCCTCGAGCCCATCCAGGTGGATCGGGAACCGCGGGCGGCGCATCCCGTCGATGCTGCGCGCCGTCAACCGCAGTCCGGCGGGCGCGCCCGCCCTCGCCGGTCCGGCCTCGGGGCGCTCGAGGCGGATCTCGAGCCCGTCGAGTCGATACGGCTGGCCCCGGTAGAGCCGCCAGAGCAGCGTCCGGGCGAAGCCGCGCAGCTCGGCGCTCCAGGCCTCGGGCCGGTGCGCGGGGTGCGGCAGGTCCCCGGGCCGCAGGGCGAGCAGTGCGGCCAGGCCGGTCTCTCGCTGCGCGACGTCCGGCGAGCGAAGATCCGCGAGCCGCGGCCAGGCGGGATGGGGCGGGCCGGCCGGCGGCAGCGGCCACGCCGGCGGCGCGCGGCGCCGCGCGAGAGGATCCAGGGCGCGGTCGCCCAAGAGTCGCGCGGTGCCGTGGTACGCGGCGGCGGCGACCAGCAGGCTCACCAGCACGCACAGGAGAGCGCGGGACAGAAGCGAAACGAGACTCGTGGCGCGGCTCCTTTCTTGGGGATTCCGCCGGCGTTCTGCTACATGTATAGAACAGCCGTATCGCTCGCGCCTGCGGTTTCCCCGCGCACCTCGGTTGCCGTTCCGGTCAGGAGCAGAGCTCCCCCGGAGCGGGGAGAGACCTCGATGGGTTCTGCCACCCTCGGCCGGACGATTGTCGCCGCGGCGACATGGGTTGCCCTGGCGCTCGCAGGCCACCCCGCCGCCGTCTCCCATCCCCATCTCACGCCGGAGCAGATCCAGGCGCGGATTCACGAGATCGACGCCATCCTGCCGGTCGCCCTGCGGATGCAGCTCGAGCTCCGGGTGGAGCGCGCGGCCCTGAACACGCGGCTCGATCGCCTGGCCGAGGGGCTGCTCGACTGCCGGAGGGCGAGCTGGCTCGATCCCTCGAGCTCCAAGCCGTACCGCCAGGCCGGCGAGATGCTGGAAGCGCGCGGAGCCTACCGCGAGGCCGCCGCGGAGTACGAGCAGGCCATCCGTCTCGGCCGGCCTGCGGCCGCCGATTGCTGGCGGCTCGGCAACTGCTTTCGCGAGGAGAAGCGCTACGCGGCGGCGGCGGCAGCGTTTCGTCGGGCGGCCGAGCTTGCCCAAGACCCGCTGGCGAAGGCCGCGCGCGCGGTGGACGTGGCCCAGGTGGAGGAGCTGGCTGGCCGCCTCGAGGCGGCCGAAGCGGCGCTCAGCGAGAGCGTTCGCCTCTCCGATGGCTGGCCGGCTTACCTGCAGGCCCGGGCCGAGCTCTACATGCGCACCGGGAACCACCGCAAAGCGGCGGCGGACTTCGCGGCGATCGTGGCGAAGGCGGCCGCCGCCGGCGACGAGTTCCCGATGATGGTCCGGCATGCCGACGCGCTCGCCGCGGCCGGGGAGAGCGCCGCGGCACGCACGGCCTACGAGAAGGCGGAGCAGACGATCACCCGGCTGCTCGCCGAGAACCCGGCGTTCGTCGAGGACCTCCACTACTGGCGGGGCCGGGCCCGACTGAAGCTCGGCCGGTTCGACGGGGTGCGGGAAGACGCCCGCGAGGCCCTCGTCGGGCTTCCGGACCAGGTCGAGTACCTCGAGCTGATGGTGGAGATCGGGACGGTCGCTGGACAGACCGAGGAGACGCGCCGGGCGGTGCGGGATCTGGCGCGCGCCCGGGATTTCGACGCCCGCTCGCGCGAGCAGTACGAGGGGGTACGGGCCGAGGTGGGCGAGCAGGTTCGCCGGGCGCTCGCGCAGGCGGCGGCCGAGGTGCTGGCCGAAGCGGTCGTGGAAAAGGGGCTCGCGCGCCTGCGGGCTGGCGACGAGTCCGGCGGCGAGACGCTGGCGCTGGCGGAGAAGCGGCTCGACGAGCTGGCCGGGAAGTACCCCGAACGCGCGGCGCAGTACGAATTCCACCGGGCTCGCATCCGGCTGGCGCGCGGCGAGCTGCCGGCGGCGCGCGCTGCCGTGGAGCGCTGCCTCGCGGCCGATGCGGAGGACGCGCGCTTCCGGAGGCT
>JAFGQW010000215.1 GCA_016935485.1 Planctomycetota bacterium | reverse complement strand
ATCTCTGATTCGAACCGGCTTTCCGCCACACGAACCCGAACAAGAATCTCGCGGCGAAACCCGGGAAGTTATTCCTGCGCGGGCCCTGAGCGCCACGGTTCTCCTCCCGGCGGTCCATTCCGTCCCTTCCCGCTGGGCTTGTGGTCCTCTGCGCCCGGACCCCGCATCGGCCCGACGCCATGGAATCTGCGAGCACCGAACTGAAGCAGCTCCGCCTGATCGGCGAGATCGTCTCCCGGATCAACCTCGGCAAGTCGTTCGGGGACATCCTGGACGCGGTCTACACCCACCTCGTCGAGATCCTGCCGTGCAACCGGATCGCGGTGGGGCTGGTCGAGGCCGACGGCACCCGGATCACGCTGGCCGCGGTGCGGGCCGACGGCCCGATCGTGCTCGCGGTGGGGGCGCAGATGCCGCTGGGCGGCACGAACCTCGAGGGGCTGATCCGGCGCAACGAGACGCTGCTTGTGAACGATCTCGAGGACTACGTGAGAACGCACCCGCGCAGCGGCACCAACCGCCAAGTCCTCGCCGAGGGCATGCGCGCGGCCATGACCGTGCCGCTGATCGCGGGCGGCGGGGCGGTGGGCGTGCTGTTCCTGTCCAGCCGCCGGCGCGGCGCGTTCGAGACCCGCCATGCCGAGTTCGTGCGCCAGATCGCCGGCCACCTCGCGATGAGCATCGAGAAGAGCCGGCTCATCAGCATGCTCGAGGCCCGCAACCTCGCGCTCGCCGAGAGCAAGGCGCTGTCGGAGCGCTACGTCGTCCAGCTCGAGTCGGACGTGATGCGCAAGACGCGCGAGCTCGAGCTCTCCCGCGAGCGCTACCGCACGCTGCTGGCGATCTCGAACACGATCAACGAGAGCGTCGAGTTCGATGCGGTGTTCGATCGGATCGTGGAGGCTCTCCAGCAGGTGTTCCCGGTCGACCGGCTCGCGATCGTGCTCTGCGAGGCGGAGTCGAACCAGGCGCGGCTCTACTCGCTCTCGCCGCGCGGCGAGCGGCCGGGCCCGGAGTCCGACAACATTCCCCTGGACCGTTCGCTCACCGGGCAAGCGCTGCGGGCTGACCGGACCATGTACTGGCCGGACCTGTCGGCGCTCCCCGAGACGTTCGAGAGCAACCTGCTCGCGTTCGGCGTGCGCAGCTTCGTGGCGGTGCCGCTCAAGCAGAAGGAACGGACGCTCGGCGCCATGAACATCAGCAGCCGCAAGTCCGGCTGTTTCTCGCCCGACGATCTGAGCTTCCTGGACCAGGTGGCGGAGCCGGTCACGCTGGCGCTGCGCAACGCGCTTGCGTTCGCCGAAATCGAGCGGCTCAAGACGCGGCTCGAGAAGGAGAACGTCACCCTGCGCCAGGAGCTCACGGCGCGCGACGCGATGCAGAAGATCGTGGGGGTCAGCCGCTCCCTGGAGGAGGTTCGCGCGGCGGTCAGGCGCGTCGGGCCGACGGACGCGACCGTGCTGATCCGCGGCGAGACCGGGACCGGCAAGGAGCTGGTGGCGCGGGCTCTCCACCAGGCGAGCCGGCGCCGCGACCGCGTTCTGGTGACCGTGAATTGCGCGGCGCTTCCCGAGAGCCTGATCGAGAGCGAGCTGTTCGGGCACGAGCGGGGAGCCTTCACCGGCGCCGTGGACCGGCGGCTCGGTCGCTTCGAGCTGGCCATGGGCGGGACGATCTTCCTGGACGAGATCGGCGACCTGCCGCTCGGAACCCAGGTGAAGCTCCTCCGCGTGCTCCAGGAGCGCCAGTTCGAGCGGGTCGGCGGGCGGACGACGCTCACGGTGGACGTCCGGGTGATTGCGGCCACCAACCGCAGTCTGGAGGCGGCCATGACGGAGGGCTCGTTTCGCGCCGACCTCTACTACCGGCTCAACGTCTTTCCCGTGGTGGTCCCGCCGCTGCGCGAACGCGTGGACGACATCCCCGAGCTGGCCATGCACTTCCTGGAGCACTATGCGCACAAGACCGGGCGCACGTTCCTGGGGGTCCACCCGGCTACGATGCAACGTCTGCTGGACTACCACTGGCCGGGAAACGTGCGCGAGCTCGAGAACGTGATCGAGCGGGCGGTGATCCTGGGCGACGGGCCGGACCTGCGCGTGGACGAGGGGCTGCTCGGGGCTGGCAGCCGCGGACCGAAGTACCGCCAGATCACGCTGGCCGAAATGGAGCGCCGGTACATCGCGGAGGTGCTGGACGCGACGAGCGGCGTGATCTACGGGCCGCATGGGGCGGCCGCCCTTCTCGGTGTGAAACCCTCCACCCTGCAGAGCCGGATGAAGCGCCTCGGCGTCACTCGACCTGTCAAGGGTCCGCGGGCGGCCAAACCGGCGGTTTGACTCGCGGAAATCGTTTTTGTCCATGGTCGCGCCTTGACACCGACATTTCGGTGAGGCACCGTTATTTCGGTGGTCGCCACGGGCGGCGCCGGATCTTCGTGGCGAGTTTTGCGTCGCAAACAATTTATGGAAAACAAGTTGTAGCTTTTCCGCATAAGGTTTTCCGATGGATCGACATTTGCGAAAATTTTCTCGTCTGTCAATTCGAGTTAGCTTCAGGCGGTGTTCTCGCGTATCAGCGAAACCGGCCGAGAGCCTGTGGCATCCCGCCGCGGGTGAATCCCGAGGAATCTGAGGATCGATCGAATGCTTCCGTCACTCCGAACCCAGATGGCCGACATCCTGGCCAAAGGTCGCCGAAAGGGGGTGCTCTCGTTCGGCGATCTGGATCCTCTGCTCGACCGCGCCGAGTTCTTCCGCTCCGGGTACGTTCGCTTCATCAAGGAGCTCAACGACCGGCGGATCGACCTGGTGGCGGGCGGAGAGGGGATCGCGTCGTCCAAATGGCGCGAGCGGACCCGCCAGGCGCAGAAAGATCCGGAGGCCCCCAGCAAGGACCCGACCGCGATCTACTTCACGGATCTGTCGAGCTACCGCCTGCTGACGAAGGAGGAGGAGGTGCTCATCGCTCGGCGGATCGAGTTCACGCGGCGCCGCTTCTTCGAGACGCTGAAGCGCTACAAGCTGCCACGGGCGGCGCTGCGCAGCGATCTCAACCTGGACATCTTCGACGAATCGCTCGGCGACTCGGCGGCGCGCCGCCGCCGCAAGATCAAGGCGCCCCACGTGCGCATTCCGCCGCAGGTCATGCGCGTCATCCGGCGGCGCTACAACGAGTACCTCATGGCCCGCGAAGAGCTCGTCGAGCGGAACCTTGCGCTCGTCGTCTACGTGGCCAAGGACTACATGAACAAGGGGATCTCGCTCCAGGACCTGATCCAGGAGGGCAACACCGGGCTCATGCGCGCGGTCGAGAAGTTCGACTGGCGCAAGGGCTACCGGTTCAAGACGTACGCCAACTTCTGGATTCAGCAGGCGATGCTGCGCGCGATCCACAACCACAGCCGGACGGTGCGCATCCCGATCTATCTGCGCCGCAAGATCAAGAAGATCCGCGATCTGGAAGCGAGCGCGGAGGGCGGAGACACGAGTCTGGAGAAGATCGGCGAGCAGCTCGGCGAGACCGCCGAGAGTGTGCGCAAGGCCATGGAGGCCGGCAAGTACATCCTCTCGCTGGACGAGCCGATCAATGGGGACAACACCG
Source organism: Planctomycetota bacterium (assembly GCA_016935485.1). Classification (GTDB taxonomy): domain Bacteria; phylum Planctomycetota; class JAFGQW01; order JAFGQW01; family JAFGQW01; genus JAFGQW01. The sequence goes on along the minus strand of JAFGQW010000215.1, from coordinate 3,384 downwards.
CCAGCAGCATGGACCTGATCGAGGACTCCAAGGCGCCGGCCGTGGCCGAGCACATGGATCTCGAGTCGCTGCGCCAGGACCTGGATCGGGTGCTCTGCAGCCTGGACAAGCGCGAGGAGCAGATCCTGCGCATGCGCTTCGGGCTGGACCGCGGCACGCCCAAGACGCTCGAGGAGGTCTCGCGCGTGTTCAACCTCTCCAAGGAGCGGATCCGCCAGATCCAGGAGGAGGCGCTCCGGAAGCTCCAGCTGCCCGAGAAGTCGCGGCCGCTGGTGGCGTACCTGTAAGCGCGCTAGAAGACCGAAGAGACCAAGGCCCGGGCGCCTGCCCGGGCCTTTTTCTTTCCAGGCCGACTGGGGTCTGAGCGGGTGCGGGTGTCGCGCGCGGAAGGCGCGCGCTCGGGTGGCGCGGGCGAAGTGCGCCCGCAATTTTTGGGGTCAGGCGCCAGAAGTTGCGCGGGGAGGCCAACTGGGGTCTGACGCCGTGCCGCTTCGGCACGGGGTCTGACCCCGGTGCCCGTGGGCGTGCGGGTGCGGGTGACGCGCGCGAAGGGCGCGCGCTCGGGTGGCGCGGGCGAAGTGCGCCCGCGGGAGACCGCGAGAGAACCGCTTGCCCACAAGCGGCCGGCGCGCTAGAGTCGAGAAGGCACGTCGCCGGGTTGCCGTCCCCGAGAGGAGAACGATCATGTCCGGTCCACTCCTTCGCATCGTGCTGTGGCTCGCGCTGGGGGTGGCATCGCTCGCTCCGGCTCCGGGCGCGCAGACCGACGCGCCGCCCGCTGCGCTTTCCGTGATCGTCGATACCGACATGGGGCTCGACGACGTGCGGGCGCTGTTCGCGCTGCTCGCCGCCGACGAGTTCTCGGTGCAGGCGCTGGTGACGGTCGAGGGCTCCGCTGCAGTCGGACGCGCCACGGACCACGCGATCGCCGTGCTGGAAGCGATGGGAGCCGCTGGGGTGCCGGTGCTGCGCGGAAGTGCCGCCGCGGACCTCACTCCACCGCCGTGGCGGGACACGGCGAACGGGCTGGGCGGCGCGACCTTGCCGCCGCCGCAGCGCATCACCCCGGAGGCCGACTGGGCAGGGGGTCTCCAGCGCGTGCTCCAGAACGCTTCCGGCGACGTGCACTACCTCGCGCTCGGCCCGCTCACGAACCTGGCGGCGCTCGCGCAGCGCCACCCGGACGCCTTCGCGAAGATCGCCGTCCTCTGGATCCCGGTCCGCCGTACCCCCGCCGGCGCGATCCGGGCCTGGAACCTCACCTGGGACGGCGCCGCGGCCCGGATCGCACTCGCCCGCGCGCGCCGGATCGTGCTCGTGGACGTGGGCGAAGTCGACCAGCCGGCGGTTACCGCACTGCTCGATTCCCTGCGCGCCGATTCCCCTGCGGCGCGCTGGATCCGCCGGCTTCGCGCCGCCGGCCAGGTGACTGGTCCCCACCTGTTCCTCCACGACGAGCTGGCCGTCGCCGCGCTGGCGCAACCGGGGCGAGCCCGGCCGGCGGACGGCCCGCGGTTTGGTCTGGACGAGCTGACCGGGGAGACGCTGACGCTCGCGCCGGCGCCGGATGGACCTGTGGAGGTCATCGGCCCTGCCGAGCCCGCCGCCGCGCTCGCCTTCCTGCGCGAGCACTGGGAGCACGCCCATCACGCCCATCACGGCGCGCACGCCGACCCTGCCGCCGCACTCGACACCGCGACGCTGCTCCGCGCCTTCCACGGGCACCTCGGCCCTTACGTCGTCCTCGGCTACCGCATGGGACGGCTCGCGCTCGAGCGGACCGGCTCCAGCGGGCACTTCGACATCTCCGCCCACGTCCATTGCCCCGACCGGCCGCCGCCGTCGTGCTTCGTCGACGGGATCCAGCTCGGCGCCGGGTGCACGCTCGGCAAGCGGAACCTCCGGGTGACGTTCGCCGACGGTCCGATCGCCGTCGAATTCACGGCCCGCAGCGGGCGGCGCGTCACGATCCGCCTGCAGCCGGAGGTTCCCGCCGAAGCCGCCCGGCTCGTCGACGAGCTCGGTGTGGAGGCGGCCGGCCGGCACTTCCTCGCGGCCGAGCTGGAGCGGATCTTCGTGCTCGAGCCCTGACCGATCGGCGCGCGGAAGACGAGCCGATCGCCGCGCCGTAGGCGGGCCGGCTTCTCGCCGAAGGCGGGCCAATCCCCCCGCCCACGGCGGACGGATTGCGGCCGGGCGCACCCCGGTCTTGCCGGCCGCGCGCGCCGGATCTACCCGTTGCGGCAGCCCGACTGCGGCCGCCAGCCCCGCGGCCGCCGGTTGCTGCGAGAAGGACGCCATGGACGACGCCGTTCTGCTCTCCCGCCTGCAGTTCGCCCTCACCATCATGTTCCACTACCTCTTCCCGCCGCTCACCATCGGCATGGCCGTGGTGCTGGTGTGGCTCGAGGGTCTCTACCTCAGGACCGGCAAGCGGATCTACGAGAAGGCCGTCAAGTTCTGGGTGAAGATCTTCGCGCTGAACTTCGCGCTCGGGGTCGCCACGGGCATCGTGATGGAGTTCGAGTTCGGCACGAACTGGGCCACCTACTCGCGCTTCGTCGGCGACGTGTTCGGCTCGGCGCTCGCTGCCGAGGGCATCTTCGCCTTCTTCCTCGAGTCGAGCTTCCTCGCGCTGCTCGTCTTCGGCTGGGACCGCGTGGGCCCGCGCCTGCACTTCTTCGCCACCATCATGGTGGCCCTGGGCTCGATCCTGTCCAGCATCTGGATCGTGGTCGCCAACAGCTGGCAGCAGACGCCCGCCGGGCACCACATCGTGGCGGTGCTGAAGGACGGCGTGCCCTGGGTAGTGGACGGACGGCCCGTGATGCGCGCGGAGATCACGGACTTCTGGGCGATGGTGCTGAACCCCTCCACGGTGCAGCGGCTTCTCCACGTCTGGATCGGCTGCTTCCTCATGGGCGCCTTCTTCATCATGAGCATCTCGGCGTGGTATGTGCTCCGCCGGCGCCACGAGGAGTTCGCGCGCCGGTCCTTCCGCGGCGCGCTCCTGTTCGGCACCGTGGCCGCCCTCGCCGCGCTCGGGAGCGGGCACTTCCAGGCTGACAACGTGGCCCGGACGCAGCCCGCGAAGCTCGCCGCCTTCGAGGGCCACTACCGGACCGGACCGGCGGACCTGAGCCTGCTCGGCCTGCCGAACGAGCACGCGGAGCGGGTCGACCTGAATCTCGCGATCCCCGGGGGTTTGAGCTTCCTGCTCCACGGCGACTTCACGACGCCGGTCGCCGGGCTCGACCGCTTCCGTCCCGAGGACCGCCCGCCCGTGGCCGTCACCTTCCAGGCCTACCACCTGATGGTCGGCCTCGGCATGTTCTTCATCGCCGTCACCTGGCTGGCCGTCTTCTTCCAGTGGCGCGGCACGCT
>JAFGQW010000025.1 GCA_016935485.1 Planctomycetota bacterium | reverse complement strand
GAGGTGGGAACGCTGCGGTTTGCGAACCTGCCGACGGGACGCTGGACCGTGCTCCTCTGGCCCGAAGGCTGGCAGCCCGAACACCGCGAGGTCGAGGTCCGAGCTGGCGTCGAGACGAAGCTGGAAGTCATCTGCCGCCCCGGCCATCGACTTAGTGGGACGGTGCAGGACCAGGCCGGGCGCCCCGTGAAAGAAGCGTGGATCAGCGTGCAACCGGCGGAGCTTCTGCTCGCTGGCCATGGGATCGGGCTGCACGGCGTGTCGGACGCGAAGGGCCGCTTCAGCTTCGCAGGTCTTCCCGAAGGCGAGGTGCGGCTCGAGGTCAAGCTCCACCTCCATGTCTTCCTCCGGCTGACCGTCCCGGCGGGAACGGAAGGCCTGGTGATTACCCTCTGGGAACAGCCCGAGCTACGAGGGCGCGTCCGGCTGGAGCCCGGGGAGCCGGCGCCAGCCGAGGTCAAGGTCTGGATCCTCGAGGAGTTCGGAGCCTCGGTACCGACGGTTACGCTCGAGCCCGACGGCTCGTTCCGCGCCGGCGTGGAGTCGAAGCCGCTCGAGCTCGGCCGCTGGAGCGGCCAGTCTCCCCCGCCCGCCGGCCGCGAGGTCCGTGTGGTCGTCCAAATCGCGGGCTGGCCGCCGGCCGAGGCGCGAACCGTCCGGATCGCCCCGGGCGAGTCCACCGACCTCGGGGAGTACTCTCGCCCTCCAGGCCGCGTGGTGCAGGGTCGCGTCCTCGGTCCGGACGGGAGGCCGGCTGCCGGCGCTCAGGTCTCGCTCGAGTTTCTGCGCGGCCGTGTCGCCTTGAGTGCGGCGGTTCGTGAGGATGGCTCGTTCCGGGTCGAGAACGCGCCGCCGTGGGAGGGCGAGCTCCGCGTGGACGGAGGCCCGGATCTGCCGTTCGTCCGGCGGTTCCTGCCGGCCGCCGGCGACGCGCCGATCGACGTCCGGCTCGGGCGCGGCGGCCGGATCCGCGGCCGCGTCACGGACGTCGCGGGCCGACCGGTGGAGGGCACGACGGTCTTGCTGACGCATGTGCGCACGCCGGGCGGCGACGAGCTGTACGTGGGCATGGGCACGAGCATGACCACGGGCCAGGACGGCGGCTTTCTCAGCCGTGCGGTGCCGCCGGACACGTACCGCCTGCAGGTCTTCGCGGGAGACGAGCACGCGGGACCGGAGGTCGCCGTGCGCGAGGGCGAGACGACGATCGCCGACATTCGCCTGCCCGTCTCGATCCGGCGATAGGCCGCGGCTGGCGGACCACGTGCCTCCCACCGCCGCCGCCCCACTTGCCGTGAACCTCGTTTCGCCGCGCCGGCGGCTGCGCTACAATGCCGTGAACGGGCTCGCAAGGAGGCATCCCATGCGCAAGGCGCGGCTCGCGCTCCTCGGGGTAGCGCTGGCGCTCGTTGTCGTCCCGGCGACCGCGATGGCCCAGGACGACGAGGCAGCCGCGGCCTTCGCCGAGGGTCTCTCTCGGGCCCGGGCGCTCATGGAGAGCCGGGACTGGAACGGAGCGCTCGCGGCGCTCGATGCGCTGCTCAAGGCCCACGCCGACCGCGACTACGCGCGCGTCCGCCGCGTGGAGATCGAGACGATCCACCGGCGCTGCGCCTTCGGAGCGGCGCACGGGACGCTCGCACCGAAGGACGCGGTGGGCGGCGAGCTGCTGGCCTGGAGCGCCACCACCAGCCGCATCAAGATCCGGTACACGCCGGACACCCTCGAGAAGGACTTCGAGAAGCAGGAGCCTCTCCACGTGTTCACCGGGCGCTTCGAGAGCCCGTACTGCCTGACCGTCGAAGGCACCGAGTACCCCGACCGCCCGCTCGCCTTCTTCGTCTGCGTGCGGCGGGACTACCAGGACGCGTGCGAGGTCCTCGTCGAGCTCGGTGCCGCGGGCGGAACCGTGACCCTGCGCCGCGTCAAGGCGGTTCGCAGCGGGCTGGTCCAGGCCGCCATCCCCAGGCAGCTGATCCGGCCGCGCTACACCCTGCGCATCCGCGTGGAGCGCGACTGCGCGGCGGTGGAGCTCGGCGGCCGCCGCATCGCCGCCATCGAGAAGCCGGCGGATCTGTTCGGCACGTTCGCGCTCCGCAAGTGCGCGTTCGGGACGCTGACCGTCGAGGGCAAGATCCAGCGCTCCTGGGTGGACACGCGGATCGATCGGGCGCTCGCGGCCAGGCGCCAGGAGTTCGACAAGTCGTACGACGCCCGCAAGGCCCTGCCGGCGTGGCTCTTCGCGAAGCCAGCGCCCGCCGCGGAAGGCTCCCGTGCCGGCGGGTTGCCCGACGGCATCCCCGAGAAGCACCGCGAGCGCCTCGAGCGGGCGCTGCGCGCGCTCGGCCGCGGGGAGTTCGAGCGCGTTACCAAGGCGCTCGCGGACCCGCCCCTGGAGCCGCCCGTGCGCGGCGCGTACCGGTTCGTGCTCGGCGCGGCGCTCTGCGGGCTGGGCGCCTACGAGCGGGCGCTCGCCGCCTGCGAGGAGGCACGGGCCGCCCACCCGGACTTCCGGCCCGCCGCACTCCTGCACGCAAAGATCCTCGCGCGCTGCGGCAACCGTCCGCGGGCGATCGAGATGCTCCAGGCGCTCGCGGCGGCCGGTGCCGCCGAGCCCGAGCTCTACTCCGAGCTGGGGCTCGCCTGGCTGCTGCAGGGTGAGCCCGCCCGGGCACGGGCCGCGCTCGAGGACGGGTTTCGCTCGGTGCGCCGGACCGAGGAGGTGGAGGCGGTGTACCGGCTGATCCTGAAGGCAGAGATCGGTCCGAGCTTCAGCCAGCGCTACGAGTACAGGACGCCCAACTACCACGTCGTGTCCGACATCGATCGCAAGACTTGCCGTGACGCCGCGCACCTCCTCGAGGATGCCTACCGCGCGTTCAATGTCCGCCTGAAATGGACCAAGGGCGCCCGCGAGGAGCGATTCCGGGTCTACCTCTTCTCCTCGCAGAAAGCCTACCTCACCTATACCCAGGAAGTGATGGGCGTCTCGCCGGCCCAGTCTGCGGGCCTCTTCAGCCCCACCATCAAGCAGCTCCTCATCTGGGACCAGCCCGATCGCGAGCAGATGCTGCGGACCGTGCGGCACGAGGGCTTCCACCAGTATCTCGACCGCGTCATGCCCGACCCGCCGCGCTGGTTCAACGAGGGGCTGGCCGAGTACTACGAGACGTCGGAGTACCGCGGCGGCCAGTGGCAGACGGGGCTGCGCCGGGCGGACCACGTGCTGTACCTCGACGAGCCCCGACCGCTCGCCGAGTTCCTCCGCCTCAGTCCGGGTGAGTTCTACAAGGAGGGCCGGCGGCACTATGCCCAGGCCTGGGCTCTGGTCTACTTCCTCATGCACGGGCCGGACCCCTACGTCCGCCTCTTCGATGACCTGTTCCGGGACCTCCAGCAGCCCGGACCCGGAACGGCGGTCGTGGACCAGCTCGTCGGCCGGCTCGGGATGGCGCAGTTCGAGGCCGACTTCCGCGCGTTCGCGGCGAAGCTGCGGGGGTGAGCGGGGCGGCCGCGGCGCGGACGGGGTTTGCGCGGCGGGTGGCGCGCGCCGATAATGGCGCGGTCCTGACGGGACCGGCTTCCGCCGGTCGCCCGCACGGAGAGCGAGGCATGAAGGACGAGCGGATCCGAGTCGCGGCGCGCTGGCTGCACGAGGCCGAGCGCGTCGTCGTCTTCACCGGGGCGGGCATCTCCACCGAATCGGGTATCCCGGACTTCCGCTCGCCGGGTGGGGTCTGGTCCCGCTACAACCAGGACGACCTCACCTACCAGCGCTTCCGGTCGCACGAGCGGTACCGCAAGCTCTACTGGGAGTACGACCGGGCGCGCTTTCCGGCGATGCGCGACGCGCAGCCGAACGCGGCCCACCACGCCGTGGTCGAGATCGAGCGGAGCGGGCGGCTCGCCGCTCTCGTCACGCAAAACATCGACGGGCTCCACCAGAAGGCCGGAAGCTCCCCGGACAAGGTCCTCGAGCTCCACGGCACCGTCCACGCGGTGACGTGCCTCGACTGCGACCGCCGCTGGAACCGCGAGGAGATCACCGCGCGCATGGAGGCCGAGGGGATCGACGTGCCCTACTGCGAGCACTGCGGGGGCCCGCTCAAGTGCGCGACGATCGCCTTCGGCCAGTCCCTCCCCGCGGACGTGCTCGACCAGGCGTTCCACCACGCGCGCCACTGCGACCTCTTCCTCACCGTCGGCTCCTCGCTGGTCGTCCAGCCGGCCGCGCTGCTGCCCGCGGAGGCCAGGCGGGCCGGCGCGAAGCTCGTCCTCATCAACCTCTCCGACACGCCCTACGACGCCATCATGGATATCCTGCTGATCGGCAAGGCCGGCCCCACCGCCGCCGCGCTCCTGGCGGAGTTCGCCCGGCTCTGACTCCCGCGGGCGCCGTCCGCCCGCGCCACGCAGCGCGCGCATTTCGCGCGCGACACCCGAACCCGCACCCCCGCGCCTCACCCGAACGAAGAGGAAAGGCAACCACGAAGCGCACGAAGACAAGACACGAAGAGCACGAAGAAGAGAGAAGAATCAGACGAACGGGCACGCAGAACGCCCACGAACACCGAGCTGGCACACGACGGCATGCTGCCGGCCAGACCACGAAGGAAAAGCAGGACACGAAGAGCAAGAACCCGGGCACAGGGTCAGACCTCGCTCCCGAGTCCCCCTGCAGATTGCCCCGTGCGCAACCTCTGGCGCCTGACCCAACCGGCTTGCACCCCCACCCGCAGCGGCTGCGGGTCTGCCATCTCCAGCACCTCAGTCAGCCGCGCCGCCGGAGAGAACCGCGCGAGGCAACGGCGGCGTGGTCGGAAGCCACGGTGGACACAGCATTGTCCGCCGTCGACGAGCGCGCATGGGATGGGCCGCGAAGACACTCCTCGCCGACTTCGGGATCCTACCGGTTCCGGGGCATCGAGATCGCCGAGTTGAACCGCGATCAGCGGGCCCGCCTGCGCCGCCACTACCTCGGGTTCGTGTTCCAGGGCTACAACCTCCTCAAACGCACCTCGGCCGTCGAGAACGTCGAGCTGCCCCTCATCTACCGCGGTGTTCCCGCCGGCGAGCGGCGCCGACGGGCCCGGGAGATCCTGGCGTCGGTGGGCCTGGAAGGCTGGGAGAAGCACGCGCCGAGCGAGCTCTCGGGCGGGCAGCAGCAGCGGGTCGCCATCGCCCGGGCCATCGTCACCAGCCCTTCCGTGCTGATGGCGGACGAGCCCACCGGCAACCTCGATTCCGCCCGGAGCCGCGAGATCATGGAGCTGCTCACCCGGCTCAACCAGGAGCGGGGCATCACCATCGTCATGGTGACCCACGAGCCGGACATGGCGGCCCATGCCAGACGCATCATCCGCTTCCTGGACGGCCAGGTCGAGTCGGACGATAGAAACGGGAGTCGAGCCTGATGCTGTGGGTCACGATCGTGCTGGCGCTGCGCGAGATCCAGCGCAACGTCATGCGCTCCTTCCTGACCATCCTGGGCATCGTCATCGGGGTGGCCTCGGTGATCACGATGGTGACCCTGGGCGGCGGCGCCACGGTGCAAGTGACGCGGCAGATCGCCAGCCTGGGCAGCAATCTCCTCATGATCAACACGGGCAAACGGATGGGTCCGGGCCAGTCCTCCACGGCCCCGCCCTTCCGGCTGAAGGACGTCGAGGCCATCGCCCGCGATGTGCGCTCGATCGTCGCCGTGGCTCCGGTCTCGAGTCGGCCCGTCGTGGCCATCGTCGGCAACGAGAACTGGTCCACGACGGTGACCGGCACCGACAACGAGTTCCTGAGCGTGCGTAACTGGTCCCTCCAGGCGGGCCGGCCGTTCAGCGACAGCGAGCTACGCGCCGGCTCGGCCGTCTGCCTCCTCGGCGCGACGGTGCGCACCAAGCTCTTCGGCGCCCTGGAGCCCCTGGGAAACCGGGTGCGCCTGGGGAAGATCTCCTTCCTGGTGATCGGCCTGCTGGAAGCCAAGGGCCAGAGCGGCATGGGCACGGATCAGGACGACATCGTGCTGCTTCCGGTGCGGACGTTCCAGCGGCGGCTCGCGGGCAATCAGGACGTGAGCCTCATCCAGGTCGCGGTGCAGGACGGCCAGTCCACCGAGCAGGTCCAGCGGGACATCGAGCGGCTGCTGCGGGAGCGCCGGCATGTCTCGCCGGGCGAGGACGACAACTTCACCGTGATGGACATGAAGGAGCTCGCCAAGATGCTGACCGGCACGACGCAGGTGCTCACCTCGCTGCTCGGCGCGGTGGCCGCCGTGAGCCTGCTCGTCGGCGGCATCGGCATCATGAACATCATGCTGGTGTCGGTCACCGAGCGGACGCGGGAGATCGGCACCCGGCTGGCCATCGGCGCCCTCGAGCGGGAGGTCCTCATGCAGTTCCTGGTGGAGGCGGTCGTCCTGTCGTCGGCCGGCGGCCTGTTGGGGATTCTGCTCGGCCTCGGGGCGTGTCTGGGACTGAAGGACCTCCTGAAGGTCCCCTTCGTGTTCAATCCGGGCATCGTCGTCCTCGCCTTCCTGTTCTCCGCGGCCGTGGGCGTCCTGTTCGGGTACTTCCCGGCACGCAAGGCCGCCTGCCTCGATCCCATCGAGGCGCTCCGCCACGAATGACGTGCGGCGATCCAGCGGCCGGGAGCGTTCGCGCCGTGCCGCGCGCGCCAGCGATCGCTCGAGCGCGTGTTGGAGGTCCGCCTCGGCCCAGGCGCCAGCGCGGTCGTGGCGGATGGCCGACCACCGCGCGTCGCTCTTCACCCACGTGTTTCCCGCCTCGCCGTTGCCGTTGTACTCGGGCGTTCGGGGTGGCGAGTAGAGCGGCATGACGCCGTGGTGACGGAGGAACGCCTGCAGGACCGGGGCGAGGAACGCCGACCCGTTGTCCATCTTCAGCACGAGCGGCGCACCGTGGCGGGTGAACCGCGCGGCGAGCACCCGGACCGCGCGTTCGCCGGAGATGACGCACACGGCCTGTGAGCGGTCAAGAAACGTGCGCGACGTGCCCATGCTGTGGCTACACGACACCCGTGAAGGCCGTGCGCGAGCAGCTCAAGGCCCGGCAGGGCGGCGCGGCAGATGCGAAGCTTCTGTGCGTGGTCACTACGCGGCCGGGGCAGACGGGGCGTTTCTACCGCCTGCCCACTGGGCGAGACTTCGAGGCAGTGCAAGCGGCCGCGAGTCGACTCAAGGTCCTTCAGGTTGAAAGCCACGGTGCATTGTCACTTGTGCCTGACGAGGAGACCCCCCGCGGTGGCGGAAGCGGGGCGGGGCGAGCGTTCTCGCAGCGCAACTACGGAATGAACCGCTTC
>JAFGQW010000214.1 GCA_016935485.1 Planctomycetota bacterium | reverse complement strand
GCCGTCGGCGAGCCCGCTGCCGCGGTCGAGCCGCGCGTGGTGCTCGGCGATCCGCTGCAGGTGCGCGCGCACGGTCTGGTTGCCGACGCGCGCCCCGAGCCACGCCCGGTCGCCGGTCACCCGGAGGTAGGTGCCGATCAGCCGGCAGAGCGCGAAGTCGTTGCACGAGTACCAGTTCCCCTGGTTGCCGCCGCTCACGTACTCCGTGCCGAAGTGCGCGTCCATCGGGCGGGTGAGCCAGAGCTCCACCTGCTTCTTCACGCACGCGGGATCCAGCAGTGCGAGCAGCCATGCGCTCAGCGACCAGTCGTTCAGCACCGACGTGGTGACCCAGTAGCGCGGCATGAGCGTGGCATAGGTGCGGCCGAAGGCGCATTCCAGGGGCTCGCGCTTGAAGTAGAGCGCGCCGATCACCGTGTTGAGGTAGATGCGGCGCAGATCGGCGTTCCGCGTCACGAGCACGGGGAGGTGCCCGCTGTAGCGGGAGTTCTGCGGCGTGAAGGCGGCGTCGACCTCGGCGGCCCAGAACGCCTCGGCGTCGCGGAACATCGCCTCGGGATCCGCGCGCCAGGCGGCCGCGGTGCGCGCGAGGGCGGCGGGATCCGGGCCGTCGGCGACGAGGTAGTGGAGCGTGCGCGACGCGCCGGTGGTGAGCTCGAAGACGAACCGGAACGTGGTGCGCTCGATCGCGTCGGGCGCGGGCGCGGTGGTCTGGAGGGAGAACGCGCGGCTCGTCACGGACCGGAACAGGAGGCCGCTCCCGCCGGGCAACACCTCGACGCCGTTCCGGACGAGGCTCTCCGGCGGCGGGGCGCCCTCCCACGGGGTGACCGAGATGGCCGGCGCTTCGCGCGGGGAGTACGGCGTGTGCCAGCCGTCGCGCGAGTGGATGACGCCGCCGGCGGCGCGGATCGCGAGCTCCACGCGGCGGGTCGTGCCCGTGTCGTTTCGCACCGTCAGGGCCACGCCCGCCGTCGGTGCGCCGACGCCGAGGACCGTGCGCGTGGCGATGTGCAGCCCGTCGACGGCGACCTCGCGGGCGATCCGGTCGGGCCGCCACCGGTACGCGATCGGGAGCCCGCTCCGGGCGAGGCAGCGGCCGTTCACGGTGAGCGTCCCGAGCGGCGTGTCGCCGTGCGAGTACGGCGGGAAGGTGAGGTGGTTCACGGCCATCGCGCAGGGGGCCGCCTGCAGGCAGCCGAGGAAGTTCGTGAGGCCGGGCGGGTTGAAGAGCTCGCCCGGCGCGGGGCGCAGGGCGGTGCTCTCGAACGCCTCGAGCCCGATCGATTCGGTCATCGCTTTCTCCTCGCGTGTCGGCCGGGCCCGCGCGGGCCCGGGTGCGGCCGATTCTACTGTGCGCGGGCGGGCGGCGGCGGCGAAAAAAACGGGCGAGCGCCGGGCAGCCGCATCCCGGAGGTCGCTTTCCGCCCCGCGCCGCGCTATCTTCAGCAGATCGGCCGCGCACACGGCCGCGTCGAGAAGGTCAGGAGAGAAAGATGAGCAGCAGCGAATCCGGGTCCGCCTCCGCCGGCGGCAAGAAGACCCTCAAGGGATATCAGTGGAAGCCGTGGAAGGTGGTTTGCGTGGCCGTGGCGGCGCTGTTCCTGGTTGCGGGCGTCGCGCTGGCGCTCACCAGCTCCGGCGGTGGCGGCGGACAGGACGGCGCACAGGTCGGGCCGATCGGCGGCGCGGTCGGCGCCAGCGGACCGGTCAAGGGACTCGGTTCCGGCACGTCGACGACTTTGCCCGGCGGGATCCAGATCGGCTTCGAGGACGACCCGTCGAGCAGCGACGCGTGGTCGCCGGCGCTGCTCCGCGGCGGGATCAGCTTCTTCCTCGCCTTCTGCCTCGCGTTCGCGCTGCGCGCGTTCCTCCGCCTCGGGGCGATCTTCATCGGCCTGTGGGCGCTGTCGCTCTTCGTGCTCTCCTACGTGGGCTGGGTCGACGTGCACTGGGACGTGATCGACGAGCACTTCATGGGCTGGACGCACAGCGTCGGGGAGCAGTTCCAGAGCTTCCAGAAGTTCATCACCGGGAGCCTCCCCTCGGCCACCCTCGCCGGCCTTGGCCTCCTCGCCGGCTTCAAGAGGAAGTAGCGGGTCCGCCGCCCGCGGTCGCCGTTCGCCCGCGCCACGCGGACGCGTCGAGGCTACGCGTCGTCTTCGGCCTGCGCGGCGTGCCAGAGCTCCCGGTACTTCTCGCGCACCGTTGCGTCCAGCGGGTCGGCGAAGTCGGGGTCGAGCTTCAGGCGCCGGATCAGCTCCATGACGTCCGCGAGATCCCGGAGCCGGTGCGGTGCGGTGAGGCCCGAGGCCAGCTTGAGCTCGATCAGCTTGCCCAGCGGCAGCAGCCGCACGCGCTCCCCCGCGAGAGCGATCTCCTCGGGATCCGGAAAGACGACCGACTTCGGCTTGCCGTCCCCCGGGAAGTCGCCGGACAGCACCACGTCGATCGGAGTGTCATCCTCCGTGTCCCTCAGCCCCTTGCTCCCCGGGAACTTCTCGACATAGCCGCGTCCCAGGTTGGTGCGCTTGAACGCCTCGAGCCCCTCCCGCGTCAGCAGCACGTCCACGTCCTCGGTCACCCGCCGGTAACCGTACTCGTTCAGGGCCATGGCGCCCAGAATCGCGTACGGGATCCCGGCTTCTTCGAGCCGGCGGACGAGTCTCTCCAGCGCGCGATGCACCCGGGACTGCTTCATGAAGAACTGCTCGGCAAAGAGGACGCCGGCGAAGAACTCGGCTTCAGCCGCGGAGGAAAGCCCCTCGGAGGAACGCATGACCCCAGAGTAACTCGTCCTCCGCGGCACCGCAATGCGCCAGGCCCCCTTCGCCGGGCGGGCGCGAGCTGCAGCACGTGCGCGGGGAGAGAGGAGCGCGGCTGTCTCTCTGCTTCCGCGGCCCGAGAATCCCGTCCCGTCCGCCGGCCCGGCCCGGGCATAATGGAGACAGTGCTCCACGAGTTGACCGGAATTCGTCGCCGGCGGGATTCTCTCCTCCAGAGTCATGAAAGACACGGACGCGCTCCTGACGGACCTGCTGGCGCATGAGGCCTGGATCCGGGTCCTGGCGCGCCATCTGGTCAGAAACGAGGACGGCGCAGAGGACGTGGCTCAGGACACGTGGGTGCAGGCCATGAGGTCTCCGCCCTCTCGATCCGGGTCGTTTCAGGGGTGGCTGCGTCGAGTCGCGCAGAGCGTCGCTTTCAGGCGCTGGCGATCCGACGCGCACCGAAGAGCGCGGGAGGAGGCGGTGGCAAGACCGGAAAGGGCTCCCTCGGTCAGCGATGTCCTCGACCGGGAAGCGATGCGGTTTCAAGTGGCGAAGGTGGTCTGTTCCCTCGAGGAGCCGTATCGATCCGCGATCCTCTGCCGGTACTTCGACGGCCTGCCGCCCAGGGAAATCGCCGCTTGCCTCGGGATCTCCCGCGCGGCGGTCGAAACGCAGCTCAAGCGCGGTCTTCAGCAGCTCCGCGCCCGCCTCGACCGCGACTTCGGCGACCGCAGGAGCTGGTGCGCGGCGCTGCTGCCGCTGATCGGGCAGGTTCCGACCGAAGCGGCGGCGGCTGCCGGCGCAACGACGACGGCGTCGATTCTCACCGGAGCACTCGTCATGAGCACGAAGATCAAGATCGGGATCGCGGTCCTGCTGGCCGCGGCGTGTGCCATTGCCTTCTGGCTGGGTCAGGAGGAGCCGGGGACAACGGCGCCCGAGATGGTCCAGGACGCGGACGTCGAGGCCACGGTGCCCGGCGCATCGGAGAAACCCGACGATTCAGCTCCGCGAGAGCCCGTTGTCGCCAACGCCTCGGATGAGCCACCTACGGATCGTGGGACGACGGTTTCCGGAATCGTCGTGGATTACTGGACCCAGCGTCCGGTCCCTGAAGCGTCCGTCTCGCTCTTCCGGGGGCGGCAACCGGCAGGTGAGGGAGAGTGGGCTCACGCCGATCTCGAAGCGCAGCTCGGACCCGGGACCGTGTCGGGGAAGGACGGACGTTTCCGGCTGGAGGTCCCGGCCGCGCCGGATTCGACCGGCACCCCCTCGGTGATGACGCTCTTCGCTCACGCCGAGGGCTACCCGATGCAGCATTTCGACGAGGTGCCGGCCGACGCGCGGGAGGCGAGGCTGAACCTGAAGGCCGGCAGGCGGCTGTCGGGCCGGACCGTGGACGAGGAAGGCGGACCGGTCGCATCCGCGGCGCTCGTGTTGCGCATCTGGTGCGGCCTTCTCGGGTCGCTCACGAGCCAGTCGAAGAGCGAGGCGGACGGGACGTTCGTGCTGGACGGCGTCCCCTCGCGGTCTTTCATCACAGTCGAGGTCCATGCGGCGGGGTTCGTCCCGCGGCTACTCTACTTCTGGCTCGAGGAATCGCCGGGCGAGCTCATCGTGAAGCTCTCGCGGGGTCGCGAGATCAACGGGCGCGTCATCGACAGCGAGACGCGCGAGCCGATCGAGGGTGTGTCCGTGGGGCTCTGGGTGCGCGAGCACTTCGGCACGAGGGCTCTCCAGCGCATGAAGACCGGCGGTGACGGCGGCTACCGCTTCGAGCATGTGGAGGCCCTGGCGGGCCTCGAGCGGGACCCGTGGCAGAACCGCCCGCTAGGACGCCCGCCGGGCTCGCGCTGTCTTGGCCTGTGGGCGGATGCGGCCGGCTACGCGCCGGCCTGGGCGGCGATCGAGTTCGGGCGCACCCAGGACATCGAGCTGTACCGTTCTGGAGCCGTCGAAGGTCTGGTTCTGAACGCCCGGGGCGAGCCGATGGCCGGAGCGCGGGTGGAGGCGTACACCCGGCCGGACGTGCTGGTTCGGGCGCCGGGTCTCCAATCGCGCATCTTCGATGACCGGGCGCGAGAGCCCTGGGCGGGCCTCTGGATCGCGGTGACCGGCGAGGACGGGCGCTACCGGCTCGAGCGCGTCGCCTCGCCGCCGGCGTCGGGCAGGATCCTCAACGTGAGTGTGACAAGGACCCTCTGGGAACGACCGTTTCCCCTGACCCACGTGGTCGTCGTGCCCGGAGAGACCGTGACTGCGCCGCCGATGACCAACCCCGATCCGCTGCCGGCGTGGATCCACGGGCGAACGGTCGACAATGCCGGCCAGCCCGTCGGCGGCGTCCTGGTCCGGACCTATGGTTCGGATCGGGCGCTCACCGGTGATGACGGCCGGTTCCGCATTCCGTACCCCATCCCCGAGATGGGCGGGAGTGAAATGTACCTTTACCTCTCCCACTGCGACTTCCTGTCGCGGACCGTGCCGGTCTCCCGCGCCTGGCGGGACGGCCGCGAGTTGCTCTTGCGGCTCGAGCGCGGGGTCGAACTGTCGGGCACCGTCGTCGATCGTCACGGGCGGGGGGTTGCCGGCGCCTCGATTCGTGTGAGGGAGGGCGACGAACCGATCGCCATGGAGGACTTGCTGTGGCGTCATGGGACGGGAGTTCACAACACGATCTCCCGGCACGAGGGGACGTTCTCGACCAGGGTTGCCCCGGGCCCGATCCAGGTGCTGGTCACGTACCCGGAGTGGTTCCGGGGGCCTTTTTGCGCGCGCTTCTCGCTCTCGGCCGTCGCCAGCGCCGGAACGATGGTCCTTCCCCTGGCTTCCCTGGACCTGGCCGAGCATCGTCCCGTGACGCTCCGGATCCGCGTCGTCGATGAGGCGACCGGAAAGACAGTCGACCGGCCCCTGAGCGCCAACCTGCTGAGCGAGATCGGACCGTGGACAAGGGAAGACGCGAAGGGGGCCGACGGTACGCTCGTGATCCAGAATGTCCCTGCTCCACTCGAGTACGAGCTCCAGCTACGCGTCTGGGGATTCGGTACGGTCCGCCGCCGCATCTTCGTCTCGAGTCAATCGGACATCGCAGAGCACGTCATCGCGATCGGGGGAGGTGGCGGAGTGTTGCGCGGCACGATCATCGGTGCGGATGGGCTGCCCCAGCTTCCGCGGGTCGTCGTGACCGCGGAGAGCGGCGACCAGGCGGTCGTTCCCCTGACGGCCGACGGTCGTTTCGAGCTGCGCGGGCTCGAGGCAGGCACCTACGTTGTCGAGCTCGACGCCTGGCATTTCCCGAAGGACCCCGTCGCAGCAGCGCCCGCGCGCGTGACGGTTCCCCCGGCGGGGACGGCGTCAGTGGAGCTCACGGCCGAGAAGGCGGGCGTCCTCTGCGTGTACCCCCTGTCTCCCGACCGAGAGCCGAACCCCCCGGAGCCGGTGACCTACCGGCCCCGTCGTGAGGTAGATGAGATGTCGGACTTGGGGATCGACCGCTGGAAGCGGCGCGGCCTCTCGATGCTCGTTCGCGATCGAGCCGGCAGGATCTGGTACCGCGGGATCCCGCTCTCCAGGTTCCTGGTTCCCGAGGGCGTCTACGACGTGACCTACTTTCGCCACGGCGAGGTGGTCGGAAGCGGCACCGCCCCCACCG
>JAFGQW010000213.1 GCA_016935485.1 Planctomycetota bacterium | reverse complement strand
GAGGTCTACGTGGCCTCGGCGTCCCTGACCGGCTCGGGAGCGGGCACGCCGGGCACCGCGATCGACTTCGTGCTTTCCGCCCCGGCCGACGGCGCGCTCCCCTACCAGATGGGCAGCTCGCTCGGCAACGGCCCCATTCCGATCGACACGCGCCGTCTCGAGCTCTCGCTGGACGCGCTGCTCACGCTGAGCGTGACCGGCGTGCTGCCGGCGGTGTTCCAGAACTACGCCGGCGTGCTCGACGCGCAGGGAGCCGCCAAGGCCGCGCTCGCGATTCCGAATCAGCCCGCGCTCAAGGGCGTGCGGATCTACACCGCCTTCGTGACGCTGCTCGCCGCCGCGCCGTCGGGCCTGGCTAGCATCTCGAACTCGTTCCTGTTCACCATCCAGTAGGCCGCCGCCGGACGCGCTGCGATGCCGGACCGCGACAACGCCAGGCTCGAGGCGCTCCGCGGTCTGCACGAGCGGATCCGCGCGCGGGTGCGCCGCACGCTCCGCGACGGCGCCGATCCCGCCGCGCTCGCCCGGGAGACCCGCGGCGACACGATCTACGCGCTGGACGTGGACGTCGAGCCGCTCCTCGTGGCGTTCTTCACCGAGGAGTTCGCGCCGCGGTTTCCCTGCACGCTCATCGCCGAGGGCGTGAACGACGACCGGCCGCTCGTGCTCGGTCCGGCCGCGGCGCCCGGCCGCGTGCGTGTGATCGTGGACCCCATCGACGGCACCCGCGGCCTCATGTACGACAAGCGGCCAGGCTGGATCCTCACGGGGATCGCGCCGGATCGCGGCGACCTGACCGGGCTGGCCGACATCCGCGTGGCGCTCCAGACCGAGATTCCCACCTCGAAGCAGAACCGGGCGGACCAGCTCTGGGCTGTCCGCGGCTCGGGCTGGGGCGCGAGCCGCACCGACCTCGACACCGGCGCCACGGCACCGCTCGCGCTCCGCCCGAGTCGCGCCGACCACCTCGAGCACGGCTTCGCGCAGATCGCCCGCTTCTTCCCCGGCGGCAAGGACGTGCTCGCCGCCCTCGAGGAGGCGCTCTTCGCCGAGGTGGTCGGCCCGGTCGTGGCCGGGAAGGCACGCGTGTTCGAGGACCAGTACATCTCGAACGCCGGCCAGCTCTACGAGCTGATCGCGGGACATGACCGCTTCACGGCGGACCTGCGCCCGCGGCTCGACGCCATGCTCCGCCGCCGCGGCGAGGCCCCCGGCATCACCTCGCACGCCTACGATCTCGCGACCTGGATCATCGCCGCCGAGGCCGGCGTGGAGCTGACCGACGACCACGGCGGCCCGCTCGACGGCCCCCTCGACACGACCTCGCCGGTGGGTTTCATCGCCTACGCCAACCGCGCGCTCCGCCGGAGAATCGAGCCGGTGCTGCTGAGGCTGATCGACGAGCGACTCGGCTGAAGAGCGTGGCCGCAGCGTTCGGCGGAACGACCAGACCGATCCCGTCCCCGGCGCGAGCCGGCAAAACGAGCGTTGTGCCACGTGGGGGAGCCGCCATCCGTTCGACCGTCCTCGGGCCGTTCAGCGCGCCACGGGAACGCGGCGCAACGCCACCCAGCTCGAAGGGCGCGACAGACCGTCGAGCATGACCCGCGCCTGAACGTAGATGTACCCTCTCGGTTCCCCCCCCCGCGCCCACCCGGCGATCTCCCCGGGCGCCAACAACGCCTCGAAGGTGCCGGTCGAATCCAGTCGTCCGGCGCGGACCCGTTCCGGCTCGGCCAGGATGAACACACCGCCCGGATCGGGTCGCCGCACGCGGGCCGCCGCTCGCTCGAGGCGAAAAGGAGCCTCGGGTGGGCCGGTCAGAACCAGCGACAGCGCGCCTTCCCCCGGCGCGAACGTCGCCACAAGCGTGCTCGGCGATCCGGGCGCCGCAGGTTCGAGCCAGACGCGCCAGGGAGCGCCAGCGATCGTTCCGGCAAGCCGGGCGCCGTCGTCTTCGGGAACCCCATCCGATGGGGTGAGTGAGGCCAGGAACGCGGCGATCCGCGTGTCGTCGGGAGACAACGTCCGCAGGGCCCGGGCCAGGTCGGCAAGAGCATCCCGGTGCAGCTGTCCCTCTCGACGGAAGACGACGGCGTCGAACTCGATCGGCAGCACGAAGGTGGCGACCTCGGAGAGCTGCGGAGGTGGGCCCGGGGGGATCGCGCCGATCAGCCAGCGATTGGCCTGCATCCAGGGGGCAAACCACGGACTGAAGGGAACCTCGCCGCGAGAAGCCAGGGCGAGGATGTAGTCCGCGCGGCCCACGCGGCCAAGGTCCGCGCCGCACTCCGGAAAGGGCTCGATGGTGAGCGGAAGGTGCTCCTGCGAGGCGCGGTAGGCGAGGGAGAGCGCGTTCAAGGGGCCCATGAACGGCAGGACGACAACACGTCCCGCCCGCAGGCCCCGCCGCCCCATGTCGCTGACGATGCAGGCAAGGACGGCCTCGTGCTGCCAGCTCCGGCGTACGGGTGCGGCGGTGCGGGGCCAGAACGTCAGACGGTTCACGGTATGCGGCGGCCAGTCCACGGCGCGCGGCGGGGCCGCGCCAAGAAGCGGCGCGAGACCGTACCCGGCGATCGAGACCAGGACAAGCCCGACGACCGGGCCGCGGAGAACCGACCGCCGCAGGCCGACGAACATCCCGTGGGTGGCCACGAAGAGAAGTGGAATCGCAGCCGGGCTCACATGGCGCGGCTCCTTGCTGAGCAGCAGAGAGAACGCGACGAGCGGCAACGTTCCAGCCACGAGCAGACACGCCGGCGGCGGCGTCCGGAGCCGCGGGTTCACGGCAAAGGCCAGGACGCCGGCCGCGATGGCAACGGCGAGCGGCAGACCGAAGAGGTCGTCCAGGCAAAGGGGATAGAACGCGAGTGAGCCCGCCTCGAAGCGGCTGGCGAAGGGATGCCAGCCGGGATTGTACGAAAAGCCCGATTCGTTCCAGCGCGCGAAATCCAGCACCTCGCCGAGGTGCAGCGCGTACCAGGGAACCGCGAGGCCCGTGCCCAGCCCGGCGAGCAACAGACCCGCGACCATGCCCGGTCCATGGCGACGAACGCCCACCACCAGGGCGAGCACGGCCGGGCCGGCGAGAAAGACCACCGCCGTCCACTTGAGCAGCAGCATCCAGCCCGCGGCCAGGCCGAAGAACAAGGAGGCCGAGCGCCGCCGGAAGCCGTCCGACTCGATCAGTGCGAGGAGCGCCCAGGGAAACGTGGCCGCGAGGGGCCCCTCCAGCAGGAGGCGGTGGGCGTGGGCGTGGGAAAAAGGCGCGAAGCTGCAAGCGATCGCCATGAACCACCCTGCGCCGACACTCGCGTAGCGCCGGCCGAGGATCCAGGCGCCAAGCACCGCGAGCAAGTGGTAGAGCACACTGGTGATCTTGGCCGCCGTGAAATCGCGCTTGGCGAGTACGAACAGCGGCAGCGCGCTGATCGGAACGCCAGGAGGGTGCACGTCGCTCGCCGTGAGGAGGTGGAGCAGTCCAGACCCCGTCGCTTGCCGGATCTCCCGCCGTGCGCGCTCCATGTGCACGAGGGAGCGCAGCTCATCGAAGCCCGGCGGCGTACGATCCAGGGTGACCCAGACCCCGTGAGTGCCACCGGTTGCCAGGAGCAACAGGAGCAAGAGCATCGCTTCGCGGGCCGTGCAGCGAGGCGTGTTCAACGGAGGCTTCTCCCGGGGAACGACCCGGCCGGAACCGCATCCGGGGATGCCGGTTTCACCGCGAGATCGCGCGTATCGAAGCGAGAGTATCGACACCGGAAGGGTGCGTCAAGCGAGCGAGGGTCAGTTCGTCTGCCGGGCGATCGGCGTGATTGCTGGCGGGTAGTCGACAGCCCGCACGCAGGGTCACCGCACGTGTCACGCCACCTGTTGGAACCCGCCGCAAGGGGAACGACGTGGGGGCGACCGGGCCACCCGCTACCCGGCGAGAAGAGCAAACCGCCGACGAGATGACCCGGGGCGGAGCCTCCGCGCGCGCGAAGCTCCACTCCAGTCCCTCACTGGACGGCGCGCCGCTCCGGCGCGCAACGCACCCTGGTTTCGACCGTCAGTCCGCGGTGGTTCCGCAGTTCGGTGTTGACTGGCGGCAATCCATAAGATACTATCTGATAAGCAGTTGAGCGTGGACCCGATCCAGGTAGATCTCGAAACGGGAACAAGGGGGAAACGACGACATGAGTGCTTCCGTCCACCGCAGACACGCGCTCCTTGCCGCAGCCATTCTGCTGATCCTCGGCCCGGGGATGAGCTTCGCCCAGCCCTCCGGGGCTGACCTGCTGTCCGTGGACTCCGGCGGTTGTCTCTGGAAGACCACGCCGACCGGCAACGCCACCCGGCTCCTCGCTCTGCCCGCCGTGGCCCACGGTCTCTGCGTGCATCACGACAACACCCTGCTCTACATCACTCAGTCGGGCAGCCCCGGCCAGATCGTACAGTTCGATCCAGTGAACCGCGTGGTGGTCACGGTGTTCAACAGCCCCACGTTGACTCCGTACGAGGTGATCCAGAACGCCGACGGCGACCTCGTGTTCACGGGCGCCGCGCCGGGGCCCCTCTTCGGGCTCTTCAAGCTGTCGGGCGGCCAGGTCTCGACGATCATCACGACCGTGCAGCTCGGCGTGCAGACGACGAGCCTCTCGGCGGGGCTCGGGATCAACGTCGACACCGGCAACTACCTGCTGGTGGGCGGCGCCTACGCGCCGTGGGCCGGCCAGAAGGTGTGGGACGTCTCGGACATCGGCGTCGTAGTCACTCTCGGCTCTTCCGGCAACTCCCGGTACTCGCACACCCAGGACCCGGATACGGGCGACATCTACATCGGCGGCTACCAGGAGATCTTCGTCCTGAAACGCGGCATGCCCGATGCCAACACGCTGCTATTCGGTCCAGCGGACTTCTACGCCATCACCATGGAGCGCTCCAGTGCGCCGCAGTCGGTCATCGTCTCGCGCTCCGCCGCCTACATCCACCGGATCGACGTCGGGTCGCTGGCGATCACGTCGGTGATCGTCCCGAACTCCGGGAGCACAACCTACGAGACGGTCTTCGAGCAGCACCGCACGCTCGCCACCGTGAAGACGGGGCCGCGGCGGTGGCAGATCAAGCTCAACTTCGGCCCTTCCGAGGCACGCTACCGCTATCTGCTCGCTCTGAGCCTCCACGGTGTCCGACCGGCGGCGAAGCTGCCGGACGGCCGCCGGATCCACCTGATGCCCGACGACCTCACGGTGCTCAGCCTGAGGGACCAGCTGCCCGCCTACTTCAACCCGGGACTCGGCATCCTGGACCCGGCCGGCTGCGCCACGGGCTGGCTCGACGTGAGCACGCTGCCGGCGCCGCCTCCGCTGTTCCGGCTGCCGGTGTACATCGCCGCGCTGACGGTGGGCCCCAACGGCGTCAGCCAGATCTCGAAGCCCGTCACCCTGTTGCTGCCGTAGCGGCGCCGGTGGGGACGGATACGCAGCGCGGGGACCGGACCGGCCGAGCGCGGGAGCGCCGCAAGGTGCGCCCCCCGCCGCTACCGGAACGCGAGCCCGTCGATCCAGATGTCGAACGGCTCGTAGCCGAAGGAATCGAACTGGAGGCTCAGCCGCTCCACCTGGCGCACAGCGAAGCCCGCATCGCCGTCCGGCGGTGACGCCGGCGCCCCGGCGGCGTCGTCGGCGCGAAGCCATTCATCGCTCCCGGCGAGCGGGATGCTCACGCGGAGCCAGCCCCCGCGCGCCTCGCTGTAGGGGAGATCGCCGAGCAGGTTGCGGCGCTGGCCGCGGTACGCGGGGGTGTACGTGCGCACGGCCGTTCCCGCGTGGAGGCGCACGATCGGGTTGGTGCCCTGGAAGCCGTGGTTGTTGGGGTTGCGGAACCGGAGCCAGAAGTCGAGCGCGGTCTTGTGCGTGAGGTCCCAGCCGCCGTCGTCCGCGGCCGGGAAGATCGCGGCCACATCGTGGCCCGGGTAGGGATCCGGGCGAAAACGCACCGATGACTTGCCGACGAGGGCGAGCGGATCGTCGGTGAGCTGCACCCGGCCCCGGCCGTCGGTGTTGTGGCCCATCGACCAGCCCCACTTCGCCGCGTGTCCCTCGGTGGCGATCTCGGCCACGCGCTCCACCGCGTAGCAGTCGAGAGACGCGAGGTCCGCGAGATGGCCGTTGTGCACGGTGAGCCCCACGCGGTGGAAGCCCGGCTCCGAGAACGCGTGCTTCACCACGGCCTCCGTCCGGACCGTCCCGCCCAGGTCCCAGCGAAACGCGAGCGGACGGCCGGTGGCATCCCGGCTCGCCGACGCGTCGAACACCGCCGTCTCACCAACCGTCACGACCGTCGGCCCCGTCAGCGCCGCCTCGGGCGGCTCGCCGCCCTCCGGATCGGCGGGCCGGCGAAAGACCGCCGTGACCTCCTCCAGGAACTCGTCCTTCTTGTTCCCGGCGAACGTGTTCGCCGCCAGATCCACCCAGTCCGTGAAGCGGGCAAACACCCCCCAGCGATTGTGCTCGAGGCGGTTTCGCTGCACCACGAGGTGGAACATCTTCCACTTCGCGCCGCGGGTAGCAAGGTCCCCGCGAAAGACGATGCCCGCCCCGTAGTTGTGGTGGCAGTGGTTGGAGTCGATCACGGTGTGGCTGCCCGAGCCGTGGACGATGACGATGCCGCCGTGCACGAAGTCCGGCTCCGGAGCGTGGTGCGGGCCGTCCGGCCGGCCGTTGTAGGCCGCCTCGTTGCCGACGAGCACGGTGCGGTCCGAGCCGCCCAGCCAGAAGCCGAAGCTGCAGTGGTTGGCGCGATTGCGAAGGTAGGTGTTGCCCGGGCTCCACGCCTCCAACCCGTTGTTGTTCGCGTGGCTACAGTCGTTCTCGACGAACACGTTGCCGGTCGACACCCAGCCGTTCAGCACGCGGATGAAGACGCCGTCGCCGCCGTGGGTGATGTCGTTGCGCTCGAAATGATTGCCGTCGGAGCCGCTCTCGAGGAGCACGCAGGCCGAATCGCGGGCATGCACCTCGCCGGGCCGGATGCGGAGGCCCCACGAGAGGTCGTTTCCGATCACGCGGTTCCGGCAGGAGGTCCAGAGCTTCAGGCACACGTTGGAGCAGCGAGAGAAGTCGTTCTTCTCCAGCACGTTCTCGTGGCTCTCCAGGAGGTCCAGGCCGTTCCAGACCCGGCATGCGCGCGTGCCGGTGATCGTGCAGCGGTGCATCCGGGTGAAGACGAGGCCGCCGGCGCGTCCGTGCTCGCCCCAGCCGTACTCGGGGTCGTGGTAGTTGTCCGAGAAGTCGCAGTTCTCGATCCGCCAGCCCTCGCCGTCGCGAACGTCGAGGCCGCGCTCGAAGCCGCGGACCCGGAGGTTCCGGAGCGTGACGCGCGAGATGCCCGCGGCGGTGATGCCGGCGGCGGTGAAGCTCGCCTTCTCTCCCGGCCGGCCCGGGCCCTGCAGCGTCGCGCCGTTGCCGTCGATCGTGATGCCGCCGGTGCGGATGACGAGCGGCGTGGCGAGCACGGCGCCCTGCTCGAGGACGAGGCTTTCCGTGACCTCGCGCTCCTGCGCGGCCAGGCGACACAGCCCCGCGGCCGCCAGCGCCAAGAGGAAACCGAGCTTGATCATGAAAAACGCCCCAGGGGCATTTTTTCCAGATAGGCCAGCGTAACTGAAAAAATCGCCCCAGGGGAGTTTTTTTCCGTTTGACCGGGATCAAGGGCCCGGGCGCGGATCGGTGGTAAACGTTGCGGGAAACCAGTCCCCACGGAGGATCCCATGAGCGAGATCATCGACAACCGGGCCCACCGGCTCCGGACCCTCAAAGCCCTCGTGCTCGACCTTCACCGCGGCGCCCGCCCCGCGGACGTGAAGGACCGGATGAAGGCGCTGGTGCGCGAATGCGACGCAGCCGAGATCGCGGCCATGGAGCAGCAGCTCCTCGACGAGGAGGGCATCCAGGTCAAGGAGATCATGGGGATGTGCGATCTCCACTCCGAGGTGGTGCGCGAGATCCTCGTGGAGCGGGCGCACGCGCCGGTCGCCGCCGGCCATCCGGTCGACACGTTCCGGCGCGAGAACGCAGCGCTGGAGGCGGCGGCCGGACGCATGGAGGCGGCGCTCGGCGTGCTCGCGGACGGTGCCGACGCGCAGGCAGGCGCCGACCCCGCGGCGCTGCTCGAGTGCCGCCGGTGCTTCAACGAGCTGATGGACGTGGACAAGCACTACCTCCGGAAGGAGCACCTGCTGTTCTCGTGCCTCGAGCGCCACGGGTTGAGCGGCCCCTCGAAGGTGATGTGGGGCAAGGACGACGAGGTGCGCCGGCTGCTGAAGCAGCTCGGCGAGGGGCTCGCACGCGAGGATCTCACCGTCGCGGCGGCGCGCGCGCTGCGGAGCACCGTGGCCGACGCGGCCCTCGGGGCGCTCCGCGAGATGATCAGCAAGGAGGAGAACATCCTGCTGCCGCTCGCGCTGCAGACCCTGACCGAGGCGGAGTGGGCCGAGATCTGGGCGCAGTCGCCGCAGTTCGGCTGGTGTCTCGTCGACCCCGGCGAGGACTACCGCCCCGCCGACGTGAAGAAGCCCGTCGTCCCGGAGGCGGTGGTCGCGCAGGCCGAGCGCGAGGGCGCGGCGCTGAACCTCGCCGCGGCGGCAGCCGCGCCGGGGCCGGGTGGCGAGGCGCTCGTCTTCCCGACCGGGGCGCTGTCCCTCACCCAGCTCAGCGCCATCTTCTCCACGCTGCCGGTGGATCTGACCTTCGTCGACCACGAGGACCGCGTGCGCTTCTTCAGCGAGGGCCCCGACCGCGTGTTCGCCCGCCCGAAGGCGGTGATCGGCCGCAAGGTCCAGCACTGCCACCCGCCCTCCAGCGTCGACGTCGTCGAGCGTATTCTCGACGACTTCCGTGCGGACCGGCAGAACGTGGCGGAGTTCTGGATCGACTTCCACGGCCGCTTCGTGCACATCCGCTACTTCGCGGTGCGGAGCCCGGCCGGCGAGTACCTCGGCACGCTCGAGGTCACGCAGGACGCCACGCAGATCCGGGCGCTCGAGGGCGAGCGGAGGCTGCTGCAGTATTGACACGTCGCGTCAGTCGGCGCCGTCCCGCTCGGCAGCCGCCTTCGCGCGGGCCCGGGCCCCGGCCCGCCTCAGCTCCTCGGCGAAGCGCTGGAGCGCCATGAGCCTCTCGAGACGTTGCTCGGGCGTGAGCTTCAAGCTCTCGCGGATCCCGGCGCGGTCGAGGTCGCGCTTGTAGGCCTCGATCACCTCGTCCATTGACCGCCACGCCTCCCGGAACCGACGCACCCGCGGGAGCAGGAACTCCACGCTGGCCGCCGACCAGCGTATCGCGCCGCGGGCCGGGGTCAAGCGCGCCGGACGCACCGTCGGTAGTCGCTGCCGGTTCCACCCGCGCGGGTCTGTCCGGGGCTCCTGCGTTCGACTCTCGACCCTCGCCCGAATGCCCCTTGACCCGCGAACGCTGCCGCGATACGCTCGCCGGCCGTCCGGACTCGGGTCGCCAGATCGTGCGGGACGACAACGCAGGCGCCGGCGCCACGGGAGAAGAAGCACCATGGCCATACCAGACTTCCAGTCCATCATGCGGCCACTTCTCGCAGCGCACGAGGATGGCAAGGAGCACGTCAACCGCGATCTGGTTGCGCTTCTCGCTGATCGGTTCGGGCTGACCGATGAGGAGCGCCGCGAGATGCTACCGAGCGGTGGCGCCCGGCTCTTCGACAATCGGGTCGGCTGGGCCAAGCTGCATGTCACGCAGGCGGGGCTGCTCTCCTCGCCACGCCGGGCGATCTCCGTCATCACCGATCGGGGTCGCAAGGCGCTGCACGACCATCCCGATCGCATCGACCTTCGGGTCCTGAACCAGTTCGAGGACTACCGCAAGTTCCGCGGTCGTCACCGGCAGGTCGAGGAAGACGAGGAGCCCAGCGACGACGCCGGAGAGACGAGCACGCCGGAGGAGCGCCTCGAAAACGCGTATGTGGAGGTGCGGCGGCAGGTCGAGCAGCAACTCCTCCGCCAGGTCATGGAGAACCCCCCGGACTTCCTCGAGCGTGTCGTCGTCGATCTCTGTGTTCGCATGGGATACGGTGGCAGCCGCAAGGACGCCGGGGAGGCGCTGGGCGGTTCAGGGGACGAAGGCGTCGACGGGATCATCAAGCAGGACCCGCTCGGCCTGGAGACGATCTACCTGCAGGCCAAGAGGTGGGAAGGAACGATCGGTCGCCCGGAGATCCAGAAGTTCGCCGGCGCACTGCAGGGTCAGCGGGCGAGGAAGGGGATCTTCATCACGACGTCGACCTTCTCGGCCGATGCCCTCGACTATGCTTCGCGCATCGATACCCGGATCGTCCTGATCGACGGCGCCGAACTGGCCCGTCTGATGTACCACTACGGCATCGGCGTCGCCGCCGCTTCGAGCTACGAGGTGAAGCGTGTCGACTCGGATTACTTCGGTTCCGTCTGAACACGCCTTTCCGTCGTGAAAAAAGCCCCAGGGGCGTTTCTTGGGGTGAAGCGGAAACGGATCGGAAAGGAATCTGCCCATGTCGCGAAGCGGTGTCCTCCTCGCAAGCCTCGTGATCTTCCTGGCGGCGCCGCTTGCGGCACGGCCTGCACCGGCGCAGCCCACGCCAAGGCCCGACCTCGGTCCCGGCGAAGCGGTCGAGGAGACGGACGCCATCTTCCCCGGAGCGGAGTCGCTGGACGAGGAAGGCGAACCGCGGATCTGGGCCGTGCGCATCGTGGACGCGCGGACCGGGCTCGCCATTCCGAAGGCCGTGGTGCAGGTCCCGAATCATGTGCGGCGCGGCGCGGCACCCGAGGACATCTACTACCGGCACGTGGCAAGAGCGGATCGCGACGGCTGGGTGCGCGTGCCATGCAAGCAGCTCGAAGGCTGGCGAGACTACATCGTGGCGGACGCGCCCGGGTACGCGGCCGAGGAGCAATGCTGTCCGGACGACACGGAGTGCGCGCTGGTGGCGGGAGCCGACGTGCCCGTGGTGCTCGTCGACTACACCGGCCGGCCGGTCGCGGGCGCGCGCATCGCTCTCAACCTGGGCTGCGGGCACATTCCCGACCAGCGCGAGGCCGCGACCGATGCCGCCGGACGCGCCGTGCTGCGCTCGATCTACCCGCCACGCCACGATGACATCTGGGTCGACGCGCCCGGCCAGCACCGCGGCACGACGCGGCTTGCGGGCACGTGGCGACCGGGGAGCCCACCGGTTCTCATCCACACGTCGCCGGGGATCGTGGTGGCCGGGCGCCTGCTCCTCCCGGACGGCAAGCCCTGGACCGGCGCTCTCGTGGGCCCGCACGGCTTTCACCGCCCGTGGGCCCGCACCGATCACGAGGGTCGCTTCCGCCTCGCCGGCGTCTCCGCCTGGAGCGTCATCGAGGTCTACGCCACGGACGACGAGGAGGAGCCGTGCGCGCAGTTTCACGCACCCCCCGAGGGCGTGGAACGTGTGCTCGTGCGTGGCGCCCCGACGTCCGGCGCGCCCCTGCAAGTCCGCCTT
>JAFGQW010000024.1 GCA_016935485.1 Planctomycetota bacterium | reverse complement strand
CCATGTGCTCCCGGGAGCCCTTGATGGTCTGGCCCGTCCACTCCGTGCAGTCGACCAGCTCGCCGTCGGCGGTCCACAGGGCGTACTTGAGCTCGAAGCTCTCGGAGGAGGCCGGGCTCTTGCCCACTCCCGGCTTGACGAGCTCGTACTTGAGCCCCGAGTCGGTCGTCTTCTGCGCGTTGGGGTCGGCCTTGCGGAAGTCCGGGGCCCGAAGGACCTCGAGCAGCTCGACCTCGAAGATCAGCGTGGCGTTCGGTCCGATTCCGGCTCGCGGCTGTCCCGCAGCGCCATAGGCGAGTTCGCCCGGGAGGGTCAGCTTGAAGCGGGCGCCCGGCGTCATGAGCTGGAGCCCCTCGGTCCAGCCCTTCACCACCTGCCGAAGCGGAAAGTGCGCCGGCTCGCCGCGGCGTACCGAGGAATCGAACAGCTTGCCGTCGGTGAGCCAGCCGGTGTAGTGGACCTTGACGCCGTCGATGGCGCGCGGATGGAATCCCTTCGGGTCTCCCGGCGTGAGCACGCAGTACTTCAGACCCGAGGGCGTGGTCTTCACCTCGGTGTCCGCCGGAATCGGCGGGTCCTCGTCCTGGGCGGCTGCGGAGGCGACCAGGAGCAGCAGGACGGCGGGCAGCAGGATGCGATGCACGGGCTTCTCCAGGAAAAAGCAACGCGCGAGTGCTCGGGAGGTGCGGGCCGACCCCTGCACGCTTCCGCCGCTCATCTTCTGACGGACTTCCGACGAACACCGGCGCCCCGGATCGGGTGCCAAACCATAGCGCGGGCACGGCCCGCGGCCCACCGCTATCAGCCGTCAGCGGTCAGCTCGCGCTGCGGTGCCGCTGGCGCGCGGGCTACCGAGGTCACGTTTGGCCGCACGTCTTTCGGAATCCGTGCCGCACCTCCGCGGGCGCATTTCGCCCGCGCCACGCAGCGCGCGCCCTTCGCGCGCGCCACCCGCACCGTTCCCGCGGCCCGGGGTCAGACCCCAGTCGTCACCCCGCGGGCGTCACCCGCCCGCGGCCGCGCGCGCACACAGCCCGGCCGCCTCCCGCTCGGCGTCGGCCCGCAGGACGTCGAGGTCGCACCCGGCGAGCGTGCCGTCCTTGACGAGCACCTTCCCGTCCACCACCACGTGGCGCACGTCGGAGGCACGGCCGGCATAGACGATCTGCGAGACGGGATCCGCCAGCTCGCGAGGCCAGCCGCGCGGCCCGCGGGGAGCGACCACGATCACGTCGCCACGCCGGCCCTCCTCGACGGCGCCGATCACGTCGCCCAGGCCGAGGGCGTGGGCGCCGGCGCAGGTGGCCATGTCGAGCACGCGGCGGGCCGGCAGGGCGGCCGCACCGTGCCGCACCTTCGGCAGGAGCGCGGCCAGCTTCATCTCCTCGAACATGTCGAGCGCGTTGTTGCACGGCGCGCCGTCCGCCCCGAGGGAGACGTTCACGCCCGCCGCGAGAAGGCCGACCGTGTCCGCGATGCCGCTGCCGAGCTTGAGGTTGCAGGTGGGACAGTGGGCGACGTGTACGCCGCGGCCGGCCAGCCGCTCCGCCTCTCCGTCCTCGAGGTGCACGCAGTGCGCGAGCACGGTGTGGGGGCCGAGCGCGCCGACCCGGTCGAGGTAGCGAATGTTCGCGAGCCCCGTTGCGGCCGCGACGCGCGCACACTCCTCACGGTTCTCGCTCGCGTGGGTCTGCAGCAACGCGCTGTCGCGCCGGGCCAGCTCGGCCGCGTGCTCCAGCAGCGACTCGGTGCAGCTCAGGGCGAAGCGGGGGCTGTAGGCGTAACGAAGCCGGCCGCCGGCCGCCCCGTGCCAGTCGCGGCACAGGCGCTCCGCCTCGGCGAGCGAAGCCGCCGTCTCCTCCTTGAGACCCGCCGGTGTGTCGGGGTGGTCCATGTGGGTCTTGCCGATCGTCGCCCGGATACCGAGCTCCTCGGCGGCCCGGAAGACCTCGTCCGTGTGGTGGACCGTCTCCATGGTAAGCACGGTGGTCGTCCCGCCGAGCAGCAGCTCCGCGATTCCGAGGCGGGCGGAGGCGCGGAGACTCGCCGGCGTGTGGGCGGCCTCGAGCGGCCAGATGCGCGTCGCGAGCCAGTCCAGCAGCTCGAGGTCGTCGGCCAGACCGCGCATCAGGGTCTGGCACAGGTGCACGTGCGTCTGCACGAACCCCGGCAGGCACAGGGCGCCCTCGGCGCGAAGCGTTCGATCCGCGGCGCGCGCCGCGCCGGGACCGATCGCGGCGATGACGCCCCCCTCGATCAGGACGTCGGCCGCCACGACCGCCGTGCGGTTGCCGTCCTCACGGAGGAGACGCGCGTCGCGGATACCCAGGGCGGCCATCGCGGACTCCGTTCGCCGGCGCTACTCCGGCTCTCCGGTCGGCGGGGGCGCTTGAGGCTCGTTCTCGGGCGCCGCCGGGGCCTTCTTCTGCTCCGGTACCGGCTTCTCCGCCGCCTCGGCGTTCTTCAGGACCCGGTCGTACCAGGTCTTGAACTGCGCGTTCTCCCGCAGCGTCCGGAGGTCGCCATCGCGCGCGATGCCTCGCACGAAGCGGCGCTTCACGTCGTTTGCCACGCAGCGATCGAGCGCCTGGAACGTCTCGTCCAGCTGACCGAGCAGGCAGTGGTTGCAGGCGACGCTGTAGTGGAAGCCTGCGAGATCGTCCTGCAAGTCCTCGCGCTGTGCGGCGGTCAGCTCCTCGCCGGGCTTCTCGAGCACCTGCGTGTACATCCGGATGGCTTGCTCGTAGCGCGGGATCGCCTCCGCGTAGCGGCGGCCGCGGTAGAGCATCTGGCCGATGCGCACGACGGTGCCGATGTCGCCAGGCTGGGCATCGGCCTCGAGGCGCCCGATCATCTTGCGCAGCATCGCATCCTCGCCGAGCGCGGCCATCGCGTAGGCGGCGCTCGTCTGGATCCTGTCCTCGCGCAGGAAATCCTCCGCGATCTCCTTGAGCTCCGCGAGCACGCTCTGGTCGCCGAGATCGCCCAGCGCGTCCCCGGCCCAGGTGCGATACTGCATCTTGGCGTCGTCGTCCTTGAGGAGGGTCAGGGCGCCGAGGACGGCCCGCTTGCCGTGGGACCGGAGCGCGGCGAACTGGCCGGCGAACGTGAGCGTGCCGTCGGGGTCCACGGACTCGACCGCGCGGAAGGCGGTCAGCACGAGCTCCGCGCAGAGTGCGGCGTGGAGCTTGCCGAGCGCGCGGTCGTTCGGATCCGTTGCCATGCGGGCCTCGAGCGCGGCGAAGGCGGCTTCGCCCAGAGCCGCGAGCTTCGTGAGCAAGGGCGCGCGCGCCTCGGTGTCCGCGCGGAGACACTCGGTGATCAGCCCGTCGGCCGCCTCGAGATCGGCCGGCGAGACGGGCTTTTTCGCCTCGTCCTTCTTCCCGGCCGGTGCCGGCTCCGGGGGGGCTTGTTCCGGAGTTCTGCCGTCGCCGGGCACGGGGGGCGCTTGGGGCGGGGTGGGATCGGCGGGAGTCTTGGCCGGCGATGGCGGCACCTCGGGGCTCTCGCCTGCGGCCGTGTCCTTTCCCGGCGGCGCCGGGAGGATCTCGCCCTGCGTCGCCTTCTCGTACCACGCCTTGAAGCCCTCGTCGGCGCGCAGGTGGCGCAGATCCCCGTCGCGCTGGATGTTCTCGAGGTAGTTCGCCCGGTCCGCCTCGTGCGCGAGGCACCGGGCCAGCATGGCGTAGGTGCCGGCGAGATTCTCGTCCAGTGCCAGGTTGCAGGCGCAGTTGTAGGCCATGTTGGCGATCTCCGCCCGCCAGCTCTCGGCCTGCCTCGCCGACATCTCGCTCAGTCCCTCCTTCAGTCTGGTCTCGAAGAGCTGGAGCATCCCCTCGTAGATGCGGACGGCCTCCTTGTACTGGCGCCCGTGGTAGTAGATCGTCGCCATGCGGAACGCCATCGGGATCTCCTGGCTGCGGTCGTCCCGGGCCCGCTGCTGGCACTCCCGGATCTTCATCTCGATGCCCGACTTGTCGCCCAGCGCGGCCATCGCGTAGACGGCGCCGAGCTGGATCTCGTCGTCCATCAGGAAGTCGGTCGAGATGTCCTTGAGCTCGCCGAGGACCGATCTGTCCCCGAGGTCGGCCAGGACCTCCCAGGCCTTGCGGTGGTGGTCCTCCGGGTGCAGGTCCAGGTCCCGCATCAGGGCGAGCGCTCCCCGGACGGCGCGCGGGCCGATCTTCCGGAGGTGCTCGAACTGGCCCGCGTAGACGAGGTTCAGGTTGCCGTGCTTCTTCTCGAGCTCGCGAAACGCATTCACCACGACCTCCATGTGGAGGGCATCCCTGACCTTGGCGGCGGCGCGTGCCTCGGCCTCCGCCTCCCGCAGCGCCGTGGTCTGCTCGGGCGTGGGCGCCTCGCCCGCCGCCGCACGCGCGCTCTCGGCGCGCGCCTCGGCCTCGGCGGTCAGGGCCTCGACGCGCGCGAAGGCCGGCTCACCCAGCGCGAAGAGCGCCGTGGCCGCAGCGCGGCGCTTCTCCGGGTCCCGGGCGGCCGCGCGGAACCTCTGGATCTGCTCGTCGATTCCCGCGACGGGGGCGTCCTGAGCGGCGGTCGGCAGCCGGGCGGCGAGCCCGGCGGCCAGCGCGAGAAGGAGGAGGGCAAGGCGACGCATCGGGTAGCTCCTTTCCGGTTCGCATTCCGCACGGCGAGGGGCTGCAGGATGGGGGGACGGTTCCCCGGAGGACCCGGCTGCCGGCCGGTGCCGGAATCGACCGTCATTGTAGCCCGAAAAAGCGGCAAGCCGAAGCGGGCGGATCGATCCGGCGCGCCGGCGATGGCGACGCGGTGCGCGCCGGCTCTCCGAAGTGGTTCGCCGGCTGCCGGTTGGGATGCGGGCACGTGGGGCGCGTCCGCGCCCGGCGGGACGCCGGGCGCAGGACGTGGCGGTGTTACCAGAAGTTGTAGGTGATGCCGAGCATGTAGCGCACGTCGCGCCGCTTCGCGCCGGGCGCCGGCGTGTTGTCGTACTCGAAGATGACCTTGGCCGTTACCGCCAGCGCGTTGCTGAGCGCGACATCGAGGCTGGTCGTGGAGATCCCGCGGACGTCGTCGGTCTCCTTGAGGCTCTTGAAGGCGAGCAGCTCCTCGCGGAAGAGCACGTCCGGGAGGATCTTCCAGAAGAACCTGGCCGCGCCGTCCGCCGACGCGAAGGCGTCGTCTTCGCCGCCGTTCTTGAGGTCTTCGCACACCCAGGAAGCGCCGAGCTCCAGGTCGAGGCCGAGGTCGTCCTGCTTGATGACCTGCCAGCCGGCGCCGACGCCGAGGGTCAGCCGGTAGGCCAGGTCCTGGAACGTGTCGCCCTCGATCCGCGCGCGCGTGTAGGCGTAGAACGGATCCAGCGCGAGCCAGTCGTACTTGGCCTGGGCGTACGCCTTGCGCACGGTCAGGTCCTCCTCGGACTCTGCGTAGTCCCAGGCGCCCTGCATGGTCAGCCGCGTCTTCTCCCAGCGGCCCACGATCTCGGCGTCGGCGTGCGCGGTGCGCTGGCGGGCGTTTCCGCCGCTGATTGTCGCGGCGCCGTACGCCTTGCCGGTCCAGACCTTCGGTGCCTCGGGCGTAGCGGCCGGATCACTCAGGCCCTTGAGGCGACCGGGGTCGGCCACCGCGACGTCCCCCTGCGGGGTGGCGACGATCAGGCCGCCGGTGTCGGCAGCGCGCGCCCGGCCTTCGAGGACCGAGCCATCCTCGAGCGTGAAGTGCAGCGGCCGGTCGCTCGCCAGAGTCTTCACGTTGGCGAACGGGATCTTGACGTTCCCGCCACCGGTCTCCAGCGTGAGATCGATGGCCGTGGCGGAGAGAATCTTGCCCGTGAGCCGATCGCCGTTCTTCAGCCACACGACGTCTTCGGCAGTGGCGTTTCCGGCGACGAGGAGCAGGGCCGGCAGGACCCAGCAGAGCAGGGGAGGTCGCAGCATGTTCTCTTCCCTTTCCATTTCGCGACGAATCCGGTGAATGTGCTCGCGGAGGACCGCACTTCCTCGAGCGCGCAATACGCTTCCAGTGGATATGCCGCCGGCCCGGCGGAATCAAGCCTTTTGTTCCGGCTCTTGACGGCGTCCGGACGCCGTGGGCAGCGCCCGGACGGCGCCTTCCGGCTACCCGCCGCCCCGGGCGTCCAGGTAGTCCTGCAGGATGATGCGCGCGGCCATCAGGTTGAGGGCTTCCTTGGCGTCCGCACGGCCGCGCCGGCCGGGCCTCCGGTCCCGCAGGCGTGCCGCCGCTTCCTGCGTGGTGAGCCGCTCGTCGACGAGCTCGACCGGGATCGGGTCGAGCGCTCGCGCCAGCGCCGCGGCGAAGCGCTCGACCGCGAGGGCCCGCGCGCCGCGCGAGCCGTCCATGTTGCGCGGGTGTCCGACCACCACCCGGGTCGCCTCGTGCGTGCGGGCAAGCTCCGCGATCCGGGAGACCATTTCTCCCGGCGAGTCGCTGACGACCTCGCGGAGCGGCCGCGCGGCGATGCCGAGCGGATCGCTGAGTGCGATTCCCGCCCGCCGCTCTCCATGATCCACGGCGAGAATGCGCCCCATCAGACCAGCCTGTCGAGGCCGCGGCGTGCCAAGGCCGCGACGATCTCCTTGATGTCCTGCACATCGTCCTTGCGGGCGACGAGTGTCGCATCGGACGTGTGGACGATGACCAGGTTTTCGACGCCCAGGGTCACGACGAGATGTTCGTCGCCGGTGCACACCGTGGTCGCCTTCGTGTTCCGGTGGATTCTGAGGCCGCGCCCGACGTTGCCCGCCTCGTCGCGCGGGAGGTGGTTCTCGAGCGCCGTCCAGGCGCCGACGTCGTCCCACCTGAAGGGCGCCTCGACCACCTCGACATGCGGCGCGACCTCGAGGATGCCGCGGTCCACGGAGATCCGGGGAAGCGTCGGGTAGACGCCGGCCAGCGCTTGCGCGTCGGGCTCGGCCTGCCCGCCGGCGAACAGCGGCTCGAGCCGGTCCAGCGTGGCAGGCAGGTGGCGGCGCAGCAGCGCGAGGATCGTGGTCACGGACCAGACGAACATGCCGCTGTTCCAGTAGTAGCTACCTGCGGCGAGATAGCGCCTTGCCGTAGCGAGATCGGGCTTTTCTTGGAAGCTTTCCACGCGAAAGAACTGCAGCCCTTCGATCCGGGTCGTCGGGGCGCCCTGCTTGATGTAGCCGTAGCCGGTGGCGGGGCGGTCGGGTCGAATGCCGAGGGTGACGAGGGCCTCGCGGGCCGCGGCCACCTCGGCGGCCGCACCAAGCGCCTGCAACAGGGCGCTGGCGGGCGCGATCACATGGTCGGCGGGGAGGACCGCCATGAGGCCGTCTGCGGCGCGCGCGCGCACCGCGAGCGCGCCGAGCGCGACGGCGGCCGCGGTGTCACGTCCGGCGGGCTCGCGCAGCAGATTGCCTTCGGGCACGAGGTCCGCGAGCTCCGCCTGCACGGCGTCGCCATGCTCGCGGCTGGTGATCACCAGCCGCCGCTCCGGGGGGACCAGAGGCTCGAGCCGGCGCTGGGTGGCGCGCACGAGGCTTTCGTCGCCCACCAGGGAGAGCAGCTGCTTGGGGCGCTTGCGGCGGCTGAGCGGCCAGAAGCGGGTGCCGGAGCCTCCGGCGAGGATCACGCTGTAGAGATCGGGCATGCGGGATCGTTTCCCAGGGGCCGCGGGGGTCGCGACGGTTGGCCGTGCGCCGAGGAATGGAAGTGCGCGGCTGGCCGTGCGGTCAAGCGGCCGGTCGTCTTCGGCTCGTCGGTCCTTCTTCGTGCCCTCTTCGTGGTCGCCTTCTCTGCTTCTGCTACCAGCGCCGCTCCGGCCAGAGGGGCCGGTCTGCGATGCGCAGCGGCTGCTTCTCGCCACGGCGCGGCTTGCCGATGCCGAACAGCACGGGCTGCACGTCGACGCGCTCCACCGTGCCCAGCACATAGATTCGGCCCGTCTGGCGGATCAGCATGTCCAGCACGTGCCTGACGCCAGGGATGGGGGTGCTCAGCCACACGTCCCGCGGCTCGAAGCGGAGCTCCATTTCGCCGCCGAAGTTCACGACGCCGGAGCCCTCGAGGTTGAGCGCACTGCCCACCAGCCGGAACTTCGGCTCCGGCCGCTCGCGCGGCAACGACTTGAGCAGGGGGCTGTCGGGCTGGAGGTGGCCGGTCGAGCCGAGGTAGATGCGGCGCCGGCAGACCTCGAAGTGGCTGGTCTCGATCTGGTGGAAGTGGTTGTTGAAGTAGTTGAACAGGGTGACGTATGCGGGAATCGACCCGAACCGCCCGTTGACGATCTGGGCGCGGCCCACGCCTTCGAGCGCGTCTACGCCGGCACCGTCTCCCTCGAACTGGAATTGTCCCGAGAGCTTCCCGGTGACGTCCGTGGGCCGCGCCGCGCCGCCCGCGAGATCGTCGATGAGACGACTGACCTCGGCGTCGTCGAGCACGAGCCTGCCGGTGAACGAATGGGGCGGCCCGAGCATCACCTCGAAGCAGCAGCTCGGGCCGATCCGCCCGCCGTAGAACCGGGCCTCCGCATCCCGGAGCATCAGGAGGAGCGCCTCTGCCGGGCCCCTCCGGGCGCCCTCGAGAAGGAGCGATCCGCGCAGGTCCTCGAACTTCATCCCGAAGATCCGGAAGCTCGCGCCGGCGAGGCGGCTCTCGAGACGGCTTGCGGCGCGGCCGCACAGCTCGCCACCCTTGGCGATTTCCAGGCGTCCGGTGAGCTCGTCGAGCGCGGTGCCGAGCCGCACCGAGACGTCGTGGAACGTCACGGCGCTGGGCCCCGCGATCCGCACGCTCGGCGCCGCGGCCTCGGGGATGCGGAGCTCGAGATGAACCGGCTTGAGATCGAACGTCCCTTGCGCCGCGAAGGACTCGAGCGTCCGCTCCGCCGTTTCCCCGAGGTAGCCGAACAGGGGGCCGCCGAACAGGCAGTGTTCGATCGCGCCGCGCAGCTCTACGGTGCTTACCTCGCCCGCCCGGCGACAGGCCAGGTCCAGCTCCGTGAAGGCCGTGCGGTCGATGGTGCCCGCCCCGCCGCGGAGCTGGAATCCGTCGCCCGGCGCGTAGAAGACTTCCCCACGCTCCAGCCGGAT
Organism: Planctomycetota bacterium; assembly: GCA_016935485.1. Taxonomy (GTDB): domain Bacteria; phylum Planctomycetota; class JAFGQW01; order JAFGQW01; family JAFGQW01; genus JAFGQW01. The sequence goes on along the minus strand of JAFGQW010000024.1, from coordinate 3,854 downwards.
GGGCGCGAGGCGGCCGGGATCGAGCGGCGCGCGATCGATCCAGGTGCGCGCCGGACTGAGGTCCAACGTGCCGATGCTCGCGGTGACATACGGGCAGCGGTCCGGATTGCGCGTGTCGAGATCGACGTGCAGGCGGCGGAGCGTGCCGCGGGGCCTGAGCTCCCGGAAGACCGGAGCGAGTCCAGCGAGCGGCCCGTGGTCGGGCAGGCGGGCGGCAGACAGGTCCACGTGCTCGCCGTCGATCCGGAGCTTCTGGTAGGCGTCCGCGCCCTCCAGCTGCTGCTCGCCGCGGATCTCGAGCCGGCCGCGATCGTGCCAGCCGACGACATCCGTGAGCCGGAGGCGGCTGCCGTCATAGGCCACCGAGCCGCTCAGGTTGGCCAGCTCCAGGGGCAGGTCGGGCCCGGACGCGCGCCCGCCGGCGAACCGGAAATCGACACGGCAGCGGACGTCCGGGAGCCCGCGCAGCACCAGGTCCGCCTCGGCGCCGCCCTCGAGTCCGTAGCGCTCGAGCACGCGCCCCACCTCCTGGAGCCGCGCGTGCGGCGAGAGCAGCAGCGCGCGGATCAGCGGCGGGCCGAGGAAAGCGTCCGACAGGGCGATCTCCAGGCACTCGTTCGCGATGCGGTGCAGCGTTCCCTCGAGCCGGAACTCGCCGCCGGCGACCTGGCCGTGGACGCGCTCGAAGCGCGGAAAGGACTCGCCGCCGATGAACCGGATCCGTCCCGAGACCCGCGCCAGGCGGATGGGGACCAGCTCGTAGACGAAGGCCGCGCGTCCCTTGAGATCCAGCTCGACCTCGAAGTCCATTGCCGCGCCCGCGTGCTTCTGCTGCAGGTTCACGGACAGGTCGGCGACGCCCTCGGGCTGAATCTGCTTCCACAGGCGGTCGCCGTTCAAGTCGAGCAGGGCACGGCGCAGGGCGTCGTCGAACGGCACGTCGCGACCCTGCAGCCGGATATCGAGAGCCGGTCCGGTTGCCGCAAGCGCCGGCGCGCGCACCTCGCCGACCACCATGATGTCGCTGCGCCCCGAGCCGCGCCCCTTGAATGCGAAGCGCGTGTAGCCGAGCTGGGACTCGAAGGAGCCCGATACCTCCGTCAGCGGATACGGAAAGCCCTTGCGGTGCGGATCGGCGGGGCCACCGGGGAAGCCCAGGTAGTTGAAGGCGCCGTTGCGAATGCTGGCGGTCAACGCCGCGCGCACCCGGCGGTCGGCGGCGGTCTTGTAGAGGAGGCACTGGAAGTCGGCGGTGCCCTGGGGACTGACCGCGTCCCAGATCTGCCCGAAATGGGGGTCCACCTTCTCCAGGGCCTGCTTCAGGTCACGGTCGAGCGGCACGTCGCGGCCCTCCAGGAGGAGGTGCACCCACGGCTGGCCGCCCTCCTCGAGGTAGCCGTACACCTCGCCGGCGATCGTGGCGATGGCGCGGCCGTGCGTTCCCCGGAGGTTGTCGAGCACGAGACAGCCGCGGCGGTCGGGCTGGCCCGGCAGGATCAGGGTGACGCCCTGGACGTCCTCGACCGCGTAGGGAAACGCCCTGATGCGCAGACCGAGCCCCTCGGCATTGAAGAGCGAGACCCGGTAGCAGGGCAGGCCGTCGACCCGGTGGAGCTGCCCCTCGATCTCGACCCGCACCGCGCCGGTCGGGTTGAGCCAGTCCCACCCAGTCTCGGCCAGGCGTGCGTCGAGCAACCCGCGCACCGCATCGTTCAGCTGGACGCCGCGGCTGTCCGTGGACAGCTTGAAGCTCGTGGAGCGCGTGTCGAAGTCCCCGCTGAGATGGATGGGCTCCGCGAGACCCGTCGGGTCCTCCCCGGCGCCTGCCACCACGAGCGCGACCTGAACCTGAGCCCGTCCCGGTTCCAGGCCGGAGGCCAGCATCTCGCCATCAAGGCGTACCCGCAGGTTCTCCCGCAGGGCGAACGGGGCGTCCATGAGGACCTCGCAGTCCCGCAGGACGAGATGCGGCAGGGCGTGCGGAAGCGCAGCGCGGCTCTCCTCCTCGGCCGCGCCGCGCAAGCAGTCCTCGATGTTGGATCCCCGCGGGGTCAGGGCGAGGAACAGGCGGGCGCCGTCGATGTCGAGGCGGTCGAGCAGAGTCTCGCCGCGGATCCACCGCTGGAGCGACAAGTGCGCGACGCCCGAGCGGACCTCGAGCACCGGGCGGCCCGACGGGTCCTCGTAGGACAGCCCGACGATCTCGATCCGGCCGGACAGGAGCGCGAGCCGGAGCGCCGAGATGGTGAACCGCCCCTCGAGCTGCGCCTCCAGCGCCCCGACGAGCGCGCGGTGGATGGCCCAGGGAGCCGCGACCCACCGGCCGAGGGCGGCGGCGGTGAACAGCAGCGCCGCGAGGAGGAGGGGGCGCTTCCATCGGGATCTCGGTCGCTGGGGCATGGCGGAAAGGTACTACTTGCCGCCCGACGGGTAAAGACGGCCCGCAAGCTGCCGCGCCCGCGGGGTGACGACTGGGGTCTGACGCCGTGCCCGGATGCCGTTCCGCTTCGGAACGGGGTCTGACCCCGTGCCCGGTGAGGCGTGCGCGTGCGGGTGCAGGGGTCGCGCGCGAAGGGCGCGCGCTGAGGTGGCGCGGGCGGGCTGCGCCCGCTCAGGCGAGGATCCCGGCGGCCAGCGGGCGCGGGGTTGCGCTCGGCCACCGGACGATCCGCTTGACGCGTGACCCCAGCAGGCACGGAATGGCGTAGGGAATGGTCCCGGAGGCGCCGGCGAGCTCGGCCAGCGTGATTTCCATGTCCTGGTCGCGTCCGACCAGGGTGACGCGGGTGCCGGTCCGGACACCCGGCACGTGCGTGACGTCGACGCACAGGTAGTCCATGGTCACCGTGCCGATCACCGGAGCGCGGCGCCCGAGCACCAGCACGTCCGCGCCGCGCGCGCCGTACGGATAGCCGTCGTTGTAGCCGATGGGCAGCACCGCCACCCGCGTGGGAGCGCCGGTGATGTAAGCCTGGTTGTAGCCGACGGGGTGGCCGGCCGGCAGGTCCTTGAGGAAGACCACCTGCGTGTGCAGCGACAGGGCGGGACGCAGTCCCAGGTCGTGCACGGCGACGCCCTGGGGCCCCATGCCGTAGAGCCCGATGCCGGGGCGCACGCGGTTGCCCGGTATGGCGGGGCCGCCGAACAGGTAGGCGGAGTTGGCGGCGTGCACGAGGGGCGGGTCGATGCCGGCCGCTTTCAGCCGGCCCAGCACGCGCTCGAAGGTGCGCACCTGATGGGCGACGCCCGCGGCGCCGTCCACGCGGTTGGTCGCGAGATGCGTGAAGACGCCCTCGAGGTAGAGGTTGCTCGAAGCCTGGATTTCCCGGGCCAGCGCCAGCGCCCGTTCGGGCCGCACGCCGAGCCGGCCGCTCCCGGTGTCCACCTTGAGGTGCACCGGGATCTTCAGCTTGAGGCGCCGGGCGGCGAGGTTGAGCTGGCGCGCGCGCAGCGTCGAGTGGATGCTCGGCGTGATGCGGTGGCGGATGACGGCCTCGATCTCGTTGTCGACGATGCTGCCGAGGATCAGGATCGGGGCGGTGATCTCCGCGGCGCGCAGCTCCAGCCCCTCTTCCGAGTCCCCGACCGCGAACATCTCCACGCCCAGGGCCGACAGATAGTGGGCCACCGTGGCGGCGCCGTGCCCGTAGGCGTTGGCCTTGATGACGGCGATGATGCCGGTGGATTGCGGGATCCGGTGGCGGATCGCGGCGAGGTTGTCGCCGATCGCGCTCAGCTCGATCTCGCACCAGGCTCTGGGCAGGTCCATGGGCTTTCCCCCCCCGAGGATCGGACGAACACAGACCGATCACCTGGTGAAGCCGGTTCCCTTTGCCGCTTCCCGGAACCGCCCT
>JAFGQW010000212.1 GCA_016935485.1 Planctomycetota bacterium | reverse complement strand
CGGTGTTCTCCAGCAGCTCCGCGCCGGTATCCGCGAGGACTTCCTCGTAGCGCGCGCGCTGGAACGCGATCCGCTCCGGCGGGTAGAGGGAGAGGAGCCCCTCGGGCGGATAGAGGCGCGCCGCTCCCTCGAGCGCGGCGAAGCGGTCGCGCAGCCGGGCCGGCGACTCGCTGAGGTCGGCCGCGTCCGCGCCGATCAGCCAGCTCTCCTCGCCCGGCTTGAGCACGATGCGCTCGAACTGCGCGCGCAACGTGGCGAGGGCCGACGCGCCCAGGCACGCCAGCTCGCCGCCGAGGTAGTTCGCGGCGCCCGTGAGGCGCAGCGCCACCACGCCGTCCGGCGCGAGGCGCCGCTTCACGAGGGCGTAGAACTCGCGGGTGAAGTAGCGGTTGAGCACGAGCGTCGTGGCGTCCGGCAGGTTCAGGATCACGAGATCGTGCGGCTCGCCGGGCCGCTCGAGGTAGGCGCGCGCGTCGCACCGCGGCGCTGCCACGCCGGCGAGCGCGGCGCGCTGCTCCGGCGGCAGCACACCGGCGAGCGCTGCCGGGTAGTCCGGATCCGGGTGGAGCCAGGTCACCTCGCGGATGGAGGGGAGCGAGCGGAGCGCCAGCGCGACGCCGAGCGAGCCCGGGCCGATCACGAGCACGCGCCGGGCGCCGGGATGCTGCGCGAGGGTGACGGCCGCGATCTCGCCGGCGTGCTCGTCGGCGGGAAGCGCTTCGACCGTGCCGCCAGCGCTCAGCACGACGAGCTGTCCGTCGTGCTCGCCGTGGAGGTAGCGGGCCTGGGCGGTTGCGAAGTGTCCCCGGTAGCCGGCGGCCGGCAGCAGTCGCGACCAGGCGCGCCGCGCGTCGCGGGCGGCCCAGGATCCGGCGAGGCCGGCGGCGAGCGCGGCGAGGATCGCGAGCGCCGGGAGCCAGCGGAGCGCGCGGCCCGAGGCGTTCAGGCCGACGGCGACGACGAGTGGCAGCGCGCCGATGAGCGCCGCCGTCGTGCCCAGCCCGCCGCGCGCGAGGACGGCGGTCACCACCAGGCCGCCGGCGGTCGCGCCCAGCGTTTCGAGCACGTAGACCTGCGCCACCGGCAGGCCGCGGGCCCGATCGCCGGCTGCCCACCAGCGGCACGCGAGCGTGAACAGGAAGCCGGTCACCAGGCTCACCGGCGCGTTGGTGACGAGCGCCAGCGCGATCATCCGGCCGAACGGGAAGAGATCGTAGGCAGCCACGCCGGCCAGCGCGCGCGCGCCGGCGAGGAGGTTGTGCTGCAGCACGAAGGCCGGCAGATAGAGCAGCGCGAGCGGCACGAACCACGGCTCGAGCCGGGCGGCCGCCCGGCCCACGAGGGCGCCCGCCGCCACCCACAGGAGCCACGAGCCGAAGAAGGCGGCGACGGCGAGCTCATTGCCCTCGAGGGCGGTGAGGAACTCCCGGAACAGCAGCGTCTGGGAGACGAGCCCGAAGAAACCGAGCGCAAGGACGAGCAGCGCGCGGGCGGAGGTCACTCCTTCTCCTCGCCGAAGACCCGGGCCTCGAACACGAGGAACGAGGTCCCTTCTCGCCACGCATCGCCCGCGAGTCCCGCCTTCTCCGCCAGCCGGGTCAGCGTCTGCTCGAGGTTCCAGCCCTGTTCCGGGGCGACCTGCGGCAGGAACACCGCCTGGGTGCCGTTCTTGCGGAGCACGATGCCATGGCGGCCGATCACGATATCCCGCCACGAACCGACGTCGACGGGTGTGGTGAGCGCGGAGATTTCGAGCTGGAGGTCCGGGAGCTCCGCCGCGGTCACGGGCTCGAACCGCCGGTCGTTCCGGGCGGCATGCACCGCGTTCAGCATGACCGAGCGGTAGAGGGGGCGCTGGGCGAAGATGTCCCCGATGCAGCCCCTCAGCTGGCCGCCTTTCCTCAGGGTCACGAAGGCCGCGCCGATGTTCTTCATGGCGGGCGTAAGCTCGGTGCCGAGCTCCTCGGCCTCGGGCACGCGCCCGTGCGCGAGCGCGTGCGCGAGGGTCCGCCGGGCCAGCGCGAGCAGGCGCGTCTCGTCGGTAGCCGTGAGAGGCGCCACAGTTGGCTGCGCGTCCACGTTCGGCTCCCTTTTCCAGGTTCCCATGAAGCCGACGGCGAGGTAGCTCACCGAATTGGTGTGATCTCCCGTCAGGGCTCCGGAGGTGTCGTAGCGGAACAGCGTCGGCCGGGAGGCGGCCGGCAAGAGCTCCAGCAGCACGGCGATCGGATCGCGCCCGCACACGGTGGCGCCGGTCCGGGCGAGGTAGCTCCGCCAGGCGTCGACGTCCTTCTTCTCGATCTCCCGGTAGGCGCCCCGATCGAGCTCCTCGAGCCGGCGCGGGATGTCCGCGTCGAAGGGCACGTAGCCGTAGTTCGGGCCGTAGTGCGTGAAATCGCTGCTCACCACCACCAGCGTCGTCTCGTCGACGAGACCGCGGAGAACTCCCGCCATCTCGCGCACGGCGGCGCGATCGAGCTGGCCGACTACGATGGGCACCAGGCGGAAGGGGCTGAGCGCCACCTGCAGGAGCGGCACCTGGATCTGCACGCTGTGCTCGCCACGGTGGGCCGCGGGCACCGTGCCGAAGCACGCATGGCGCTTGAGCGCCGTGATGAACTCGACGTCGAGCGGGACCTCGCCGAGCGGCGTGGCGTAGTGGGTTTCGTCCGGCACGCTCGCCAGGTTCTCGAGGTGGAGCCGGTGGCTCGGGCCGAGCACGACCACACGCGCGAAGCGCCGGCCGGCGACGCGCTTGAGGCCGTGGGCGGCGGTCTGGCCGGAGTAGCGGTAGCCCGCGTGCGGCAGGATCAGCGCGTGGAGGTCCGGGACAGGCTCGGCCTTCACGTTCGCGAGGAAGGTGCGAATCTCGGCCTCGAGCCGCTTGGGATCCGCCTCGTACCAGCGGCCGGCGAGCGGGGAGACGAGGACGCGCCGGGGCCGGTCCTTGCCGTCCTCTTCCTGCGTCGCGGCGGCCCCGGCGTTCGCGGTCGGCACGTCGTCGCCGCGCGCCGGTGCGGCCTCGCTCCGGGGCACGGCGAACCAGGCGGGGTCCCAGAACCAGCGCTTGATGTCGCCCCGGGCCACCGCCAGCACCGCGAGCACGAAGATCGCGAGCAGCACCGCCGGCACCACCACTCCCGCCCGAAACCGCCGGGTCATTTCCTGGCTCCTCTCGCTCCGCTATCCCGCCCAGGGGCCCGGCCGGCCGACGGCGGCCGGATCGAGCGCACGTACCGGGCCCGGATACTGCGCGCTCCGGTGCGCCTCGGTCCGGCGGTCCGCCGGCCGCACCCGCGCCGCGAGCCATCCCAGCGGCGCGGCGAGCGCGGCGGCGCCGCCCAGCAGGATGCGGAGAAAACGCCTTCGCCTCATGGCCAGATCCCGTGGATGGTCTGCCCGCAGTCCGGACAGCGCCCGGATTTCACGCGCATCTCGAGCACGCGGTATCCGACGCGCTCCACGAGCCGCTTGCCGCAGGACGGGCAGCACGTGTTGGAGCCCGCGGGGCGGTGGATGTTGCCGATGTAGACGAACGGGAGCCCCTCGGCCACGGCGATGGCCCTGGCGCGGTCGAGCGTGGCCGCCGGGGTGGTGGGGAGATTCTGCATCCGGTGGTGCGGAATGAAGCGGGAGAAGTGGAGCGGGGTCTCGCGCCCGAGGTTCTCCGCCACCCAGCGCGCGAGCGCGCGGAGATCCCGGTCGCTGTCGTTCAGCGTGGGGATGACCAGGTTGGTGACCTCGACCAGGACGCCGAGCGAGCGGGCCAGCACCAGCGTGTTCAGCACCGGCGCGAGCGTCCCGCCGCACACGTCGCGGTAGAACGAGTCCGACATGGCCTTCAGATCGATGTTGGCGGCGTCCACGACGCGGTAGAGCTTCTCCGCGGGGGCGGGGTTGATGTAGCCGGCGGTCACGAGCACGTTCCTGAGCCCCGCCTCGCGGCCCTTCACGCAGGTGTCGTAGGTGTACTCGAAGAAGACCACCGGTTCGGTGTAGGTGTACGCGATCGAGGGGCAGCGGTAGCGCCGCGCGAGCGCCACCACCGCGTCGGGCAGCAGGTGGCTCGCCGGGGCGTTCTCGGGGTTTTCCTGGGAGATCTCCCAGTTCTGGCAGTTCTTGCAGTGGAGGTTGCAGCCGACGGTCGCGAGCGAGAGGATCGAGGTAGCGGGCAGGAAGTGGAAGAGCGGTTTCTTCTCGACCGGATCGACGTGCACCGCGCAGGGATGGCCGTAGGTCACCGCGGTGAGCCGGCCTTCGATGTTCACGCGGATCAGGCACTCCCCGCTCTGGCCGGAGGCGATCCGGCAGTTCTTGGGGCAAAGCTCGCACTGGACGGTGGTCACGGCCGCTCAGGATCCTCCCCGTGCTCACGCTTCAACCACCGCGACGGCCCGGCGGCGCGCGCCGGCTCGCGTTCGGGACGGCGATCGGAGACCGCGGACGCCCCGGTTGCCGTATTGTGTCCCTGCGCGGAACGACCGTCAAGCCGCGCGCCGCCCGGTGAAAAACGCCCCAGGGG
>JAFGQW010000211.1 GCA_016935485.1 Planctomycetota bacterium | reverse complement strand
GCCGACGATCCGCAGGCCCGCCTGGTCAGCGCGCGCTCGGGCGCGGACGTGACGGCGCTCAGGCGCGCGCTCGACGACGCGCTCGACCGTATCCCGGGCGTGGGGCCGCGGCCGATCCCGCGTCACCTCGAGGCCGAGGAGCAGGCCGCCGACGAGGCCGAGCTGCCCGCCGCGCCGGAGGTCCACGCCTACGTCGACCTCCTGGAGAGCGCGCCGCCGCCCGTGCCGCGCCCCGGGGACGACCACCGCGAGCGGCCGTGGGGGTTCTTTCCGGGAGCGTCCTGAGCGGCCGGAGCTCACTCGCGCCCGAGAACGGCCGCAACCTGCGCGTGCGCCCGGGCGAGGAGCTCGTCCGCGTCGGCGGCGAGCACGGGCGCCGTCAGCGTGAGCCGGAGCCGGGAGAAGTCGAGCAGCTTGAGCCCCGGCGGCCAGAGCCGGTGGGTGCCCTCGATGGCGGCGGGCACCACCGGCAGCCCGGCTCTCACGATGTGGCGCGCGAGGTAGCGGGTGCGAAATGGGCGCAGCTGTCCGTCGCGGCTGCGCGTCCCCTCGGCGTAGACGACGAGCACCCGATCGCGCCGCTCCTCCTTCCACAACGCGAGTACCTCCGCGCCACATCCCTCCGCGACGGACTCCCGCACGGCCCGACTGTCCTGCGCCGCGCCGCCGGCGGTCTTGTCCACCACGATGTCGCCGCGCGTGCGGATCACGATCCCGAAGGCGGGCAACCGCGCGAACAGGCGCTTGGCCACGAAGCGGACGTTCCGGGGCAGCGACTGCACGAGCGGGATGTCCAGGAAGGAGGCGTGATTGGCCAGCAGGGCGCAGGGCCCGTCCGGGAGGTTCTCGAGGCCGCGGAGTTCGCAGCGCGTGAGCAGCGCGAGGGTGAACCGGCCCCAGGCGCGGGGCACGGCGTCGATCCAGCCGGGCAGCCAAGGCACCACCGCCAGCCGGTAGAAGAGGCCGAACGCGATGCTCGTCGCCGCGACCAGCGCGAACCCGTAGACCGTGTAGAGAAGCCGGGCCGGCACGAGGAGGATTCGCATTCGATTCGCGTTCGCTCGGGGTGGCGTGCCAAGTGTAGACGACCCGATTCCAGGCAAGCAAGCACAGGGTGCGCGCAGCGATTACTTCCCGGGTTTCGCCGCGAGGAAGGCGCGCAGGCGGGCGACGAACGCGGCCGGGTCGTGCTCGATCAGCCAGTGCGGCGCCCCCGGGAAGTGGGCCACCGCGATTTCGTGGCGGAGCAGGAAAGCGCGGACCTCGGGCGGAGGGTCGTCGCCGAGGCAGTAGAGCCGCGCCGTCGCGAGCCCGCGGAAGGCGTCCGCGAGCGCGCCGCCGAGGCTCTGCTCCTCGAGATCGCGGCAGGCCGCGAGGAAGGCCTCCGGCGTGGTGCGCGCGAGCGCGGTGACGTAGCGCCCGGCGGCGGGCGAATCGCCGCCGCGCCGGCGGATCGCGCCCGGCAGGAGGCGCCACCAGTCGGCGAACCGTCCCCGCACCGCCGCGCGCACCGCCCGCGCGGAGACTGACGCTGCGGAGGGGAGGAGGTTGCCCTCGATGCTGATCAGCGTCCGGTCTCTCGCGGCCTGGCGCTCCGCGAGGCGCGTCGCGATCGCACCGCCCATGGAGTGGCCCACGAGCAGGACCGGGTCGGGCGCCTGCACGGCGGCGAGCAGCGCCGCGAGCACCTCCGCCTGCACGTCCACGGTGAAGGCGAAGCCGGACCGGGCGCGGCTCCGGCCGAAGCCCGGCAGATCCGGGAGAAACACCCGGTGGTCGCGCGCGAGATCCTGGACGAGCGCCGGCGGAAACGCGGTGTGGTCGTCGCCGAGTCCATGGACGAGAAGCGCGGTGCGGGCCCCGGCGCCGGTCGCGTGCAGGGCGACCCGACAGCCGAGGAGATCGAGCATCTGCGGCGAGGCGGTCACGGCGTCGGGTTCTCCGGGACGCAGGGGTGCGCGGCCTCGAAGCCGCGCGAGCATTCCCCGTCAGCATAGCGCGCGCCGGGCCTCCCGCCCACCGTCACCCGCGCGCGTCGAGGGAGTGCGGCGCCGCGCTCAGCGCAGGTTGTACTTCTTGACCTTGCGGTAGAGCGTGGCGCGGCCGATCGCCAGGCGCCGGGCCGCCTCGGGGATCTTCCCGCCGGTGACCTGGAGCGCATTGCGGAGGATCGCCTGCTCGTGCTGAACGAACGGGACGATCTCGTTCGGCGCGGCGATCGCAAGACCGTGGCCGGCGATCTCCGAGGGCAGATGCGGCAGATCGAGGTCGCTGCCGGCGGCCAGCAGCGCGGCACGCTCGATGACGCTGCGCAGCTCGCCCAGGTTGCCCGGCCAGTCGTACGCGACCAGCTTCTGCCTGAACGCGCCGCTGAGCCGCGGCGGCTTGCGACCTTCCTCCTCCGCGATCCGGAGACTCAGCCGCTCCGCCAGCAGCGGGATGCGCTCGCGCCGCTCGACGAGCGGCGGGATCCGGATCGTGCGCGGCGTGAGCGCGCGCTCGAGCTCGGGCCGGAACCGGCCGTCCGCGGCGAGGGCCGCGAGGTCCTTGCGGGTGGCGGCGATCACCTGCACGTCGACCTTGATCTTCTTCGTCCCCGCATCGAACACGCCGTCCTGGATCAGGCGGAGCACGATCTCCTGCTGCTTGGGGCTCAGGTCCTCGACGTCGTCGAGGAAGAGCGTGCCGCCGCCGGCGCTCGGACCGTCCGCGAGACGCGTGACGAAGCGAGGACCGCGGCGGCGGCCGGCGTGGTGCAGGGCTCGGGCGAGGAAGGGCTTCTGGGTGCCGGTGTTCCCCGTGATCAGGATGGGCCGCGGCCGTTCGGCGCCGGTCTCGGTCCAGGAGAGCGCCTTCTCGAGGACATCCATGCTGTCCACGATCTCGAGCGGTCGGAACGTGCAGCCCGCAGCGGAGGGAAGTCCCTCGAAGCGCCGGTCCAGCTCGCCCGCGCGGAGCGCCCGGGTCACGGCTTCGGTGACGCTCTCGCGCGGCACCGGCCACGGCAGCGTGGCCTCCGCCCCGAGACGCTCGCTCTCCTGGCGCAGCGACTCCTGGCCGTTCGGCGCCAGCACCAGGATGGGCAACGCCGGCCGGTGGAGCCGGGCCTCTCGGATCAGATCGGGACCGCTCGCGCCGCCGATCCGGGCGCCCACGAGCAGCAAGTCCAGGTCACCCGGTCCTGCGGCGTGCTGCATCGCCTCGATCCAGGATCGCGTGGCCACGATCTCGCCCTCGAACGCGCCGAGGATCCTCTCGAGCGAGGACAGGATATCGGGGTCGTCGTTGACCGCGAGGAATCGGTACTTCCGCATGTGCCCTCCACTGCTCAGAGCCGAGATGCGACAAGGCCGAATCTGAGACCTGGTGGCGTTATCGGCATCCAGGAGCCCGGACTGAGACGCAGGGGAGGACAAAAACGAGAAAACGCCCCCGGGGTCCGGCGGCCCGCGCCACGTCACCGCCGGCGCTCGAGGCGGCTCAGGAGCCTGAGCGCCTCGCGGTCCTCGGGATCCAACGCCAGGGCGTGCCGGTAGTTGCGGATGGCGAGCTCCGTATTGCCGCGACGGACGGCCACTGCGCCCAGTCCCTTCCAGGCGCGGGCGGCCGTGGCGGGATCGCCGGCGGCCCGGAGGTACGCGGCTTCCGCCTCGTCCAGGCGGTCCTCCTCGAGATGGATCGCCGCGAGACCGAGGTGCGCCTCGCCGCTTTCCGCGAGCCGCCGCGCCGCCTCCTCCAGCGCCCGCTTCGCGCCGTCCGCCTTTCCCTCGGCTTGCCGCAGCCATCCCAGTCTGAGCCAGACTCGACCGTCCTCGGGGAGGTGCGCCAGCAGCGCTTCGAGCACTTCGGCGGCCGCCGCGTTCTGACCGCTGTGCTGCAGCGAATCCGCCAGCCGGAGCTCCACCTCGGGATCGGGCTCGCCGGCGCGGGCCGCCACCTCCCGGTAGACCTCGGCGGCCGCGGCGTGCAGGCCTTCGTGGTGGTAGAGGTCGGCCAGCGCGCGAAGTTCGCGGCTGCCGGCGCGGCCGAGCAGGCGCAGCATCTCCAGCAGGTCCGCGGCGCCGCCCCAGTCGCGCTGCTGCACCAGCGCGTCCGCCAGCAGCGTCGTGATCCGGGGGTGGAAGGGGAAGCGCTCGAGCGCCTGCTCCGCGGTGCGCACCGCGGCGCCGAGGTCGCGGCGGCGGAGCTCGGCGACGATGATCCCCACGCGGAGCTCGGCATCGTCGGGCCAGAGCACGAGCGCTCTGCGGTACACGGCCAGCGCGGTATCGACGTCCCGGCGATCCTCGAGATGGAGGCGCGCCAGCGTCTTCACCCAGTCGAGCGAGAGCTCATCCCGGCGAAGCGCGCGCGTCAGCGGCACGACGGCCTGGGCGGGGTCGCCCGCCTCCAGGAGTGCGCGCGCCAGGTTGCGCAGCGACTCCGGGTGGTCGGGCATTCGGTCGAGCGCGCGCCGGTAGGCCGCAATCGCCGCCGTGGGCTGGCGGAGCCGCAGGCGAAGGTTGCCGAGCTCGAAGTGGATCGCCGGGTGGTCCAGCTCGGCCGTGCGGCTCTCGAGCACGCGGGCCGCCTCCTCGAGACGGCCTTCCTGTCCGAGGCGGAGCGCCTCCTTCAGCGCGGTCATCTGCGCGGAGGACAGCGGCGGGAAGCGCGCGGAGTCTTCCTGCGCCTGAAGTCCCCCGCCCAGGGCGAGGAGCAGGCAGAGCAGGCCGCGGGCCGCCGGCCGCGTCCGGCGCGGCGCGCACCGCTCCTTGGGCGATCGGCCCGCGTTCATTCCACTCCTCCCTTCGTGCCCACCAGCACGCGCGCGGCGCCGCCCTGCCGGCAGAAGTCCATGACCTGCACCAGGAGGCCCGTCGGGACCGTGACGTCGGCGAGCACCATGACCGCGCGGGACTCGCTCGTCTGCAGGGCGGCGCGCACCTCGCTCTCCACCGCGGCCAGCGGCACGCGGTGGCCCTCCATGTGCACGGTGCCGGTCGGCGAGATGGCCACGAGGATCGGCGGGGAATCCTCGGGCTGGCCGGTGACGGCCCGCGGGCGCTCGATGTCGATTCCGGGCTCGCGCTGGAAGCTGGCGCCGACCAGGAAGAAGAGGAGCAGGATGAACACGAGGTCGATCAGCGGGGCGATCCCGATCTCGACGCTCGAGGCGCGGCGCCGTCTAGCCATGGCTGCGCCTCCGGGGCCGGCGGGAGGGACACCGCGGCGGCGTCGTGACGGCTTCGAGCCGGCGCAGCCGGCTCTGCAGGACGACCAGGAACAGCATGCCGGTCAGCGCGACGAGCAGGCCCGCCTGCGTGGTGACCAGCGCGCGGGCAATCCCGTGCGAGAGTCCCCGCAGGTTGCCGGGGCCGAACCGGACCAGACCGTCGAACGCGAGCATCATGCCGCCCACGGTACCGAGCAGCCCGAGGAAGGGGGCGGTGCCGGTCAGCGTCTTCAGGGCCTCGAGCGTGCTGAGCGACCGACGCACGTCGCCGGGACCTTCAGCGCGGCCGAGGGCGAACCACAGGCCGAGCCCGAGCCACCAGATCAGCAGCGACACGGCGAAGATGGGCACCAGCACCGGGCCGCCGCGCTCGAGGAGCTCGCCGAGGCTCATGGCTTGTCCTCCGTGCGCGGGCGGGCCGCCGCGTCCTCGGCGGCGTCTTCGAGCCGGTCGCTCAGGTCGTCGACGCGCTTGGAGAGGTAGGCGTGGACGAGCAGGATCGGGATGGCCACCATCAGGCCGGCTTGCGTGGTGATGAGCGCCTCGGAGATGCCGCCGGCGAGCAGGCGCGGGTCGTTGGACCCGACGGCGGTGAGCGTCTGGAAGGTCGTGATCAGCCCGGTCACGGTGCCGAGGAGCCCCAGGAACGGGGCCACGGTTCCGAGCACGCCCAGCAATCCGAGCGAGCGCTCGAGCGCGGGCGCGGCCTGGTGCATGGCCTGGTCGACGGCGGCCGGGCCGCCCTCGGGATGGGTGAGCACGGTCTCGAGGACGCGCGCGAGCGGTCCCGGGCGGTGCGCGATCCGGCGGCGGATCTCCGCGGCCGGCACGCGGCCCTCGAGGCAGCCGGCGAGCTGGCGGAAGTCGCGCCGGGCTCCGGCGACAAAGCGCAGGCGCTCCGCGATCAGGAAGAAGGCCGCGAGCACCACGAGCCCGATCGGGATCATGACTGGCCCACCCGCGCGGAGATGCTCGAGCCATCCGTCGCCGTGGTCGGCCCCCCGGATCGCCAGCCCCCCGGACGGGTCGAGGGGAACGGAGAGCTCGGCCGGCGGCGCCGCCGCGAAGAGTGGGCGGAGGGCGGCCGCATCGCCAGTCGGGATCGAGCGCCAGTGGCCGCTCTCGGCCAGCGCGAGATGGCCGGTGCGATCGGCCTCGCGATAGAACGCGGCGACCTGTCCGAAGCGGCAGATCTCGACCCGCCTGAGCCGCCCGTCGACGTCGGCGGCCTCGGCCTCGAACCGCGCGATGCGCCCGCTCTCCCGCACGTAGCGCACCAGGCTCTCGAGAAACGCGCCGAGCGTCTCCTCCGCCACCGTTTCCCGGTCTCCGAGCTCCGTGACCAGCGATCGGAACTGCGCAACGAGCGCGGGATCCTGGAGCGCCACGAGCGAGGACTCTTCCGCCTGGAGCAGGGTGTCGAGTCCGCGCCCGACCGTGGCGGCGAGTCCCTTCAGCTCCCGCGCGTCGGCGGCCAGGGCGGCGTCGTGTTCGCGGCGGCGCTCGGCGTGCCGGGTGATCTCCGCCCGGAGCGCGGCCATCTCCGCCTCGGCCTCGCGCTGCGCTTGACGGGCTTCGGCGAGCTCCTTGACGAGCGCGAGCCGCTTGCCCGCGGCGGCGTGGCGCGCGGCCTGCCCTTCGCGGCGGGCCTCCTCGAGGCGCGTGCGAGCGGTGGCCAGCGCGGCTTCGATCGCGTCTGCGGCCGGGGGCGCCGGATCCTGCGAGGCAGCGGGACCGCCGGCGAGCAGGACGGCGAGAGCGAACGGGAGAAGCGCGCGCGGCCGGATCATGGCTGCGTCCCCCGCCGCTCGCTTTCGCCGCCGGCCGCCGCGCCGCGGTCGACCGGGCCGGGAACCGGGAGCAGGAGAAGCTCCGGAGCGCGGCGGCGCTTGACGATCTCGAGCCCGCGGCGGATGCGTTCGGCGAGCGCGGGGTCCGCCAGCGGCGGCGACCAGGCGGTCCGGCCGGCGGCGTCCGTCCGGAGGGTGTGGGCCGCCGTGCCGTCGGCCGTGCGGGCGAGCGCCTGGACGGAACCGACCCGCAGCACCTCGACCACGTGCTGTTCGTCCGCGGCGCCCTGGATGACCGCGCTCGTGGCCTGGAAGGTGCGGGAGTCCGTGAGGATCCGGAACGTCAGTCCGAGCAGCTCGCCGGCTGCGCCCGAGAGCGGGGCTTCCGGCCTCGACGCCGCCTCGGCGGCGTCACGGGCCTTGCGGGCCCGGAGCTCCCGGTCGAGCGGCAGACCCTGCTCCGCGAGGACCGCGAGCTCGGCCAGGCGCGCGCGGAGGGCCGCGCGAAACCGCTCGTGGCGCTCGCGGGCAGCGGCCGCGCGCCCGCCGGCATCGTCGGCCTCTCGCTCCAGCGCCGCCGCCCGGGTCCGGAGCTCGGGGAGCGCGGCCTCGAGGCGGGCCGTTTCCTCGCGCAGCGCGCGGACCTCGTCCTCGAGCTCCGCTTGCTCCCGTTGCCAGGCCTCGCGTGCCTCGCCGGTCGCGATGCCCTCGCGCCGGACTTCCTGGAGGAGGTTGCGAAGCTCGGCCTGGCGTGCGGCCAGGGACGGCGGGTCGGAGGGCGGAACCGGCCGGGGCTGGGCGGACGCGGCGCTCCCCGCGGCGAGGAGCACGGCGGCGAGCGTCAAGGCGGCAAGCACCGCGGCGGCGGGTCCGCGGCGAATGCGGAGCGGCAGGAAGGACGAGGATCTCACGGGCATGAAGCGCGGCTCGAAAATCGGCATCCCCGGGACCCTGTTACCCTACTTCCGTGGCCGCGCCGGCGCAAGGTCCGGCTGCACGCGCCCGCTCGGAACCGATCCGGCTCCGGGTCTTGCGGCGCAGTGCCGTCACCGGAGGCCGTGTTCCTGAAGATCGAGCCACTGGAAAGCGGCGACCACCAGCGCGTGCCGGATCTGGCCGGCGGCGAGCCGACGGGGAATCTCGCGGCGGGGGCACAGCTCCACCTCGAGGATCTCGGTGCCCTCCGGAGCGGGCTCGGCGACCTTGCGGGCGCCGGGGATCAGCAGTGTGCCGCACCGGTTCTCGAGGAACGCCGGATTGGGCGTGACGGTGCCGATCAACCGGACCTCGTCCCCGGCGTAGCCGGTCTCTTCCCGGAGCTCGCGCACGCCCGCGGACACGAAGTCCTCGCCCGGATCGACCGCGCCGCCGGGGATCTCGAGCGTCACCTCGCGCGTGCCGAAGCGGAACTGGCGGACGAGCACGACCTCGTCGGCCGGAGTGAGCGCGATCACGTTCACCCAGTCCGGGGCCTCGACGACCACGAAGGCGTGCGTCTCACCGGTGGCGGGCGACCGGTAGCGGTCGATCCGCGTGGCGAAGATGCGATAGTCCTGGCGGCGTTCGGAGGCGAGTCGTTCCCAGGGCTCGATCATGGACGGCTCCGCTCAGGGCTCGGCGCTGCGCAGGACCTCGTAGAAGACCGCGGCGCTCGGCGCATCGAGCAGTCGCTGGTGGATCGCCTCGTTCTTCATGAGCCGCGCGATGTAGGCCAGGGCCTGCAGATACGGCGTGCGCTCGCCGGGGCGGGCCACGAGCAGGAAGAAGATGCGCGCGGGCTGGCGGTCGATGGCCGCGTAGTGGACGCCGGGCGCCGGCGCCACGCCGGCGGCCAGGCTGAGGTGGGCGTCGATGTCGGCGGAGCCGTGGGGAATCGCGACGCCGTTGCCGATGCCGGTGCTCATCTGGCGCTCGCGCAGGAGCACCGCCTTGAGGATCGCGTCGCGCCGCGCGGTCTCGGCCGCCTCGGGCAGCAGGGCGACCAGTTCCGCGATCACCGCTTCCTTGGTCACCGGGCTCAGGCTCGGGGACTCGAGCGGGATCTTGATGCTCTCGGGCCGGATGAACTCGGTGAGCACGAGATTCTCCAGAACTGCTATGATGCGGCACAAACCATAGCAGCTCGACCCCAGGCTTGCAGGCTTTGCCGGGGAGGATTTCCGTGGCCGCCTCCGAGGACAGGTATCTCTCCGCCACGCATGTTCTGCGAACCGACGGTGAGGGGCCCGGGTGCGTGTGGATCCGGGGGGACCGGATCGCGGGCGTGTCTGCCGCGGCGCCCGCCGGGGCCGCGTGCGAGGCGTTCGGCGAGGCGTGGATCGCGCCGGGCTTCATCGACGTGCACATGCACGGCCTGGCTGGCGTGGCGGTGGAGGACATCGACGAGGCGGGCTTGCGCACGGTGGCGGCGGTGCTCGCACGGCACGGGGTGACGGCGTTCCTGCTCAGCGCCGTGGCGGCGCCCGCGGCATGGCTGTGCCGCACGCTCGAGGCGGTTGCCGGCCTGCCCGAGGTGCCGGGAGCCGTCTGCCTGGGCATTCACCTCGAGGGGCCGTTTCTCGATCCGGCCTGGGCGGGGGCCCAGGACGCCGGGCACTGCCGGCCCGCGGATCGGGCGGAGGCCGAGCGGATGGAGCGGGCGGCCGGCGGCCGGCTGCGCTCGGTGACGCTGGCACCGGAGCACGACCCGGAGCTCGAGGTGACGCGGTACTTCGCCTCCCGCGGGGTGGTGGTCTCGCTGGGGCACTCCGCGGCGCGGCACGACGTGGCGGTTCGCGCCGCGCGGGCGGGAGCCACCACGGTGACGCATCTCTTCAACGCCATGCCGCCGTTTCACCACCGGGAACCGGGTCTCGTCGGCGCCGCACTCACGGAGCCGGGTCTTGTTCCCGAGCTCATCTGCGACGGCGTGCACCTTGCGGACGCGGCGGTCGCGCTGGCGGTGCGATGCCGCGGCGCGCGCGGCTGCCTGCTGGTGTCCGACGCGATCCCGGCCGCCGGGCTCGCCGACGGCGAGCACGCACTCGGCGGACGGCCGGTGCTGGTGCGGGGCGGCGTGGCGCGCACGCCGGAAGGGCGGCTCGCCGGAAGCACGCTGACCCTGGATCGCGCGGTCCTCAACGCCGCGCGTGCGGCAGGCATCCCGCTGGGGGAGGCGGCGCGGATGGCCGGCGAGGTGCCCGCCCGGGTGCTCGGCGACCGGGACCGCGGGCGCCTGGAACCGGGGCGCCGCGCCGACATCACGGTCTTCGACGAGACCGGCGTGCGGCTCACCCTGGTGGGCGGGCGGGACGTGTGGCGAGCGGGGGGCGGGCACGGGGTCGGAGAAAGGCGGACTGGGGTCTGACCCCGTTCCGCTTCGGAACGGGGTCTGACCCCTTTCCCGAGTGC
>JAFGQW010000210.1 GCA_016935485.1 Planctomycetota bacterium | reverse complement strand
GCCGGTCGAGAAGCCGCCTGGGCCGCCCGATCCCGAGCCGGTGGCGCCGCTCGTAGCGGAGCCCGCCGCCGAGAAGCCGCCGCCGGAGCCCGTCGCGGCGCCGCCAAGGGGGCTGGAGGACGAGCGTGTCGAGAAGCCCGCCGGCGGAAGCGACCCGGAACCGGTTGCGGTTCCGGCGGAGACGCCGGAGGTAGCGGCGATCCCTGCCGGGGAGGACACGAAGCCTTCCTCGCGGCCTCCAAGCCCGCCGCCGTCGCGTACAGCGCCACCGGCCGGAACATCGGCTTCCGAGGAGGGGCGCCCGGCTCTTCCCGGTGCGCCGGCACCGGTGGAGGCGGGAGAGGCCGAGCCTACAGTGGCTGCCGCCAAGCGCACGGCGTTCCCGCTGCTCCTCCCCGCGGCCGCCGCGCCGCCGCTCGTCGCGCTGCTGCTCCTCTGGCTGGTCAGCCGCCGGCGCCACCGCTTTCGGGTCGAGCTCCAGCGCCTCTTCGGCATGCCGTGGAAGGGGCACCTGCCCGCGTCGCAGCTCCGCGCCTTCGTTCTGGCGCATCGTGCGCTGCACGAGCGGCTCGAAGGCGTGCACGGGGTGCTGGAGACCGTGCGCACGAGGTCCGGCGAGGACGACGACGAGGAAGCCCAGCAGCTCGATCGGCTCGTGCGCGCGATCGACCAGCGCCGCCAGCATATCCTGACCGACGTCCAGCGGCTTGCGAGCGGCAGGAAAGGCAGCGAGACCACGCTCGAGCGAGCGCTCCGCATCCACGCCGCTCGCATGAGCCTGCTCGACGCCCTGGATGACTTGGTGCAGGGCCTCGCCGAGATCCATGGCCGGAGCCGGGTCTGATCGAACCCGCGCGCCTCGCTCCGGCGGTCAGCCCCGGATCCCGCGGTAGAGGGCGAGCCGGCGTGCTTTGACCTGCTCGAGCGCGGCGGATTCCCGGTCGCGCGGATGGAACGGCTCGCCCGGCCGCTGCCAGCGCGCGGCCATGCTGTCGACGGCGGGCGCCCAACCGGCCGCCAGCCCCGCGAGCAGCGCCGCGCCGTAGGCGGAACCCTCGTCGATCGCGGCTGTCTCGACCGGGCAGCCCAGCGCGCTGGCCAGCAGTCCCATCAGCAGCGGACTCCGGGTGGCGCCGCCGGTGACCCGGACGCGCCGGAGGTCCGCTCCCGCCGCCCGGACCCGGTCGGCGCACTCGGCGAGCCCGACCACGATGCCCTCCACGACGGCGCGCGCCAGATCGGCGTAGTCCGTGCCGAGCGTCATGCCGTGGAACGTGGCGCGCGCCGTCGGATCCGGATGTGGGCAGCGCTCGCCCGCGAGATACGGAAGAAACAGGACGCCGCGCGC
Source organism: Planctomycetota bacterium (assembly GCA_016935485.1). Taxonomy (GTDB): domain Bacteria; phylum Planctomycetota; class JAFGQW01; order JAFGQW01; family JAFGQW01; genus JAFGQW01. The sequence continues at coordinate 1,994 of JAFGQW010000210.1, read as the reverse complement.
GCCGGGCTCGGCGTCCGCCGCCAGCCGGGTCACGTGCTGGACCGGGCTCTGCGGGTCGGCACCGCGCCGCGATGTCGGCGGTGGGAAGGTGGTGGCGAACCACTCCAGCGCGCTGCCCGCCGAGAGCATCACGCCCATGAGATGCCAGGCCGCCGGTGCGGCGTGGCAGAACGCGTGCAGGACGCCCGCCGGGTCGGGCCGATACGCGTCGGTCTGCACGAAGACGACACCGGACGACCCGAGGCACACGCTGGTCTCTCCGGGCCGGACCACGCCGACGCCCACGGCCGCGGCGGCCTGGTCGCCCGCTCCGGCCACGACCGGGATGCCGGCCGGCAGCCCCTCGAGGTCGAGGCCGGCGCGCACGGCGCCGACCACGTCGCTCGACTCCCGGACGGGCGGGAGCCAGGCCGGATCCGCGCCGAACACCGAGCACAGCTCCGCGGACCAGCAGCGCCTGCCGATGTCGAGCAGCAGCGTTCCCGAGGCGTCGGATACGTCCGTGGCGAGCCCACCGGTCAGGCGCCAGACGAGGAAGTCCTTGGGCAGGAGGAGGTGGGCCGTGCGGCCGAGCACCGCTGGCTCGTGGCGGCGGAGCCAGCGGATCTTCGGGGCGGTGAAACCGGGAAAGGCCCGGTTGCCGGCGAGCTCCAGCAAGCGCGCCAGGCCGAGCTCGCGCATGACCGCCTCGCACTCGGGGGCGGAGCGGCTGTCGTTCCACAGGATCGCCGGCCGCAGTACCCTGCCGGCGGCGTCGAGGAGCACCGAGCCGTGCATCTGTCCGGACACGCCCACGGCCCGGCACGCGCCCAGCGCACCGGCGTGCTCGCTCGCGAGGCGCCCGACGGCCCCGGCGAGCGCGCGCCACCAGGTTTCGGGAGACTGCTCGGACCACCCGGGATGCGCGTGGACCGACGCGACGGCCGCGCGCGCCTCGCCGAACAGCTGCCCGTCGGCGCCGACCAGCAGCGCCTTCACGCTGCTCGTGCCGAGATCGATGCCGAGGACCGTCTCCATGACCGGTGTCCTGCTCGCCTGCGCGCGCATCCTGCCGGCCGGGCGTGCGGAAGGCGGCGGTCGGCTCAGAAGTGCCTCCGGCCGGGCGGCAGCGCCGTCGGCGCCGGGCGCCGAAACCCGACCTTGTTCGCCGCGTCCTCCCGCGCGCCGTTCTGGAAGCGGAAGTGGAGGGCCCGCGCCGGCGGGAGATTCCGCCAGACGATCGATTTCTCGCTGCCGTGCTCGCGGATGAACCGGCGGATGACGAGGTTCACGTCCTTCAGGCGGGCGCGCTCCGCCCCCGCGGACAGCCCGGTCATGAGCGCGCGCAGGCTCCAGTACTCGAAATCGCTGAACTCGGTGCCGGGGCGCCCCAGCGCGAGGAAGTGCTCCAGGATGGCCTGCACCTCCAAGGGCCCGAAGTTGTTGAGCGGCAGGCCGGAGATGATGTAGTCGTAGGGCGCCTCCACCGGGACCTCGAGGACGCTCCGGGCGAAGATGCGGATCCGCGGACCGGCGGCCGGCTTCGCGAGCCAGCGCTCCAGGTACTGCACGAACCGGGGGTTGATCTCGCACAGGTCGAGCTGGTCTTCAGGCCCGAGGTAGGTGAGGATCTTGCGCGTGAACGCACCGGTCGCCGGGCCCGCCTCGAGCACGCGGATCGGCGCCGGGGGGCGCTCGGCCAGGCGCGAGGTCATCTCGGTGGCGAGATAGCGCGAGCTCGGGATCACGGCGCCCGTGGTCCGGAAGCTCGTGCGAAACTCCTTGAGAAACGCCCGGAGGTCCTTCAGCACTTATCCGGCCCTCATGAAACCGTGGACCGGCGGTCTCGATCCGGTCGATCACCGCCGGGACCCGGAGCAGGCCGTAACCGTATCGCACGCGTTCGAGGATTTCAACGGCGGTCCGCAGGGCGCGCGCCGGCCGTCCCGGGACCGTTGCCGGCGCGAGTCCGCTTTCCTGTCCGCGTTCGGGACGCCATCGCATGCCGTCAGGCG
>JAFGQW010000209.1 GCA_016935485.1 Planctomycetota bacterium | reverse complement strand
CTCCTGCACCACCGCCGTGCCGCTCCTGGCCTCGAAGCGCAGCGCCTCGCCTTCCAGTGCGCCGGCGACGCGCGGCGCGACGTAGGGCGACGGCAGGCGGAGGTGCGGCGTGCGGCCGGCCGGATACGGCGCGCGGTCGCGCGCGCCGGCCTTCGCGTAGAAGAACACCGTCGTCGCGTAGTCGACCTTCACGTCCTTCCAGTGCCACAGCTCCATGTCGAAGCGCACCGAGCGGTGAAACGGGATCGGGTCGAGCAAGTGGAAGCGGTTCACGGTCGTCAACCCGTAGTTGCCGGGGCCGTCGCAGGTGGGTTGCGCGTGGTAGGGATGAGAGAAGGGCTCGGGACAGCACCACGCGTAGCCGAAGTAGTCCTCGGTGCCGGTGCCGAAGATGGACGGAAACGCCTCGCCGTCGACGGTGATCTTCTCGTCGCCCTCGCCCCACCAGTTCTTGACCGGGTTCAAGACGGTGAGCACGCAGCCCACGACCTGACCGGTGCCGGTGACATCCAGCCAGTTCACGTCGGTGAACGGCCGGGTGGCGAGGTCGACGCCCTCGCGGTAGACCGCGTGGAAGTGCATCGCCTCGGCCTGCAGCGCGGCAGAGTCGAGGCGGGCATGGAACTTCGCGGCGAACGTCTTCCCCGTCCGGTTCTCCAGCGTCACGGCGGCGCTCCGGGCGAACGGGAGGGGAAACCGGCAGTAGAAGAGAGGCCCTTCCTCGGCGGGGACCGCGCCCATCGCGAGCCCGCGGTAGCTACCGGCGCGCGGTCCTGAGCCGAAGAACTCCCCGAGCGGGACCCGCACTGTCTCGGTGCCGTCGAACGTCATCGCGATCAGCACCTGCCGGAGCGCGGCCGCAAGGTCCTCCGCCTCCAGGCCGCCGAGCACGAAGTCGCGGATCGCCGCCGTTCGCTCGCCATCGTGCTCCACCTTCATGATCGTCTGCGTGGCGCCGGCATCGACGCGAAAGTACATCCAGGGCATCCGCTTCTCCTCGCGGGGCAGACCGCTTTGTTCCTCGAGCCGCCGCGCGGCCTCGTGGATCCGGTCGGCCGCCTTGGCGAGCTCCCACTCCGTGAGGCTCTGGATCGGCGTGCCCGCCGGGTAAGAGAGCACGTTCACATGGTAGTAGAAGCCGCCGGTGGAACAGGTCACCTTGAGGTGCTTCGCAAACGGGATCGGCACGTACAGGTTGTGGCCGTGCGACCGCACACCCGCGAGCGGCGGCGGGAAGAGCGGGTGCTTGCCGTCGAGCAGCTCGGGCGCCGGGCACTGGAGCAGCGGCTTCTCCTCCCGATCGAGGTAGATCCTGAGCACGCCCTTGGGGTCGGCCGACCAGAGGCGAACGAGAAGGCCCGGGCCGTCCGCCTCCGCCATCACGTGCTCCTTGCCGTGCGCGCTCTCCTCGATGCGGAGGAACTTGCCGCTGTCGCCGTTCGCGAACCACGCCTCCGGGTCTTCCGGCCCGCGATCGCTCCGGCGGTCGTAGCTGGAGAACTGCACGTGCTTGACACCCGCCGGCGGCGGCAGCGCCAGCCGGTCGAGGTCGGTGAGGCGCTCGAGCAGCGCCGGGAAGGCAAACTCGTCCGGCGCGGCGGCCGCGGCCGGTGCCGCCAGCGCGACGAGCAGAATGGCGAAGGCGAGTACGGCGCGACGAAGCATCATGGCGGTCTTCCTCCTCGGCATGGGATGTCTTTGAAGGGACGTCGATTGTATGCGGCCGGCGGCGGTCCGGACAAGCCGGGGTCGGGCGCGATCCTGCTGTCGGTCGGGCAGGATCGCGCACCGACATGCCGAGAAATCCCGGTCCCCCCGTGCCGGGAGGTCGGCCGGCGGGTATGCTCCGTTGCGGCCGGCGGCGGCGGGGCGCGGTGTGGCCCCCCGGCGGCCCGGGAAGGAAAGAGCCGACCGCGTGCACCGACTGAGCATCATCCTCGCCTGCTTCAACGAGGAGGAATCGATCGAGGCCTGCCTCCAGGGGCTGCTTGCGGCCGCGCCGGGAGCGGAGATCGTCGTCATCCATGGCGGCACGGATCGCACGCTCGAGATCGCGCGCCGCCTGGCCGCCGTCCACCCGGAGATCCGGGCGCACCGGAACTACGGCGACACCGGCAAGGGCCACGCGATCAAGTTCGGGATCGCCGTCACCGAGCGGCCCTGGCTCCTCCAGTTCGACGCCGATCTCCAGTTCGACCCCGCCGAGGTGCCGCGCGTGCTGGGGCCAATCGCCGCCGGCGAGGCGGACATCGTGCTCGGATCGCGCTTCCTCGAGGACTCGGTGACCCGGGAATACCGGTTCAGCTTCCTGCGCGTGGTGGGCAACCGCATCGTGAACCGGTGGCTGAGCTGGCTCGCCGGCGTGCCCATCTCGGACGTGACCACCGGCTACAAGGCGTGGACTCGCGCCGCCATCGAGCGGGTGAACTTCAAGGACAACGGGTTCGTGTACGAGATGGAGATCCTGCTCCGCGGGGTGCGCCGCGGGCTCCGGCTCGCCGAGGTGCCGATCACCTACCGCAATCGCGAGAAGGGCTTCTCCGGGCACGGCTCGGGGGTGCGCGAGCGGTGGTCGATCTGCCGGACGGGCGCGAAGCTCCTCTGGCGGTCGCTCCTGATCCGGCTCGGGCTGTGGTGAGCCGCGCTACGGCGCAGCGTCCTTGCGGCGGCAGACCAGCACCGCGAAATCGCTCGGCAGGATCCCCTCCTCGATCAGCACTTCTTCCGCGGCGCACACCATCTCGATCAGCGCGACGTGCTCGGGCCTGGTCTCGTCGAAGTTGGCGAGAATCTCGTGGAAGAACATGTGGAGGATCGTGCCGCCGAAGTCGCGCTGCTCCACGACGTCGAAGTACGCGCGCGCGAGCGGCACGATCTCATCGCTCCGGACCGCTTCGGAGGGATCCTCGCGGAGGAGCGCCTCGAGGTCCGCGCGGGCCACGGGCGGTGCGAGCGAGCCGTCGGAAAGTCTCCGGAGCTCCAGCGGCAGGGCCGCCCGCAGCTGGTTGATGGCCCGGAGCTGCGCGTCGGTCCACTGGAACCGCGCCGGTCCGACGTACTCGTTGAACACGAAAAAGCCCGCCGGCGTGAGCGCCTCGTGCACGCCGGCGAACACGTGCTCCAGACGCTCGAAGTGGTGGATCGCGGCAGCGGCCACCACCAGGTCGTAGCGGCCGGGCGGGAGCGCGAGGGTGTTCACGTCCGCCACCTCGTAGTGGAGGTCGAGCCCCTCCGCGGCAGCGGCTGTGCGCGCGATCTCGATGCTCCTCAGCGAGACGTCGTAGCCGTCCATGGCCGAGCAGATCCCGCGCTTCAGGATCTGGCGCTCGAACAGCCCGTGATTGCAGCCGAGGCTCAGCCCGCGCCCGCCCCAGCGCGCTTCGGGCAGGTACTGGCTCTGGAACCAGTCGAACCAGCTCCGGTTCTCGTCGCCGCCGATCCGCCGGTTCACGCGGCGGGCGATGGTGGGCGAGTTCAGCCAGTTGGGGCGGTCGGCGTGGTGCTCGGCCAGGTTGGCCCAGCACCTCGAGACGCGCTCGAGATCGTCCGGGCGGCCGCAGCCACCGGCGTCTTTCCGCTTCTTCCTGAACATGCGAGGCCGTCTCCTGCGCGGTGGGGGAGGTCGCGATCTCCGGCATGCATTGAACCCGCCCGCCGCGCCGGAGGGAAGAGCGCTGACGGGCAACCGGGTGCGCGCGGGCCCGTCGAGATTGCTGCCGGACCTTGTCGATCACGGAACAGCCGGCTAGGATCCTGCCCAGCCGGGCCCGTCGGAACGTGCAGCGTCGCGTTCCGCCGGGGTCCCGGACCGGGTTGCCGGACCGGCCGGCAGAACGAATCGATCGGCCCATCAGGACATCGAGGTGCAGCATGGACGACGCGGCGGCGGAGACGAAGCTCGTGACGGTGACCCCGGCGGATCCCCGATTCGCGTTCGAGGTCAGGGTGCCTTCCGAATGGGTGCAGGTGCCGCTGCCGGACGAGACCACGGATTTCGCGAGCACGGACAGCTTCCAGCCGGTCGCCGTCTTCAGTGCTCCCTACGGAGCGGTCGTGCTGACCTTGTCGGTGCGCCCGGCACTCGAGGGCGCCAGCGTGGCGGAGTGGCTCATGAGACTTTCCGTCGCCCAGGGGATCGAGTTCAGCGAGATCGGTCCGGGCGCGGCCGGCGAGATCCCGGGCGTGGCCGCGCTGGGCTCCCAGCCGAGCCAGATGGGCCCGATGACGATCCGGGTGGTGATGTTCGAGCAGGGCGGGTGGGCCCACACGCTGCTCGGCATGGCGCCGGCCGCCGTCTGGGGCTCGCTCGGCGCGACCTTCGACGCCATCTTCGCTTCGTTCGCCATGCTCAACGCTGAGCCGCAGACGGTTCCGGCCTGGCCGCCGGACGAGCTGGCGCCGGACGATAGCGAGGCCGAGGAGCCGGCGGCAGAGGACACGGCGGTGGAGTCGTTGCCGCCGGCGGCGGAGGAGGAAGCGCCCGAAAGCGTGATCGTTCTCTCGGCGGAGGAGCTGGCGGAGGCGCGCCAGACGGCGGAGCGATTCCTCGGTGCGCTGCAGAAGGGAGACGAGGCCGCCGCGCGCGAGCTCCTCGGCGGCGAGGACGACGGCTCGGTGAGCTTCCCCATGGCGGGCAAGGGCGATGTGGAGTTCGAGCTCGGCGAGCCGCAGGCCGACGGCGCGCGGGCCATCGTGGAGGCGAAGCTCCGGTCCCGGCCGTCCGAGGCCGCAGAGCCCGAGGAGCAGGTGATCCCGCTGGTCCTCGAGCGGACCGGCACCGAGTGGCGGGTGAACATGGGCGCCTCGATCGAGCGCATGCTTGGCTTCGATCTCGAGGACTGCATGACGGACCTCGCGGAGGGGTTCGGCAAGGCCGTGACGGGTTTCGCGGAGGG
>JAFGQW010000208.1 GCA_016935485.1 Planctomycetota bacterium | reverse complement strand
GCCACGCCGGTGATGTACGCGTTGCCCGCCCCATCCACTGCGATGCTTCTGCCGTTGTCGTACTCGCGCCCCCCGAGGTAGCCGCAGTAGAGGAGCGTCTGGCCGCTCGGGTCGAGCTTGGCGACGAAGGCATCGCCATCCCACGCATAGGTCAGACACGGCCCGACCGCCACCGGGAAACTCGCTTCCGAGGAACCGGTCACGCCCGTGATAAAGAGATGCCCTACGCTGTCCACAGCTAGCCCGAAGACCTGATCAGTGCGCTCCCCCCCGATGTAGCCGCAGTAGACCAGCACCGCCGGATCGATGACGAGGGCTGCGGTCGGATCGTACGCCCCGAGCCGGAACCTGACCGTCGGCGCCTCGGCCGTGTCCGCAGGCGTCACGGACCAGCCCGCGGCCACCGCCTCCCGTCCTCCCGGCCCTTCCTGCCACGCCAGCGGCGCGTCGTCCACCAGCGCCCCGAGCGGCGTCGCCAGTCGGAGCGCACCCGTCTCGTCCACCGTGACCGCGTCCGCGCCTTCCCAGCGCAGCACGATCCGCCCCGGGTCCGCCCCCGGCGCCACCACGAAGCCGTACTTGAGCCGCTCGCCCTCCGCCGTCCACACCAGATCGATCCCCGGCCAGAGGTCCCGGTAGGCCACTCGCCCCCACGACGCCACGCTCCGCCGCCATCCCGAAGGCTGCGCTCCTTTGAACCAGCTGAACACCGCCGCCTGCCGGTCCGCGCCTACCGGCCGCACCCGCCGCGCCCCGACGAACACCAGCCGCAGCACCTGCTGCCGCTGGCCCTCCCGGAGCGCCACCACCACGCCGGCGTCCGTGAAGAAGAGCGTCCTGCCGAGGCCCTGCACAAGGAACGCGACGGCCGGATGCGTCTGTCCCCGGTTCTCGACGAACAGCGGCGGCAGCTCGCCGAGGAAGGAGACGCTAGGCCCCGCCTTGCCCGAGGCCCGCTGCCCTGCCGCCCCGAGCGCCCCGCCGAGCAGTACCCCGAGCGCGAGCCCCGCCGCACAAACCGCCGCCCGCCTGGTCATGCTCCGTGCTCCCGCTACTCCCCACGTGAGAACCGGGGAAAGCTCCCGGCGGTCCACTCCGGCCCACGCCCATTCTACCCGCTCCGGCCGGCTCGGCGGTCGGCTGCCCACAATCCCGACGGTGGGCGCGATCTCCGCCTGGCGGCCAGTCCCCGCCCCCGCGACGGGCACCCTCCGTGGTAGAATGCGGGCATGCGGTGCCGAGATCCGGGGTTGCTCGGCGATGCGGCATCGTGACCCGCTGCGGCCCGATCGAACACGCGGCCTAAGCCTCTCGGAGAAGTCGCCATGATGCAGAGAGCCGTCGTGCCGAGCCTCGTTGCCTTTCTCCTCGCCGGCCCCGCCGCCGCGCAGCAGGTCCTGAAGGTGCCTGCGCAGTACAAGACCATTCAAGCCGCTATCGATGCGGCGAGCCACAAGGACACGGTGCTGGTCGCCCCGGGAACCTACCCAGAGAACATCGACTTCAAGGGCAAGGCGATCAGCGTCTCCGGCGAGTACGGCGCGACGGTAACCACACTCAGCGGCACGGGCAAGCAGACCGGCGCGGTGGTGACGTTCGCCAGCGGCGAGGGAAAAGACTCCGTTCTGGAAGGATTCACCGTGACGAATGGCGGGCCAGGGATCGTGATCACAAACAGCGGTCCGACGGTCCGCTTCAATCACATCACTGGCAACCAGTCAGTCGGGAACGGCGGTGGCCTGCGGATCTCCGGGACGCCGACCAACTATGCCCTGATCATGCACAACGAGATCACCGAGAACGAGGTCGTCTCCGCGCCGTTCAACTACCAGTTGTCTGGCGGTGGCCTGCGGTGTGTCCGGGCGATCCTGGCGAACAACGTGATCCGGCGCAACCGTGTGATCGGTGCCGACTTCGCCAGCTCCCCGTGGCAACTTGGAGGTGGTGTCTGGTCGCAGGATTCTATCATCGTGAACAACCTCATTCTGTTCAACTGGGTGCAGCTCGGCGCCACAGTCGTGGGGCGTCCGCAGAGTTGCGGTGGTGGGCTTCACACAGCATCCACAGATGTCGTGATCAACAACACGATATGGGGCAACGCCGTTGGTTACGGCACTTTGTGGGGGACATTTGAAGGCGGCGGCGTGTACACAAATGGGGCCCGCGTCGTGAACTGTATCATCCGCGAGAACACCGCCTGGACGTGCCACGAGATCAGCGGCACGGCGACATTCTGCAACATCAAGGGCGGGCATCCCGGCATCGGGAACATCGATGCCGATCCCCAGTTCACGGCTGACGGGACGTTCCACCTCGCACCGGACTCGCCCTGTCGGGACACGGGATCAGGAGGCTACCTCAACTTCTCGGCCAGTGACTTCGAGTGGGACGATCGCGGCTGGGGAAGCGGCGTGGACATCGGCGCGGACGAGTTCGCCCCCCATGTCTACCACTTCGGCGAGACACGGCGGGGCAAGACTTTCACGTTGACCGTCCTGGGTGAACCAGGCAAGACGGCCTGGCTCGGCTACGCGGCAAAGCCGTTGCAAACGCCGATTCCGATTCCTGGATCGGGACTGCTCTGGCTCGATCCCTGGACGCTGCGGCTGATGCCACTGGGCACGCTGCCCCCGAGCGGTCGCGCCGAACTCCTGCTTTCCATCCCGGTGAGTGCACCCCTGGTTCTGGTGCCATTCCAGGCCCTGCTGGGAGCCGAGCTGACGCGCCCCGAGCTGATTCAGGTCGTGCCCTGAGCGCGGTGTCCCCACAGCACCGACTGTCCACCGCCTCGCATTGGTCGCGCCGCTTCCTCACCGCAAGGGAGGCTGCACTCCGGACGCAGAGAATGCCGGAGGAAACACGGGTCGCCACCTCGGCTGGGATGCCTGCCGGCCCGAGAACGGCCGATCGCCGACCGTCCCGTGGGCCGAAAGACCATCGCCTGCCTCGGTGTCGGCCTCCCGCCCCAACAAACCGTCGCCCGGGCCAGATTGCCGCCCGAGTCAGTCTTCCTGTAGACAACGGCCGAAAGTCCACCCCGGAACGACCTCCGGGTCGTCCCGACGGGCATTGCCGGCCGGGAACAGTCAAGAAGACAGTTCCCGCACGCAAAGCGGGCCTGCTGGAGGCTCCCCGCCCGGTGACCAGGCGGTACCCGAGCCGTGCGAACCGAGCTGCGCCCTGCCGGAGCCCACCCCTGGCCGCCGACGAGAACCACCGACTGGAACTCCTCCCCCAGGCCCGGTCGCGAAGCAGCCGCCCCGGACCGAGGCCCCTCGGCGTGGTCCCCGGGCGCACCGACCGGCGCCCTCACCGTCCTGGCGGCCAACCGGGAAGCTCGTCCTGACCAGTCGCCTCCGGCCCCGCAGATCTCGCCCCGGCGACCGCCGCCCGACCTATCTACTCCACTTGATCTTCGTACGCTTATTCTCCATCCCAATCTCCCTCTCCCTCGGGCTCTCTCGGGACCTTCCTGGGGACCTCCGTGGTGCTCCCCATGGAGATCTCCGTGATGGTCTCTCTGGGCACCGCTCTGGCGATGTCTCTCGGGACCTTCCTGGCGATCTTCCTGGCGATCTTCCTGGCGATCTTCCTGGCGACCTTCCTAGGGATCTTCCTGGGCACCGCTATCTGGAGACCGCTATCTGGGGATCTCTCCCTGGCGACCTCTATCTGGGCACCGCTATCTGGAGACCGCCATCTGGCGACCTCTCCTCGGCTCGTCCTCGTTCCCGCTCTTGTCCTGCTCGCCGAGCTTCCCGCCCTGCCCCGGCCTGGTCTTGGAGCTGGCGCTCGGCTTGGGCTTGGCCCAGCCCTGGGCTGGCCGTGATCCGCGCCTCCTCGTGCCCCTGAGCGGCTGGCGAGCCGGCGGACCGGCCTGTAGCGAGGCGATTCCAGGATGAAGCCGGAGGACCAGACCACGTGGCAGGTGCAGGCGAGGGGCGGCTCCCGAAGCGCAGCAGAAGCTGGCGGCCGGGCCTTCTTGGCCTCGTGGCCACCCAGGTTCCGACCGCCCCGGAGGCTCCCGAGGGCAATCTGTCTTCGGTGACCCAGGTTCGGCTCCGAAGCCCTGCACCCCGAGGTCTGGCGCCTGGCGGGCGTGGTCGAGATTCCGGTACACCCAGGTCGTGGTCGGGAACGAGGTCGCGGTCTTCGCCTGACGGGCGTGGTCGAGATTCCGGTAGACCCAGGTCGTAGTTGGCAACGAGGTCACAGTCAGGAACCAGATCGAGGTCCAGGACCTGCAGGTCCTGGTCGGGCACGACGCCAAGCTGGCCGCCCGCGAGCCGAAGGCTGAGAAGAAGCCCGAGGCCAACATCTTCCCCAAGGCCCCAGTCAGCCCTCCGAATCGCCCCTTCCTGTAGACAATTCCGGAATGTGCCCTCGGGACGACTCCTGGATCGTCCCGGACTCGTTTGCTCGCCGGGAACTGAGAAATCGACAGTTCAAAGACTGAAAGTCGGCCTGCTCCGGGGTCGAGCCCGACGACCGTCGCGGATCTGGCCGGAGGCTGGTTCCTTCCGGGATCGCCCTCTCGACCGTCCGCCTGCCCGGCGCGTGCTGGCCAGCCCTCCCTTCCCGCTCCCAGGGCCCTCGGTCACCGCGGGGCCTCTTCCTGGTCTCCCAAATCCCCCGTCGCCGACGGCCGTGGCCGGAGGCGGGGCGAGGGCAACTCGTCTTCCGTGACGCCGCTCGACGCGAGCGCCGCAGGTGGCTCCATGTCGCTGCCCACGACGACGGCCTCCAGCGCGTCCTCTTGCCGCAGGACGGGCGTACCCGGCCACGGCCTTGCCTTCGGCGAAGCGGACAGCGGCCGGAGCCGGGCGCTGGAGACCGAAGCCGCCGGTTCCGACCAAGCTGCCGACGCTTCGGGCGGGCGCCGGAGCCCGCGGGCGCCGCCGGCCAACGCGGTGGGCGCCCGCACCCTGCTCCGGGACCCCAGGAGCTACCGGCCGCCTTCGCCCCGGGGTAGACTGGTCCTGGTGGGCGGGTCGAACGGGAAGGGTCGGCGCCGGCACGGAAGGGGGGCGTCATGCGCGGGTGGGGCCGGTCGATCCCTCTCGCCCTCGCCGCACTCCTCGTGACGACGGGCCTCGGATCCACGGCGGAGTTCCACCTGTACCTCCCGGACAGCAGCGTCTCGTCCCTCGAACCCGCGGCAATCTACCCCTGGGAGTCCCCGTGGGTCCAGGGGGAGCTGCGCTGTCAGTATCTGCTTCCCGCGAGCCTGCTGTCGGGGCGCGTCTTCTGGGTCAAGGACCTCGCCTTCGCGGCCACCGTCATCCGTCCCGGCGCGGAGGGCGGGCTGGACGCCAGCGTGTGCCAGATCCGGATCGCGCATTGTCGGCGGACGAGCCTGAGCACGACGTTCGCCGACAACCTGGAAGCCGACCTGACGCGGGTGCACGAAGCGCCGCTGCGGTGGGTGCCGGTCTCCTACCAGTGGTGGGACGTGGGGTTGAACAGGCCGGATAACAGTCCGTTCGTTTACAACGGCCGCGACAACATGGTTCTGGAGATACGTTTCAAAGTGACCGCGCCGTACACGTGTAATTCCGTCTGGTGCTGCGGTAGTCACAGCCTGCAGATTGTCAAGAACCGCTTCCCGGGTGCTTATTCTGCGGCGCAGGACGACGGTTTTCCGGTAGGTCCAAGCGCGATTGCGAAGGTGCGGATCGCCGCGGGGGACGCGATCCTGCTGGCAGGCGCAGCGAGCCCGCGGATCGGCACGGATGCGGATTGGGTGCTGTACGCTCCGCCGGACGCGAACTTGCCGTACCAGCTCGGCTCGTCGCTCGGGCGGGGGCCAATCCCGCTCGGGAGCCGCCAGATCCCGCTCGCTCTCGACGCGCTGCTGGTGCTCACGGCCGGCAACCACGCGCCGCACATCTTCGTCGGCTACGCGGGAACGCTGGATGCGAGCGGGCGAGGCGCCGCGCGGATCCGGATCCCGCAGGCGACCGCGCTGATCGGGATCACGCTCCACAGCGCATTCGTCACGATCGACAGCAAGGAGCCGTTCGGAATCAAGTCCATCAGCAACCCGGCCGCGGTCCGAATCGCCAGTTAGTACGGCGGACTGGCCGCGCCCTCCGGCATCCGCTCGATCTCGACCACGGCGACGATCACGATCACGACGTGAGCGCGTGTGCCTCGGAGCGCGGCCCGCCGGACGGACACTCCTGAATCCGGAATGCCTTCTCCTTGACGGGGCCGACCCCAGTCGAGTACCCTCGGAGGCAGCGGGAGACCGGGTCGAGGGGCGTGCTGCCCTCGAACGCGATCCCGACTCCGGTTCCAGGATCCTGGGGAATCGTCCCGGCCGAACCAGGGCCGAGGAGTGCGCGATGCACCGGAAGAACCTCCTCTCGATGGTGCTCGGGAGTCTGGCCCTGCTGGTCGTTGCGGGTAGCGCGAGCGCCCAGGTAACGACGCTCCACCGGATGGACGGCCTGGCGAAAGGGCACTGGTGCGGTTTTTCGGTCGCCGGGGTCGGCGACGTGAACCAGGACGGCTGCGCGGATCTGGCCGTCGGAGCGCCAGGGGCTTCACCAGGGGGACGCGGGTGTGCCGGCCAGGTCAGGATCTTCTCGGGGAAGGATGGCAGTACCGTCTTCACGTTTGACGGCCTGGCTACCGGCGACTACCTCGGTTGGTCCGTCGCTGGAGCGGGCGATGTGAATCGAGACGGGTTCCCGGACATCCTGGTGGGCGCGTACCTGGCGGATCCGCCCGGGCGGATGAGTGCCGGGCAGGCCACCGTCTTCTCGGGGAAAGACGGCAGCGTGCTCTACCGGTTCGACGGATTGACGGCTGGGGAGACGTTCGGCTCGTCGGTCGCGGGTGCCGGCGATGTGAACCGGGATGGCTACGCGGACATCATGGTGGGAGCTTTCAGGGCGTCCACGTACACGGGCCAGGCGACAGTCTTCTCGGGGAAGGACGGGGCTGTTCTCCACAGATTCAGCGGTAAGGCAGCAGGCATTGCCTTTGGCGCCGCGGTTGGTGGAGCTGGAGATGTAAACAGGGACGGCTACGATGACCTCATCGTGAGTGATAGTCCCGCTTCCTGGCTTACGTCGGAGACGACCGTCTTCTCGGGTAGAGATGGAACGGTGCTTCATCTCTTCAAGGGGGCGGCTCCCGGCAACGGTTTTGGCCTTGCCGTTGCCGGAGCGGGCGATGTGAACCGGGATGGCTACCCCGACCTCATCGTGGGAGCGTATCTTGCCGATCCCGGCGGCCGGACGGACGCCGGCGAAACGCTCGTCTTTTCGGGGAAGGACGGCATCACCCTCCACACGTTCAGTGGCGTGGCCGCGGGCGACGGGTTGGGTTGTTCGGTTGCCGGCGCCGGGGACGTGGACAAAGACGGCTACCCGGACCTCATCGTCGGAGCGCCCCTAGCAAGTCCTGGTGGTCGAACAAGCGCTGGCCAGGCGACCCTGTTCTCGCGGAAAGACGGCACTGTGCTTTGCAGATTCGACGGGTTGGCAGCGGGTGATGTATTTGGCCGCTCGGTGGCGAGCGCGGGCGATGTCAACCGGGATCTCTTCCCGGACCTGATGGTCGGTGCTCAGTTCGCGGATCCAGGCGGGCGGACGGACGCCGGCCAGGCGACGGTCTTCTCTCTGGCTGCCTGGGTCATCTCCGGTTCGGGAAGCCCACGGATTGGCGGGACCATCACGCTCGATCTTCTGGCACCGGGCGACCAGATCCTGCCGTTCCAGATTGGCTCGTCGCTGGGCTCGGGACCGATCGTCATCGGCAACCGCACGCTCGGGCTGAGCGGCGATGGCCTTCTTCTCGTGTCGGTCAGCGGCTTCTGCCCCGGGATCTTCCAGGGCTACCGGGGGGTGATCGACAACCAGTGCCAGGCCCGGGCGGCCATCGGCATTCCGAACCACCCGACCCTGATCGGCGTGCGGATTCACACCGCCTTCGTGACCCTGGATCCGAACGCGCCCGCCGGCATCAAGTCCATCTCGAACACGTTCTCCTTCACGATCACGACGTGAGGGACCGCGCCCGCCGGCGCCCTCTACCGCCCCCGCCGGGGTCGGGGTAGACTGGACTCCACGGGCGGCCGACCGGGGAGGTTGGTCGCGGCGAGCGCAGGCCAGTTCCTCCACCGATTCGACGCAGAATCACGCGATGAATATCGGACGGGATACAAGTGTCTTCCGGTGTGTCCGGGCGAAGAGAGGATCGGGCGGATCGAGGGATGCTCGCCCCCAGTACAAGTCGCCGCGGCCACACACAGCGGTGCCACGTTACACGGGGAGGTCCTGGAGGCGATCGGAAACGGGCGCCTGTGCGTCACGCCCTTCTTCGTGCAGCGAGGCTTCGTACCCGACCGTCCACGTATTGCCTTCGCCCGACCAGCAACGCAGCGGCGGGCGACGATGAGAGGAAGGCAGGACGATGTCTGAATCGATGCAGCGGGTCGAGGCCGTCATCCTGAGGGACGCGAGGCGGGATAGAAGAACTGTCTATGTGGAAGTGATCGTCGCAATTGGACTAGTCGCGCTTGCGCCAATCTCGTACGGCACTTGGGCCTTACTGCATCCCGACGAGCTGCTTCTCAATCCAGCCTTCGTCGAGTGGTACATCGCCGCCGGGACCATCAACTCTCTGGTGATGATTGGTCTTCTTTGGCACTTAACGCAACTGCGTGGCGAGACTCTGCGTCTTTTTTCTGGAGAGTTGCGTCGCTGTGATCTTTGGTGGGGACCAGCACTCGCCGGTTTCGGAATAGTGAGCGCATTGCTTGTTCTACACGTTCTACGGGCTGGCGGATGGGAGGATCTTCCCGCAAGCGCGACAGCGTTCGTGATGCACCTGTCACCGATGCTGCTGCTGCGGGTGCTCGTGAACGCTCTTTACGAGGAGTTGTTCTTCCGCGGCTTCCTGCAGGTCCGTCTCGGTCAGTTGGGCTGGCGGGGCACCTGGATTGTTGGGGTTAGCGTACTGATTCAGATGTCCTGTCACATTTGGCAAGGGACTGCCGCCTGTCTAGCGCTCACGCCGACCTTCCTTTTGTTCGCAGTATTCTACCAGTCAACAAGGCGATTATCACCTGTTGTGCTTGCGCATGTCATGATTGGTCTCTTCGCGCTCATCGCGAATCAGTGAGGAGTGGCTGGTTTGCTGACAGTCGCGGGGTCGTCGCGGTTTCCGTTGAAAATGGAGGGCCGCTCGGCAGCGACATCAGCCTACGCAATCGCTCGCTGCTCGTCAACCACTCGTAACCGTCCAACGCCGCCGTCTCGGCGCGGCGTTGTCGCGCAGCCGCGATTCTCCTTGATCGCGCGGCTGGTAGACGCCTGGCGCCGGCTGTCACCACGCCCCCTTTCCCCCTTTCCCCCTCCTCGCCAGCTGAGCCGTGACCGTCCGACGGTCCCAGGTCCGAGCGCCCCCTGGCGACCTCTACCGCCCCCGCCCGCGTCGGGGTAGACTGGGCGTGCCAGGTGAGACGGCCCAGAGCCCGGGTCAGGAGGTCGCGATGAAGGCGCTCGGCGCACTCGTGGGGCCGACGATCCTGGTCCTCGCGGCGATCGCGGCCACGGCCCTTCCCGGCGCGGGGCAGCTCCAGCCCGACGGCCTGTCCGGCCCCCCCCCGGCGCCGCTTCTCCGGGCGTCGCTCGCCCAGATCCCGCTCCACATCATCGAGAACCGGGGGGTCCACCCGGAGCCGGTGCGCTTCTACGTCCAGGGGAAGGACAGGTCGATCTTCTTTGCCCCCGACGGGATCACCTTCGTGCTCCAGGGCAAGGGCCAGGGCTGGGCGGTGAAGCTCGAATTCGCGGGCGCGAACCCCCATGTCCGGCTGCGCGGGCATGAACAGCGCCGCGCGGTGTTCAGCTACTTCCGGGGTCCGCGCGAGAACTGGAAGACCGGGCTCAAGAGCTTCGACCGCGTCGTCTACAAGAACCTCTGGCCGGGCATCGATCTCGTGTACCGGGCGGAGATGGGGGCGCTCAAATACGAGTTTTGCGTGAGGCCGGGCGCCGATCCGCGGAGGATACGACTGCAGTACTCCGGGGCCACGTCGGTGACGACGACCGAGTCGGGCGCGCTCCGCGTGGAGACGCCGGTGGCGGTGTTCGAGGACGCGCCGCCGGTGGCGTGGGTGGACGCGGCAAACGGCACTCGGACGCCGGTCGAGGTTCGCTACGCCGTTGCCCACGGGACGGCGGCGGCTCCGACCGTCGGGTTCGAGGTCGGGGCGTACCGGAGCGACCGCGAGCTGGTGATCGACCCGGCGGTGTTCGTCTACTGCGGCTACATCGGCGGCAGCGGTCTCGATGGGGCACCAGGAGTCGCGGTGGACGCCCAGGGTTGCGCGTACGTCGGGGGGGGGACACAACCATCGCCGACGTTTCCGGTGAAGGTCGGACCGATCACGACTTT
>JAFGQW010000023.1 GCA_016935485.1 Planctomycetota bacterium | reverse complement strand
TGGGCGGTGACACGCAAGGCGCCCTCGTGGTCATGAACGGTCCGGACCCCAGCTTCAACGGCGGAATCGACGCGTTCGTGGCGTGCGTGGCCGCAAGCGGTCAAGCGCTCGAGTACAGCGGATACGTGGGCGGCGCGCTGGTCGAGCGGGGTACGGACGTGGCCGTGACCCCGAGCGGTACGGCCTTCCTGGTGGGTATCACCACGAGCGACGAGACGACCTTTCCGGTCCGGAACGGTCCCGGGCTCAAGTACGGCGGATCCGGAGTGGACGCCGAGGATCCCTTCGGGGTCTCCATCGTGTTCACCCACCTGACCATGGGCGGCAGCACGAGCATTGGCCAGACCGCGACCTTCAACGCCTCGGCCAGCGACTCGGCCGGGCTCCCCTGCCAGTTCGGCTCCTCCCTCGGAACCGGCCCGATACCGATCGACAGCCGACAGATCGACCTCAGTCCGGACGGCCTGCTCGCGGTCTCGGTAGGCGGCTGGTGGCCGAGCGTCTTCTCCGGATATCGTGGCGTGATGAACGCCACCGGTCAGGCGCAGGCCGCGATTCACATCCCGAACGTGGCTGCTTTGATCGGAGTCCCTCTGCACTCTGCGTTCGTGACCCTCGATCCCCAGGCTCCCTCGGGGATCAGGTCCATCTCGAACACATTCTCGTTCCAGATCACGAAGTAGGAGCACATCTTCCCGGAGCGCCCAGCCATCGGGTATCCCGGACCCGGTGAAACCGCTCGGCAGGGAGGTCGCGATGAAGACCCTCCGCGCGGTGTTTGGCGATGTCGAGCGAACCTCCGCGCGCGGGCCGGCGGAATGGAGCGGCCTCGGGCGGGGTCCGCTCAGGCGGTCGGCCGCGTGCGCCGCACGTCCTCCTTGATGCGCTGGATGTGGCCGCGGCCGAGCGCCTTCACCTCGCAGCCGAGCTCGAAGTAGCGCCGGATCGTCTCGTCCGCGAGGATGCCGAAGCAGTCGATGACGGCGATCTTGCCGCCGGCCCACCGGACCATCTGGTCGGGGTCGAGGTCGAGGTAGGCCGCGTGCCGCACCGCCAGGACGACCGCCTCGGCGCCCTGCAGGGCCGCCGGAAGGTCCTTCTGGACCCGGAGGTGCTTGAGCTCCTCCTGGTTCCGGAAGAAGCGCGCCCAGGAGCGGCCGGGAGCCGGATAGGTGTCGGGGGTCTCGAGCTCGTACCAGTGGTCCACGTAGGGGTCGTGGACGCTCATCTCCGCCCCCATCTCGGTGAGCTTCCTGACCACGATCTCGGAGCCGCTGTAGCGGGTGTCGCCGACGTCCTCGCGGTAGCTCGCGCCGCAGAGCAGCACCCGCGAGCCCGCGATGTATCGCCCCATGTTCCGCAGCGCGTCGCGAGTCAGCTCGGCGACGTGGAGGGACCGGGTGTCGTTGATGTCGATGGCCGCCGTGGTGATGCGGAAGATGTCGTCCTCGAAGCCGAGGATGTGCTTGTAGGCCCACGCGCCCAGCCCGCCGTCCTTCGGGAGGCAGTAGCCACCGATGCCAGGCCCCGGGAAGATGATGTTGTCGTGCGTGGGGCGCATCTTGATGGCGCGGATGACCTTGATGAGGTCGACGCCGTTTCGCTCCGCAAACAGGCTCCACTCGTCGAGGAAGGCCAGCAGGGTCGCGCGGTAGGAGTTCTCGACGATCTTCGTCGTCTCCGACTCGATGGGGCGGTCCATGACGGTCAGCGGGAACTCCTCCGTGTTCAGCACCTCCCGGAGGAACTTCTCCACGCGCTCCCGCGCCGCCGGATTGCAGCCCGAGCACACGCGCCAGAAGTCGCGGATCGAGGCGACGTACTGCCGGCCGGGCATGACGCGCTCGTAGCTGTGGGCGAGCAGAGGCGGCGCCTCGATCCCTCGGGCCTGGAAGGCCTTCTTCAGGATCGGATAGGCCACGAACTCGGTGGTCCCCGGGGCCACCGTCGTCTCGATCAGGACCAGGCAGGACGGCGGGATCTTCTCGCCGATGGTCTTCATGGTCGCCTCGAGGGCGCTCATCTCGACCTCGCCGTCCCGCATGTGGCCGAGCTGGTTCTTTGCGTAGTCGCACTGGACGTCCACGACGACGCAGTCGGCGAGCTCGAGGCAATCGGCGCTGAAGGTGGCGATCAGGGTCTTCTTGTCCCGGACGCACCGGGCGATCATCGGCGCCACCTCGGGATCCTCGGACTTGACCGGGGCCTCGCCGCGGTTCAGCAGCGGGATCTTCCAGTAGCTGCGCGTGCTCGGCCGCTGGCAGCCGATGACGAACTTCGCGGGCTTCCCGGTCCGGCGGTCGACCGTGTCGGCGACGATGGCCGCCATGACGGCGCCCACGAAGCCGACGCCCATCACCACCACGATCTCCTTGCCCTCGCGCCGCGCCGCCTCGGCCAGCGCCGCGACGCGCTCCCGCTCGCGCGCGTAGTCCTCTGCGGTCGGAAGCGTGAACTGCTCGCCCGAGGGGCTCGTCGACGTCGTTGTCATGTTCTCTCCGTAACGCACGGGATCCGGCCTGGCGATGCCAGGAGGTCACGCTCCCGCGAGCGTTCCCGACGTCGCGACCGTCCGGGAGTGGTTCCATGCCTGCGGCGGCGCGGTCCAGGGGAGTATCGGCAAAGAGGAGGGCGGCACTTTCCCGCGCTACTGGCCGACCTCGAGCCGTGCCCAGGCCGGGGCCGTCCGGTCGAAGCGCTCCTTCAGGTCGGCCACTAGGGTCGAGAAGCGGCGCTCGGCCTTGCCGCGAAACGCCTCCTTGCCGTCCAGGTTCACCACGAGCTCCTGGTCGAGGTCCATGAGCGCGTCCCCGAGCCAGAGGACGACCCGCCGGGCGCCGGTCACCTCGATCACGTTGCCGTCCTTGACCTCGGCCCTGACCTCGGCCTGGGCGGCGGCGCCCGCCGGCACCTCGAGCCAGAGGTTCCGGAAGCGCTCGGGCCGCGCGGCACGAAAGAGGAGCTTCTTCGGCCACGGGTTGCGGACGTGCTTCCTCAGGAACGCTATGATCTTCGGATTCTCCTCGTCGGTGAACGGCTTGTGGCCGCCCCCCGCGACCTCCGTGTACTCGACGGTGTAGCCGAGCTCGCTCAAGCGCTTCGCGTCCCGCCGGTCGTGGTCCACGGCGATCACGCGGTCCTGGTCGCCGTGCACGATGTAGATGGGCACGTGGAGCAGGTTCAGGAGCAGGGCGGGCGTCGGGTTGCCGCCGCCGCGGGTGCACGCGGCCGCGAAGCGGCCGGGATGGTTCTGGGCGTAGAACCAGGCGCCGTTGCCGCCATTGGAGAAGCCGTTCACGTAGACGCGATTGGTATCGATGCTGGCGCGCCGGCAGACATCCTCGATCACGCCGAGCACGAACGGGACTTGCTCGGGGAACCACTGGGCGCCGGGCGGCACGCCCGAGGGTGCGGCGATCAGCCCCGGCCATTCCGAGAGGTGGCGGCTCCAGAGGAAGTCGATCTCGCCGCTACCATTGCCGCCGGCGCCGTGGAGCGAGAGGATGAGCGGCCACGACCGCTTCGCGCTGTAGCGCTTCGGCACGATCAGCGTGTACTGGCGGGCCTGTCCGCTCACGTCGATCTCGATCGTCTGGCGGCCCGACTTGAGCGGCTTGAACCGCCATTTCTCGAGCAGCCGCTTGGTGGTGTCCTCGGCGGCACGGCGCGCGATGGGACCCAGCGCGGCCAGCTTCTGCGCCGCGTCGGCGTCGCCGTCGAGCGCCTTCGGCACCAGCGCGAGCATGAAGCTCGTCACGCTGGCGACCGGCTTCTCGTCCTGGGCCGCGGTGCGGCTCGCCGCGAGCAGGGCCACCGCGACGGCAAGCGTCACGATCTGCAGACGTGAATGGCGGCGCATGGATCGCTCCTCGTTCGGATCCTCCGGGGCAAGAGTAGCGATCGGACCCTCCGCTGGCAAGCGGCGCCGGCGGGCTGAGGCTTGCCTGCGTGCGGCCCCGACCCTACAGTATCGGGACGTCCCCGGAAAGAAAGGCGAACACCGATGGATCTCCCACGCGTTCTCAGGCCGCAGAACCTCGTCTACTCGGGCAAGTCCAAGGACGTCTACCGCATTCCCGACGGGCCGTACGCCGGCAAGTATGCGTTCGTGTTCACCGATCGCGCCACCGGCTACCGCGACGCGCAGGGCAACCCGGTGTTCGACCCCGGCTACGATACCGTGGTCGGCGACATTCCGGGCAAGGGGGCGATCGCGTTGAGGTTCGCGGTGCACTTCTTCGAGCTCCTGAAGAAGAGCGGCATTCCCACGCACTACGTGGCGACGGCCGGCGAGACCGTGATGATCGTCGAGCCCGCCGATCCCTTGAGCCTGCCCGCGGCAGCGCCCGAGTTCCCGGGCGCCGCCCCCCTGCAGAATCTCGAATGGACCTGGCGCAACAACGCCATGGGGAGCTTCTGGCGGCGGTATCCGTTCGTGCGGCCGGGACAGAACCTCCACCGCGTGGTGGAGGCCTGGACCAAGGGCGAGTCCGACATCCTGATCACCTACGAGGCGCTCGAGGCCGCGGGCGTCATGACCCGCGCGGAGATCGAGTCCGTCGACCGGCTCGTCAGGGACATCGCCGAGGTCATCTGCCGGGATTTTGCCGCCCGGGGCCTTCACATCGTGGACGGGAAGTTCGAGCTCGGCCGCCTGAAGCACGGCGACGGGAAGATCGTGCTGATCGACGAGATCTCTCCGGATGTGCTCCGGACCTGCAACGGCTATGCGTCGGACGCGGCGGGGGACTGCACCGCCTACCGCGAGTGCATCCGGACGACGTTCGAGGGCGGCCGGCGGACGATCAAGGGCCTCAGGCAACAGACCGCCGCCCAGCTCGAGAAAGCCGTCCTCGGCTAGGCGCCCGCACGCCCGGGTTCGCGCTCAGCGCTTCTTCTCGAGAACGACGCGGACGGAGGACTCCACGTCCGCCAGCAGCTCCACCGTCCGGCGGACGGGCTCGAACCCGAACTTGCTCACCTCCACGCGGCAGTGTCCGGCGGGAAGGAAATGGCGCGTGAACACGCCCCGCGCATCGGTGGCGAATTCGGACCTGCGGAAGGAGGCGGCGTCGAGATCCGGGTCGTCGGCTCGCGCTTTCTCCAGCAGCTGACCCACCTTGAACACGTCCACGTGCAGGATCCGGCCCTGCGCGGTCTTCACCTTGACCTCGGCCCCCTCGACGGGCTTTCCGTCCTCGTCCTCGACCTCCACGCGGAGTCTTGCCCCGCGGGCCTCGAGCGTGAGGTCCACGTTGAGCGACGTGGCGCCGGCAAGCTGGACCTCGCGGGTCGTCTCGATCCAGTCGCGGGCCGACGCCGTGAGGAACACAGTTCCCGGGCGGAGCGACTTGAGCGAGAAGCGGCCGTCGCGGTCGGTCTGTGCGCGCCCGACCACGGCCGGCTCGGACTCATCCGCGGAAACCGCCGCCAGAGCGATGACCGACGCGACGGGCGCCGGCGCGCCGTCGGGCTGTCGGACCGCGCCTGTGATGCTGAAGCCGGGGACCAGGAGCAGCTCGAGCAGCGGCGGCGGCGTCCGGCGGACCTCCACGCGGACGGCCCGTTCCGACACGAGCCCGTTCTCGGTCCCGGCCTCGATGAAGTGAATCCCCTGTCGCAACGCGATCTCGAAGCGCCCCTCGCCGTCGAGGAACCGGTAGTTCCTGGAGTCGAAGGGACCGTGCACGCGCACCCAGAACGGGGCGACGGGGGTGCGGGATTCCCGCAGCAGGACCACGCCGGTCACGGGCGGGGGTTTCCTCTCGAGGCGCACGACCACATCGGTGGCTCCGCCGATCGTGATGACTGCTGCCGCCTGCTGGAAGTCCTCGGCCTCAGCCATGACCGAGTGCTCGCCCGCCATCAGGCCCGCCACCACGAAGCGGCCGTCGAGATCCGTACGACCGAGGCGGACGCCGGGAATCGCACCCGGATCGCGCGACCGGATCACGACGCGCGCCTGACGAACGGGGCGCCCTTCCTCGTCCACCACGCGCCCGCTGATGGTCGTGCCTTTCTCGAGGACGATCTCGAGTCCCGCGAGCTCGCCACCCTCGACGATCGTCAGCCCTGGCCGCCGTTGTCCGATCAGATCCTGCTCGGTCGCCGAGACGACGAGATCGTATCGCCCAGCCGGCACCGCCTCGAATTGAAACGAGCCGTCGGCCGTGGCGGGAGCGGCTTCTTGCCGGTGCGGCAGGCCCTGAGCGGGATTCAGCAGCACGCGAATGCCCTTCGCCACCGGCACGCCCGTCGGACCCACCACGCGGCCCGACACCCGACCGCCGCGGTTCATGCGGATCACGACGTCCGAACGGACCTCGCCCGGTTTCAGCGCAAGAGGCTCGCTCGAAGTCCGTGCCAGACCGGCCTTCAGGACTTCCAGCTGGAACGACGCTTCGAACTTCGCAACCTCCACCTCGAAGCGCCCGGAGGCGTCCGTGTGCGCGGGCTGGACGCCGCCCCGTACTTCCGCGCCGGGAACGGGCTTGTCGTCCGTCCCGAGAACGTGGCCGCCCACGACCGCCAGAGGCTGCAAGGTCACGTCCGGAAGCGCCGCCGGGTCGTCGCCGGCCGGGAGGTCGAGCGTCGTCGAGAGCGGAGCATAGCCCTCGGCGCGGATCCGGACAGAACATCGATCTCCGATGCCTCTCAGCTCGTACCGGCCGGTGGCGTCGGTCACGGCATCTCGCGACGGAGAAGCCATGAGAACTCTGGCTCCGGTCAGGGACTGTCCGGTGAGCGCACTCAGAATCCTGCCGCGCGCCGTGCGGCCCGCTCTGAGCTCGAAGTCGGCGATGGTCTCGCCGCCGGAGCGGACGACCACGTTGCCGGCACTCAGTTCCGGTAGATGCTCGGGTGAGAAGACGGATACCCGGTACGTGCCGGCCTTCAGATCGTCGATGCGGTAGAACCCGGCCTCGTCCGTCGTCCCTTTCGTCGGTAGTCTGGTCGGGGGAAGTGGTAGGCAGGTGAGCGAGATCGTCGCTCCGGCGCACGGCGAGCCGTTTTTCCTGGAGGTGACCCGGCCGCGCACGCTGCCGGGAGCGCCGAGCACGAAGTCGCAGTTTTCCCCGAGGAGAATCCCGCGCCGATCGGTGCCGTAGCCCGGAGCCGAGACCTCCACGATCAGCCCTCGGAGCCGCTTGTCGAGCTCGGCGAACACGAACTGCCCGCGGGCATCCGTCGTGGTCGTGAGCGGTTCGGTCAGCCTGAGCCTCACCAGCGGCGAGTCCGAACTCGTGGCGCAAACGCTCGCGCCGGAGATGGGCGCGCCGGTCACGGACCGAACGGTTCCCGAGATCGCCATACGCTCCTCGGCCATCGCGGCAGTGGGGGGCGGAGCTGCCGTCGATGGCGTGTCCGCAGGCTTGGTGACTGCGGCCGTCCGCTCCGGCGCCACAGGCGCAGGAGGTTCTGCCGCCGGTTTCGTCTCCGCAGCCGCGGCGCTCGCTTCCGCCGGCGCCGGTGGCGCCGCTGGCGATTCCGCGGGTTGGATATCCTTGCCGCTCTGGTGGTAGACCAGGACGGCGGCGCCCAGAACCAGAGCCGCGGCGAGTGCGATCTTCAGCTTGGCTCCCATGATCAGTGCTCCCGTGAGGAGTCCCTTCCCGGCCGGGACCAGGGGCAGGAGGACTGTGGCGAGTGCGCTCCGTTCGACCCCGAACTCCCGGCTCAGCTTGCACCGGAGCGCCGTGAGGCCGCGCTGGATCCGCGAGTTGACGGTGTTCAGGCGGATCGCGTTCTCGCGCGCGATCTGGCGCGGGCTCCGGCCCTCGAAGAACCGGAGCAGGATCATCGTCCGGTAGGGCTCGCCGAGCTCCAGCACCGCGCTCACCACCCGGCGGTGCGCCGCGGCGCGCTCCACGATTCCCGCGGCCGGGGGGGTCGCCTCGGGGCGCGCGGCCTCCTGTTCTCGCGCCCGCCGGCGCGCCTCGGAGCGGTTGCGCCTCCGCGCCACGTTCCGCGCCACTCCGCTCAGCCACGTGCGGAGATCGCGTCCCGGGCGAGGCGGCTTCTCGATGGCCGCGAGGCACGTGTCTTGCACCACGTCGTCGACCGCGTGCTCGTCGCTCACGAGACAGCGAACCAGCCGGCGTACGCCGTCGCGCTGGCTGAGGAAGGCATCGATGTCGATGGGGTCGTGTGCGTTCATGGCCTCGAGAAGCCAGTGCCCGCGGCGCGCGGATCCGGTGCAGAAAAGTCGCGGATTCCTGGCCCGGCGCCGGCGCGGCTGGTTCCGCGGTCATTCTACCGGACCGGCGCGCCGGCGCCTTCCCGCCCGCTTGACCGCGGCCCGGCCGGGCGATACCTTGCCCCGGCAGGTCCGGAGCGGGCTCGAGCGAGCGGCTCTCTCTCGACGACCTGGTGGCGACGTTCAGGGGCTCGACGATGTGGATTGCTCTCGCGATCGCTGGCGGTTTCCTTCTGGTGATCGCGGTGATCTTCAACACACTGATCGGCCGGAGGAACCGGGTCCGCAGCGTCTTCGGCACCATCGACGCGATGCTGAAGAAGCGCTGGGATCTGCTGCCGAACCTGGTCAGCGCCGTGCAGGGCTACCTGGCGCACGAGCGCGAGCTCTTCGAGCGGATCGCGCTGGCGCGAAGCCGCATCGCGAAGCCCCGGCTCGGGACCAACGAGTCCGTCGTGGCGGACAACCTGGTCACGGAGGCCGTGGGGCGCTTCTTCGCGACCGTGGAGCGCTACCCCGAGCTCAAGGCCAGTCG
This sequence comes from Planctomycetota bacterium, assembly GCA_016935485.1. Taxonomy (GTDB): domain Bacteria; phylum Planctomycetota; class JAFGQW01; order JAFGQW01; family JAFGQW01; genus JAFGQW01. The sequence continues at coordinate 551 of JAFGQW010000023.1, read as the reverse complement.
GCACGTCCTGCACCTCCAGCGCACCCTCACCGAGCTCGAGGAGCAGATCTCGGCGGCGCGCCGGGCCTACAACGCGGCGGTGAACGACTACAACAACGCGGTCGAGATGTTCCCCTCGAGCCTGGTGGCCCGGATGATGAGGTACGCGCCCATGGACTTCTTCGCGATCCCGGGCGAGGAGCGCGGGCCGAGGAGCGTCGGATGAGGACGACCGAGGAGTTCCGGCAGTTCTACCGCGAGGAGCTCACGCCGGCGCTCTCGAAGCTCGAGGCGCGGCGGCGGACCATCCTGCGGCGCGGCCTGATCGTGCTGGTGGCCTGGCTCGGCGTGGTCGCGATCGCCACATTCCTGGTGCTGAGTCCGGCCGACGGCGGCTGGGTGTCGATCGGGATCATCGCGCTCGTCGGGCTGGCGTTCCCCTCGATCGTCGTGGCCCTGCCGATGAACCGCTACCGGGATGATTTCAAGCAGCAGGTCATCCGGCCCATCGTGCGGTTCCTGGGCGAGGAGCTTCGCTACGAGCCGGGCAGTCCGGTCCCCGAGTCGGTCTA
>JAFGQW010000207.1 GCA_016935485.1 Planctomycetota bacterium | reverse complement strand
GGCGTGCTCTTCTGGCACGACTCGCCCAACGACCAGATCGCGCTGGCCGGCCTGCGCGAGGGGCTGACCGCCACCGGGCGGCCCTTCGAGCTTGTGGTCCGCGACGCCGATTCCGATCCGGCGCGGGCGGCCGGGCACATCGCCGAGTTCTGCGCGCGCCCGGTCGGCGCGATCGTCGCGCTCGGCACCGAGGCAGCCCGCATCGCCGCCGCCGAGACCCGGGGCATTCCCGTCGTGTTCACGGCCGTCACCGACCCCGTGAACTCCGGTATCGTGCCGTCCTGGAAGGGCTCGGGGTCGCTCGTGGCCGGCAACTCCAACCACATCGACCCCAACCGGGTGATCAACGACTTCAAGCGGGCCGTGCCGGCGCTGCGCGCGCTGGGGGTGCTCTCCTCGCCCGACAACCGGGTGAGCCGCGCCGAGATCGAGGGCATGGAGGCGGCGCTCCGGGAGCGCGCGAGCCTGGGCATCCGCCTGGTGCGCCGGTCGGTGGCGGCGCCCGGCGACCTGGTCGCCGCCGCCGAGGCGCTCCTCGCCGAGAGCGACGCCCTCTGGATCCCGATCGACTACGCCGTCTACTCGCACATCGACGCGGTGGCCGAGGTGGCGCGCCGCCACCGCAAGCCCATCGTCACCACGAGCCAGAAGGTCGAGCTCCATGCCACGGTGGCGGTGCTTCCCGACTACCACGTCCTCGGCATGCAGGCCGTGGAGATCCTCGACCGCATCTTGAGGCGCGGCGTGGAGCCGGGCCGGATCCCGGTCGGGGTCATGCAGGGGCGGCTGCTGGTGATCAACCTCGAGGCCGCGCGCCAGTGCGGCGTGGCGGTGCCGATCCCGGCGCTGGCCGCCGCCGACCGCATCGTTCCGGAGAGGCCCCGCTCGTGACCGACCAGGATCCTCGCGCGCGCCGCGGCGCCTCGCTCGTGCTCCGGCTTGTGCTCGGACTCGGGCTCTTCGGCGCCGCGCTCTGGGCGGCGTACACCGGGTACGAGATCGCGACCGGCCGGGCCGCCTTCCAGACGAACACCGACCGCATCCTCGAGGACGCCGGCCGCAACCTCGGCCAGGTGACCGACGAGCTGATCGGCACGACCGAGGTCTTCCGCGACACGCTGGTGGACAGCATCCTCAGGGCCGGGGAGGACCAGCTCGCCGACGAGCCGCTCTCCCTTTACCCGGACGAGACGGCCGTGCGGCGCGCGATCCTCGCGCGCTGGAAGGCGCGCTTCGAGATGAAGCGGGCGGCGGCCCGCGAGGTCGACCGCGTGATCCGGGCGCGCGTCCGCGACGAGGTGGACCGCCGCATGGCGGAGATGAACCGCGCGCGGCGCGAGCAGGCGGCGCGCCTGGTCGACGCCGCCACGTGGCGCTCGCTCGGCAGCGCCGCGCTCGTGGCGGTCGCCCTGATCGTGGGCTTCAGCCTGGCGCTCTACCTGACCGTCATCCGGCCGGTCCGCGCGCTCACCTCGGCGGCGCACGGTATCGAGCAGGGCGAGCTCGACCGCCGCGTCGCGCTCGACCGCAAGGACGAGTTCGGCGTGCTGGCGGCCGCGTTCAACAACATGGTCGCTTCCGTCCAGCACGCCCTCGGCGAGGTGGCGGCGCTCAACGCCGAGCTGGAGCAGCGGGTGGCCGACAAGACCGAGGCGCTGGCCCGCACCGTGGCCGAGACGCGCGAGGCCAACGCCCGCCTGGAGCGGGCGCTTGCCGACCTCAAGGCGGCGCAGGGCCGGCTCGTGCAGGCGGAGAAGATGTCGGCGATCGGCGCGCTTGCGGGGGGCGTGGCCCACGAGTTCAATAACCTGCTGGGCGGGATCCTCGGTTCGGCGGAGGCGGCGCTGGAGGAGCAAGACCTCGGCCCGCGGTCGCGCGAGGCCGTCGCGATGATCCACCGCACCGCGGGCCGGGCCGCGCGCATCACCGAGAACCTGCTCAGGTTCGCGCGGCCGGGCGACCCGGACCGCGCGCCCGCGCCGCTCGGCGCCCTGGTGGCCGACGCCCTCAAGCTGGTCGAGGCCGAGGCGCGAAAGCGCGGCGTCGTGATCCGGCTCGAGGCGGCGGAGCTCGGCACGGGGGCGGCGGTCGCCGGCGAGCTGCACCAGGTCGTGCTGAACCTGCTCGTGAACGCCGTCCAGGCGAGCCCGCCTGGCGGCACGGTGATGGTGGAGCTGTTCCGGGAGGGCGACGTGCTGGGCATCGCCGTGGTCGACGAGGGCGAGGGGATTCCCGAGGCGCTTCGCGACAAGGTGTTCGATCCGTTCTTCACCACCAAGGGGCCGGACGGCGGCACGGGGCTGGGACTGAGCGTCTCGTACGGCATCGTGGAGCGCAACCGGGGCACGCTCGAGTTCGCGCCGGGGCCGCGGGGCGGCACGCGCTTCGTGGTGCGCGTGCCGGCGGCGCCGGCCGCGCCCGCCTGAGGCGAAGGGAGGTCGTGGTGGCGCGGGAGGTCACGATCCTGGTGATCGACGACGAGGAGAGCATGCGGTTCTTCCTTGAGCGGGCGCTCGATCGGGCCGGGTATCGCGTGGAGGCGGTTGCCACGGGGGAGGAAGGGGTGGCGCGACTCGGGGCGCTCGCGCCCGATCTCGTGATCACCGACCTCAAGATGCCGGGGATGGACGGGGTCGAGGTGCTCGAGCGGGTCAAGACCGCCTCGCCGCGCACCCCGGTGGTGATGATCACCGGCTTCGGCACCATCGCCGGCGCGGTCGATGCGATGAAGCGCGGCGCTGCCGACTACCTCACGAAGCCCTTCGACATCCGCGCGATCCGTCTGGTCGTGGACCGGCTCGCCCGTCCGGCCGTTGCCGCTCCAGGCGCGCCGCCGCAGCTCGTCGGCGTGAGCCTGGCGCTCGCGGCGGTGCGGGAGCAGATTCGCCGCGTCGGGCCGACCGACGCGACCGTGCTCGTCCAGGGCGAGAGCGGCACCGGCAAGGAGCTCGTGGCGCGAGCCATCCACGCCGCCGGGCCGCGGCGCGGCCGGCCGTTCGTGGCGGTGCACTGCGCGGCGCTGCCGCCCACGCTGCTCGAGGCCGAGCTGTTCGGCCACGCCGCCGGCGCGTTTACCGGCGCGGTGCGCGCGCACGTCGGCTTCGCGGCGCGCGCCGCGGACGGGACGCTGTTCCTGGACGAGGTGGGCGACATTGCGCTGCCGGTGCAGGCGAAGCTGCTGCGGCTGCTGCAGGAGCGCGAGATCCAGCCGCTGGGTGCCGAGGAGAGCGTGCCGCTGAGGGCGCGGGTAGCCGCGGCGACCCACCGGGATCTTGTCGCGATGATCGAGCGGGGCGAGTTCCGCGAGGACCTCTACTACCGGCTCGCGGTGATTCCGATTCACCTGCCGCCGCTGCGCGCGCGGCGGGAGGACGTCGCACCGCTCGTGGAGCATTTCCTGGCAAGCTCCAACCGCGCGCTCGGGCGCGCCGTGCCGGGATTCAGCCGCGAGGCGATGGTCGCGCTCGGCGCCTATCGCTGGCCGGGCAACGTGCGCGAACTCTCCAACCTCGTGGAGCGGCTGGTGGCGATGCGCGAGGGCGGCGAGATCGGTCTCGAGGACCTGCCCGCGGAGCTCCGCCTCGACATGGGCGGGGCGGCGGTTTCGCCGACGGCGAGCGGGCTGCCGTTCGAGGCGGCGCGCCGCGCGTTCGAGCGCGACTTCTTCGAGCGCTTGCTCGAGGAGACGGCGGGCAACGTCAGCGAGGCGGCGCGGCGCGCCGGGATCAGCCGGCCCAACCTGTACCGCCGCCTGAAGGAGACCGGGTTGGACCCCGGCGCGTTCAAGACGGCCTAACTGAAAAAAATGCCCCAGGGGCGTTTTTTTCAGTTAGGGCGGTCTATCTGGAAAAAATGCCCCAGGGGCGTTTTTTTCAGCGCAGCACGAACGTCGCCGACGGCAGCACGGTGCTCACCCCGCCCGGCGTGCCGGGGGCGAGCACGATGCCGCCGATGTGGATCGGCAGGTTCAGGCCGGCGGGCACGGTCGCCGGGATGTGGACGCTGGCCTGCGCCTGCGCCTGCCCGTCGAGCGTTCCCACGAACCCGCGGAAGATGCTCCCCAGGGTGCCGGTGAGGCTGGCGAAGAAGAGCGCGTCGGCGGCGAGGTTCACGCGCTCGCCGGTCGCGAAGGGGCCGGCCGCGTCCGGCCGCGTCGCGAGACTCGCCGCCAGCACGTAGACCCGGTGGGCGTCGCTGCTCCTTGCCGTGTGGATCTCGACCTGGACGGTCCGGCCTGGCAGCGCGGCGCCCTGCATCGCGATCCGCCGGTCGCCGTACTCCGCGATGCCCGTGAGGTACAGGAGGGCCGGGAAGATCATCGTGCGCAGCACCGTCCCGCCCGCGTCGATCTCGCGCGCGTCCGTGGGGGTGGCGACGAGGAACGTGCCGCGGGGCGTCGGCGCGATCGCGTTGACGTCCGGCTGCGTCCAGAGCGTGGTCACGGCGAGCGTCGCGGCGTTCACGCGCACGACCCCCGGCGCGTCGAAGCGCGCGACGATCAGGTCGCCGGTCGCGGGATCGTGGAGGAGCCCGCTCGGCCGGCTGATTCGCGGGTCGGCGGCAAGGAGCGTGGTGAGCGCGGCGGTGGCCGGCTCGAAGCGCACGAGCGAGCCGGCATGGACCGGCCCGCTCACGGGGAAGATCACCCCGAGGCAGGAGCCGTCGTCCCGGTCGACCGCCACGCCGTTCAGGGCAGGCGCCGTCTTGGTGAGCGTGCTCAGGATCAGCCGGACCGGATCGAGCCGGAACAGGACGCCAGCCTGGCCGGCGTGGAGGAAGGTGCCGTCTCCGTCGAGCTCGTGGCCGTTGGAGAACCGGATGTCGTTTCCAAGCGTCTTCAGCACTCCGAGCACGCCGGCGGGGGAAACCTGCGCTACGAACCCCGTGTCGAGGGTCTGGCTGTTCACGAACGGCACGAGCAGCGAGCTGTTGTCCGCCGTCATTGAGATCCAGTTCGGGAAGTAGCCGGGGAAACCGCCGTAGACCGTGGAAACGGCACCGCCGGGTTGCCGGCAGAGCACCGTCCCGAGGACAAGCGAGCTGGCGTCGGCCAGCACCAGGTCGCCCGAGGCCGGCTGTGCCGGCGTCGGCACAGCGCCCAGCAGCAGCAGGCCCGCACAGAGGAGGATCGCGCCCGCGCCTCGTCGCATCGCCGTATGCCTTCCAGTTGGTGCCCGTCGCGCCCACGCGCGGCAATCCGGCCAGCATACTGCCGCCGGGTGACCGGTGTCCATCGTTTCCTCGACCGCCGCAGGTTCCCGTCGAAGTCGGACGCGTCCGGGGCGCGACCGGCCGCGCGGGGCGGCTCGGATGGTTGGCTCCAGCGGGTTCATGGGCGTTCGACCTGGGCACGGGGGAGGCCTTCGGGCGCGATTTCGTCGGCCGAAAGCACGCGGCTGCCGAAGCGGACCGGCTCGGGATCGCGGCAACCGGGCGCTCGATTACGGCCCACCATGCCCGGAAGGTAGCCGGGCGCCGGAAGAACAGTCAGCAGCGAATCGGAAACCCCTCAGCCAAAGGAGTTACGCCAACTTGACGGGGACCTGAGGATGGGGTGGTCGGGCCGAACGCGGGTCGGGTAGAATGCCATCATAAGGAAGACTCGGATCCATTCGGATCTATACGGACACGTCCGTTCTCGGTGGTTGCGAGGACGACGACTTCCGCGAACCGTCGCGCCGCTTGCTCGAGGCGTTCCGGCGTGGCGAGTTCACGCTGGTGCTTTCTGAACTCACGGTTCGCGAACTGGAGAGCGCTCCGGAGGGGGTGAGAAGCACCCTCGGGCAAGTACCGGGGGAGCACATCGAGGCCCTCGCGCTGTCGGCGGAAGCGGACGCTCTCGCGTCAGCCTACAGTGCGGACGGCGCCATCGGGCCGCCGATGCGGGCGGATGCTCTGCACATTGCCCTCGCGACAGTGGCCCGCGTGGACGTCCTCGTCAGCTGGAACTTCAAGCACATCGTGAACCTGAGACACATCCAGGCGTACAACGCGGTCAACCTCAAGCACGGCTTCCCGCTGCTCGAGATTCGCAGTCCCCGCGAGGTTACCGTCCATGAGTGAGCGCCCGGTCAAGACCTTCGATTGCGTTGAGAGCATGCGTCAGATCCGCAACCAGCTCAGTGCCGAGATCCAGGGCATGAGCTACGGGGAGCTGGTCCGGTGGCTGCGGGCCCGTCGGTACGCGGACCCGGTCCTTGAGCGTCTGGCGGAGAGAGCTGCCCGGCAAGTTCGTGTTGCGGAGGGTGACGACGGCGAGCCAGCTCGCCCTTTTGCGGAGCGCTGATCCAAGCACAGGGTGCGAGGCAGTCGCCACGTCTTGTTCCCGTCAGGACTCCAGGAGCCCATCGACACGGCCGGGGAGACAGGCCGACCGGTTTCAGCTCCCCAGGGCCGGCGACTCCGGCTCGCGGGCGGGGGCGTCCGCTCCCGCGGAACGAGAAGTGCCGACCTCGATTGCAGCGGTTGTTCGCGAGCTCACGCTCGTCGTCGAGGCCGGCGTGAACCCCTTCGACGTTGCCCCCACCTATGGCTCGGCGGAGGAGCGGATGGGGCCCGCGCTCGAGGCCTACCGGAAGACGATCCTCCTCTCCTCGAAGACGACCCCGCGCCAGCGGGCCACGGCGGTTTCGGAGCTCGACCGCTCGCTCGCGCGGCTTCGCACCGACCCTGTCGACCTCTACCCGCTCCACGGCGTGACCCGGCTGGAGGAGGTCGAGACGATCTTCGGCGAGGACGCCGCGATCCACGCGCTGGAGAACGCGAAACAGGACGGCAAGGCGCGCTTCCTCGGTTTCTCGGCGCACTCAGTCGAGGCGGCGCTCGCGCTGATCGACCGGTTCGCGTTCGACCCAATCCTGCTTCTGCCCTCGCATGTCCTCACTGCGGCGCGCGCCGCCGCCTCATCGCGCTGATCACGGACCTGTCCGCCATAGCCCGAGCGAAGCGAGAGCGACGGCGGATCCCCCCGTCGTCCGCGCGATCCTCCTCTGCCTCGGACTCGATCCCTACCCACCCCCGCGCGCCCCAACCCCGGCCCGCCGCCCCGATCACGCCCCCGCCTTGACCCCACCCATCACCAGCACGACCTCAGCCTCGGCGCTGCGAGCCGCCGGGATCGCCTGCCGCTTGGTATCGCTGCACTTGCCGCTGTACAAGAAGTCAGCAGGGAATCGGAAACCCGTCAGCGAAAGGAGTTGCGCCAACTTGACGGGGTCCTGTCGCCCGCTGCCGCTTCCCCGCGCCGCGCGGCCTTCTCGGGCAATCGCTCCGGCGCGCGTGGACAGCGACCGGGACAGGTCCTATCTATCCTCCTGGGCCTCGAGCCAGGCGGGTCAGGAGGTCCGTGGTCCTCTGGCCGGACGACGGATCCCGCTGCGGCGGATGGGGGGCCCCGCTCGAACGGCTGCCCGACCGGGATGCGCCATGTCGAGAACGCTGGCCGCGATCGCGCTCGTGCTGCTGGCCGCCCCGGCGGCGGCGCAGGTGGCGGTGCGAGAAGAGGCGCCCGGCGTCCCCGCCCGGCTCATCGGCGGCCGCCTGTTTACGCGCGCCGAACTGCGCGCCGGCGAGAAGAAGGTCCCCGCCCACCTCCTGCTCGAGCTCGGCCGCGCGTCGGCCCTGGTGCTGCACGAGCGCACCGCCGCGCTGCTGGAGCTCGAGCCCGGCGGCAGCCTGGACCTGGAGTTCGCCGACTACCGGGCCGCCGCGATCACGCCGGCGGTCTCTCGCCTCCGGTTCCTCGAGTACCTCACGGCCGAGTATGCCCGGGAGCTCGAGGAGATCCCGGTCGTGGGCATCCTCGGCGCGGGCGCCTTCGGCGGTGCGCGGTTGCGGCTGGACTACGAGAAGGCGACGCTCGCGATCCTGCCGCCCCGGGAGGTCGATACGGAAGCCCTGCCGCCGCCGGTCGCCGCACCGGCAGAGCCGGAGCCGCCGAATGGCGCCGAGCGCGCGGCCGAGCCGACGCACCCCGCCGCCGCCCCGCCGCTCACGAGCGTGCCGATGACCATCGCGGGCGGCGCCTACCGCGTGCAGGTGGAGCTCGACGGGTCGCGCACGGCCATCGCCGCGCCGGCCACGGGCGAGCCGGACACCTGGATCGCCGCCAACCTCGCCGCCGAGCTCGGCCACCCCGGCGGCGACCTCGGCTCGGCGCACCTCGGTGCGCTCGACATCGCGCACTACGTGGCGCTCCGGCCGGGCGCCGCGCCGGAGGGTTTCCCGGGCGCGCCCGATCTCCTGCTCGGCAACAACCTGCTCGCCCACTTCATCGTTACCCTCGATCCCCACCTCCGGCGGCTCGAGCTCGAGGCGGTGCGCGAGCCGGACTTTCCCGCCGAGGAGCAGGCCTGCTTCCAGGCGCTCGTCGCGCGCGACGCCGCCGCCCTGGAGGCCTTCCTCGACGAGCACCACGAGCACCGCCTCGCCGCCGACGCCGGCCAGGTGCTGCTCGAGATCCGGCTCGGCGCGACGCCGCTGGATGCGACCGCGCTCGAGACGGCCGTGAACCACTTCGCGCGCACGCGCCCGCCCAAGCGCCGCTCCCGCGTCATGCTCGACCTCCTGAAGCAGCTTGTCGTCCGCCAGCCGGAGGCGTACCGCCTGGTGCGACAGACGGCGCTGGACATCGCGCTCGCCAGCGCGCGCCTGGACGAGGACCCCGGCGCCGTGCACCGGGCACGCAGCGAGATCGGCGCGGTTCTGCTGGAACAGGACCAGGTCTCCGAGGCCTACCGCCACCTGCTGTCCGCCGCGTTCGGCCTCCCGCAGGACGGGCTCATCAACCTGAGGCTCGGCCAGCTCTACGAGAAGAAGGGCCAGGAGGAGCGCGCCTGGTCGCGCTACCTGCAGGCGGCGATCACCGAGGAGGCGGGCGCCCAGGGGATGGCGGGGCTGAAGCGGCTGGCCGACAAGAAGGGCATTCGCACGCCCTACGACGTCGACGAGATGGAGAAGCTCCTCGAGGGACGAGTGCCGGCCTTCCAGCCCGCGAGCCGCCACGAGCCGCCGGGCGGGGCGCGGCCAACGCGCACCGTGCTCGCTGAGCTCTTCACCGGCGCCCACTGCCGGCCCTGCGCCGCCGCCGACCTCGCGTTCGACGGCCTCGTCGCCCACTTCGCGGCGGGCGAGGTGGCGATCCTGCAGCACCACCTGCACGTTCCCGCGGCCGAGCCGCTGGTCTCGCCGGCGGCGACGATCCGCGCCCAGCACCTCGGCGTCCGCGGCGCGCCGGCCGTGGTGCTGGACGGCCGCGTGCCGGTCCCGGAGGTCGGCGGTCCGCCCGAGAGCGCTGCGCGCGCCTTCCGCCTGGTGCGGGCGGCGGTGGAGGAGCGGCTCGCCGAGCCGACGCCGTGGACGATCGCGCTCGAGGGCCGGATCGATGGCGAGCGGCTCACGGTGACGGCGCGGATCGACGGGCCCGAGGCCGAGGACCACCGCCTGCGCCTCTACCTCGCCGAGCGGACGGTGCTCTTTCCGGGCGCGAACAAGATCGTGCTGCACCGCTACGTTACCCGCTTCGAGATCGCGCGCGGCGGGGCGGCGCTCGCCCGCGCCGCCGGCGAGCGGGTAGTCGAGCGCGTGGTGTCGCTCGCCGGCGTTGAAGACCAGCTCGAGGAGCACCTCGACGCGGTCGAGATCCAGACCCAGCGCGAGTTCTCGATGCGGCCGACCCGGCCCGAGCCGCGCCAGCTCGCGGTGGTGGCGTTCGTGGAGGATGGCCGCGGGCACGTGGCGCAGGCCGCCATGTGGTCGGCGGTGCCGCCGGAGCGGGAGTGAAGTCGCTGGCGAAGCCGCCGGAGTGTGCGAGAGCGAGAACGGCATGATCGGCCCCGAAGTCGGCTCGAGCGATCGATTGGTGCGCGAGGCGCGGCTGCGGCTGCGCAACGGGCTCCGCGCCGCCTGCCGCGTCCTCAGCGAGGGCCGCGCGGCCGACGCCCGCGCCCGGGCGCTACGTTCCGGCGCCCGTCTCTTCTGCGCCGGCGCCGTCCTCTACCTGGCCTGGCGCGCCGTCGCGCTCGCCGCCGGGCTGCCCGCCGGACCGGGTGTGGGCTGGGCGCTCCTCGTGGCGCTCCTGGTCGCCGCCGTGCCGGCGTTGGTGCGCATGTATCTCGCCGGGCGCCGGCCGTTTCCGCTCGCCGAGGCCGCCGAGCGCCTCGATCTCGCCGCCGGGAACCTCAACCGGATCGCGACGGCGCTCGATCTGTCGGCGCGAGCGGAGGCCGGGCCGTTCGAGGCCGCGGCGATCCTGGACGGCGTCGCGGTCCTGGGCGAAGCGCGCGGCGTGGAGCCGGTGCTCCCGGAGCGAAACCCGCCGATCCTCGGCACCGTCGGCGGGATCTACGCCGGCGTGCTGTGCCTGGTCGTGGCCGCGCTGCTGGCGCCGGCCGCGGGCAGCCCCGGCGCCTCCGATGAGCCCGGCCCCGCCCGTGCGACCCGCCTCGGCGTGCATCCCCCCGGCGGGCCGTCGCCGGCGGAATCGCCCGCGGTCCAGCCGCTCGAAGCCCGGCGCGAGCCGGCGGACATCGACACCGCGAGCCCCTCCGAGACGCCGCCCACGGAGGGCCGCGCACGGAGCGCTCCCGGGGCGACCGGCAACCGCGTCCAGGCCACCGGCAGGCCGGGTCGGGGCAAGAGCGGCGAGGCGCGCGAGGCGCGCCAGACCTCGGTATCCCGCGGCGACCCGACCGAGGGCGGCACCCCGCCGGCCGACGAGTCGCGAAAGCGCGCCGGCGCCCAGAAGAAGGAGCCGAAGAAGCCGCCCACGGGCGCGCGCAGGATCGGCAAGCGCCAGCCCGAGGGCGATCCGCTCGGCGCGACCGTCGGTCAGGGCGGCTCGGGCGGCGGGGCGATGAGGCCGGTTGAGAGCCCCTGGGCGCAGCAGGACCGCACCGGCGACGAACCACTGCCGGAGAACCCCGCCGACGAGGACGTCGAGGACGAGATCTCCGAGGACGAGGCGCGCGGCGGCACGCAGCCGAGTCTGCGCGACCGCAGGGCCGCCACCTCGCGGGATCTGTCCATCTCCGGGCCGGGCGAGGGCGGCGAGGGACGCGGCGGCCCCACGCCGCCGAAGAAGGCGCGCGGCACCGCCGCGCTCGTCCTCGGCGTCCCGGTGCCGGACTTCGTCCGCGGCCTGCTGAACCCCGGCACGACCAAGGTCACCCACGAGCGCGTCGAGCCGGTGACCTCGCCCGGAAACACGCACGAGCCCGCGGCGGCGGCGGCGCGCCGCGGCCCGGAGCCCGATGTCCATCCCGTGCGCATCCCCCCCGCGCTCCGCGAGGCGGTGCGCCGCTACTTCAAGGCCCTGCACGCCCGGGCCGCACCCGTTCCGGGCGGCTCCTCGACCCCTTGACCTCGAACCGGTGAAGCCATGACCGAATCCGACCCCCTTCTTCAGGGCGCCGCGGCGGCGCACGAGAAGTCCCGCCAGTTCCGGGACGTGATCCAGCGGCTGCGCGACGAGATCCATCGCGTGGTGGTGGGCCAGGACGCCGTCGTCGACGGCGTGCTGGCCGCGCTCTTCTGCGACGGCCACGCGCTGCTCGAGGGCGTGCCCGGTCTCGCCAAGACGCTGCTCGTGCACACGCTCGCCGACGCGCTCGAGCTCGAGTTCTCGCGCATCCAGTTCACCCCCGACCTGATGCCGGCGGACATCGTCGGTACCATGGTGCTCCACGAGGTGAAGGGCGGCGGCCACGAGCTGCGCTTCGAGCAGGGGCCGCTGGTGGCGAACTTCATCCTCGCCGACGAGATCAACCGCGCCACGCCGAAGACCCAGTCCGCGCTGCTCGAGGCGATGCAGGAGCGCACCATCTCGGTGGCGCGCCAGACCCGCCCGTTGCCGCGCCCGTTCGTCGTGCTCGCCACCCAGAACCCGATCGAGCAGGAGGGCACGTATCCGCTGCCCGAGGCGCAGCTCGATCGCTTCCTGCTGAAGTTGCTCGTCGACTACCCGGCCGAGGAGGAGTACCGCGAGATCCTCGCCCGTACCACCGGCGAGGAGATGCCGGCGGCCCGGCGCGTGGCGAGCGCCGAGGAGATCCTCGCGCTCAGGCGGATCCTCCGGCAGGTGCCCGTGTCCACGCAGGTCGAGACCTACGCCATCCGCCTGATGATGGCGACGCAGCCCGGCTCGCCCTACGCGCCCGGGATCGTGACCGAGCACGTGAGCCTCGGCTCGAGCCCCCGCGGCGCGCAGGGTCTCCTGCTCATGGGCAAGTTCCATGCGCTGTGCGACGGCCGGTTCGCGGTGGCGTGCGAGGACGTGCGCCGCGCGGCGCCGGACGTGCTGCGCCACCGGGTGCTGCTGAACTTCCAGGGGCAGGCGCGGCGCATCCGCCCCGACGACATCGTCGCGGCCGCGGTCGAGGCCGTGCCGGAGCTGAGCACGGTAGGCTCATGAGCGCGCTCTTTCCGGAGGACTTCCTCGCGGCGCTCGAGCACTTGAGGATCGAGGCCCGCCAGGTCGTGCGCGGCGGCCGGCTCGCGGAGCACCACGCCCGCGAGGCGGGCGGCGGGATCGAGTTTCGCGACTACCGGGCGTACGTGCCGGGCGACGATTTCCGCCGGGTGGACTGGAACCTGTACCGCCGCTTCGCGCGCGTCTTCCTGCGGCTCCGGGACGAGGTCCGCGACCTGCCGCTCCACGTGCTCCTGGACCAGAGCGACTCGATGTGGCTCGAGTCGCCGCCGCGCGCCGATGCGGCCCGGCGTGCCGCCGCGGTGATGGCGGCGGCGAGCCTGAACCAGCTCGATCCGGTGGCGGTCCATCCCTTCGGCGAACGGCTCGGCCCGGCGCTCGGGCCGGTGCGGGGCAAGCGGAACCTCCACCGCGTGCTCGGCTTCCTCGAGGCGCAGGTGCCGCTCGGACGCACGGATATCGGCGCGAGCCTCGCGGAGTTCGGGCGCGCGCCGCACCGGCCGGCGCTGGCGGTGGTGATCTCGGACTTCTTTGACGACCGCGGGCTCGAGGCGGTGGTGAAGGCGCTCGGCGCGCTGCGCCACCGGCTGGTGCTGATCCGCGTGCTGCGCCCGGCCGACCGCGAGCCGGTGCTCGCGGGGGAGTTCCGGCTCGCGGACTGCGAGACCGACCAGACCCTCGACGTGTCGGTCTCCGAGGCGGTCCAGGCCCGGTATCGCGAGAGCTATCGCGCCTTCGAGGAGGGGATCCGGTCCTTTGCCCTCGCGCGCGGCGCCGCGCTGCTCGAGCTGGACGCGGACGCGCCGACATTGCCGCAGTTCGGCGTGCTCTTTCCCGAAGGGGTGTGCCGGCCGTGACGCTGCTCGGACTCTCGCCGCTCGTACTCGCCGCCCTGATCGCCGCCGCGGCGGCCGCGCTCTTCGCGCTCCACCACTTGCGGGTGCGGCCGGAGATCCGGCGCGTGCCGACGCTGCTGTTCTGGAAGGAGGCCGTCGAGGAGACGCGCGCGCGGACTCTCCCCGGCCGCTTCCGCCACCCGCGCACGTTCCTGTTCCTCGCGGCGCTGGCCGCGCTGCTCGCGCTCGCGCTCGCCGAGCCCGAGACGAAGGCGGGCCGCGCCGCGACGCGCCACGTCGTGGTGGTGCTCGACAACGGGGCGGCACTCGCGGCGCGCGCGGATCCGAGCAGCGGCGTGCCGGGCGCGATGCGGTTCGAGGAGGTCCGGGCGGCGGCGGGCCGGTTTCTCGAGGCGCTCTCCCTGCGGGACCGGGTGGCGGTGCTGACGACCGAGCCGGGCGCGGGGCCGCTCGTGGACTGGGATGCACCCCGGAACCTCGCGCGCGGTCGCGTCGCCGAGGTCCGTCCCGCGGCGGGGATGGGGGACCTCGCCGGGGCGCTGCGCCGGGCGGCGGCTCGGCTCGCCGGGAAGACGCACCCGCAGGTGGTGCTCTTCACGGGGCCGGAGCTTCCCCGGGACCTGCCCGTGCGGGAGGGGTTCGACCGGGGCCTCTACGTGGCGCCGGGCGAGGTGCCGCTCGCGGTGGTGCGTCGCGGCGGCGCGGTGCGGGATCGGGGCATCGTGGGGCTCGCGTACGGCGCGACGCTGGAGGTGCGGGTCGCGCACGGCGAATCGGCGCCGCCGTTTGCGGTCGAGGTGGTCCGGAGCGGCCAGACCGAGCCGATCGCGATGCTCGAGGTCGCGCCCGCCGGCCGCGCGTCGGTGGCGTGGCTGGCGGTGCCCGGGGTCGCGGCCGACGGTGCGCTCGTCGAGGTCCGGCTCGTCCCGGCCGACGGTTTCCCGCACAACGACCGCGCGCTCTACCGACTGCCGCTCCGCCGCGTCCGGCGGGTCGCGGTGGACCCGGCGCTGCCGCCGCCAGCGGGGCTGCTCGTGCGCGAGCACCCGTGGCTCGCGGTGCCGGCCGCCGGCGACAGGGCCGAGCTCCGGCTCGCGGTGGGCGCGGCGGAGCCGCAGGCGCTTCCTGCGGGCAGCCCGGTCGCGGCGTTCGAGGGAGCGGCGCTTCTTCTGGACGGCGCCGGCCGGCCGGAGCTGCCGCGGCTCGGTGCCGGGGTCCGGCCACTGCTCGCGGCGGACGCCGGCTCGACGCTGCTCGCGGCCGACCGGAGACCGCTGCTCCAGCTCGTCCCCGGCGCGCCCGCGGTGCTCGAGGTGGCGCCGGGATTGCTGGAGCTTTCGAGCCCCTTCGCGCGGGAGCCGGCCGCGATCGCCCACCTCGCGGCGTTGCTGGAGCGGCTGGCCGGCAACCGGCCTGGTGCGGTGGCGGTGCCGGAAGCGGCGCCGGCGATGCTCCTCGCCGGGACGGCTGCGCCCGTGGAGATCGCGGACACCGCCGGCCGCCGGCTGCCGGATGTCCGCGGCCTCCTCGACGTGCGGGATCTCGCGCCCGGGGCGTGGACCCTGGGTGGTGCCGGCCGCACGGACGAGATCGCGGTCCATCCCGATCGCATCCTGCCCGCCGGGGCGCCGAGCGGCGAGGAGCGGCTGCCGGCGACGCCGGCGTCCTCGCCGCGCGGCTGGGAGTGGCTCGCGCTGGCCGTCCTCGTGCTGGTGCTGATCGACGCCTGGCTCCACGTGCGAGGCCGCATTCCATGAGGACGACGAGGACGACGAGAACGACGGCCCGGGGGACAGCCCGCCCCGGGACGACTGCCGCGGAGAGCCGAGGCCGATGACATTGCTCCGACCCGAGGCGTTGCTGGTGATCCTGCTGGTGCCCGTGGTGCTGTGGTGGCACCGACGGGGCCGGGACGATTCGCCGGCACTTTCCCCGGCGGTGGCGGCGCTGCGTGTGCTGCTGCTCGCGCTGCTCACCCTGGCCCTGGCGCAGCCCGTGCTCACTGGCGAGGGAACGCCGCGGGTTCGCGTCGTGCTCGCCGATGTCTCCGACAGCATGGGTTCGCTCGCCGATGTGCAGGCGGCCGTGGATCAGGTCCTCGCGGCGGCCGAGCCCGCCGAGACGGTGCGGCTGGTGGCGTTTGCGGGCGCGGCGCGCGAGCTCGACGCCGCACCGCGCGATCCCCGGCGTTTCGAGCCGCTCGCGCGCGACGGCCTGCGTCCGGAGCGAAGCCGGCTCGAGCGCGCTGTGGACCTGGCGCTCGCCTGCATCCCGGCGGGGGCCGGAGGCGCGGTGACGCTGGTGAGCGACGGCCGCCAGTCGGCCGGCGAGGTGCGGGACGCGGTCGGGCGGCTCACGGCGCGCTCGATCCCGCTCGATGTGCTGATCGCCGGCGCGCGCGCGCCCCAGCCGGTGCTCGAACCGGTCGCGCTGCCCTGCCAGGCGCGGGTCGGCACCTCGATTGCGGTCCGGGTGGCGGTCGGCGCGGCCACGGACGGCGTGCTCGAGGCGCGGCTCACTGGCGTGGAACCGCCGGCGCCCGAGAAGAGGGTCGCGATCGCGATCGAGGGGGGGCGTGGCGAGGCGGCGATCACGCACGAGCTGGAGCAGGAGGGCGTGAACCGCCTGCGGCTCGTGCTGCACGACCTCGACGGCGAGGTCATCCCGGGGACGGCGCGGACGCTCGCGGTGTACGGGCTGCCGCCGCGGCGGGTGTGGCTCGTCGAGGAGGACGAGGCGCCGTCGATGGCGGGGCCGTTGGCGCGGCTCCTCGGCCCCGGTGCGCGGGTCATCCCGAAGCCGGCCTCCGCGCTCGACGGCCGGGAGGACCTGGACCGCGTGGACCATCTCGTGCTCGCGGACGTGCCGGCCACGTCGCTCGAGGCGCGCTTCCTGGACGCGGTCGAGACGGCCGTGGAGCAGGGCATGGGGCTGCTGGTCACGGGCGGCGAGCGGAGCTTCGGCCCGGGCGGCTACGCCGGCACGCGGCTGGAGGAGATCCTGCCGGTCCGCTTTCAGCAGAAGGAGGAGCGGCGCGATCCCAGCGCCACCCTGGTGATCATCATCGACACCTCGGGCTCGATGGGCGGGGCGCGCATCCAGCTCGCCAAGGAGGTGGCCCGGCTGGCGCTCCGCCGCTTGAAGCCGCACGACAAGGCGGGCATCGTGGAGTTCCACGGGGCCAAGCGCTGGGCGGCGCCCATCCAGGCCGCCTCCAACGCGGTCGATCTGCAGCGGGCGCTGAACCGGCTGAACGCCGGCGGCGGCACCGTGATCCTGCCGGCGATCGAGGAGGCGCACTACGCGCTCCTCAACGTGCGCACGCGCACCCGCCACGTGCTCGTGCTGACCGACGGCGGCGTGGAGCAGGGCCCGTTCGAGCCGCTGGTCCGCGGCATGGCCGAGAAGGGGATGACGGTCTCCACGGTGCTGGTCGGCCCGGGCACGCACAGCGCGTTTCTCGTGAGCCTCGCCCAGTGGGGCCGCGGCCGCTACTACCACGCGCCCGATCGCTTCAACATGCCGGAGGTGATCGTGAAGCAGCCGGAAAGCTCGCTCCTTTCGCCGGCGATCGAGGAGCCGGTCGGCGTGCAGGTGGTCGGCGACTCGTTCGTGGCGCGCGAGGTCGCGCTCGAGCCCGCGGTCCGGCTGCACGGCGTCCTCGAGGTGGAGGCGCGGTCGACCGCGGACGTGCTGCTCGAGACCGGGCGCGGCGAGCCGCTGCTCTGCCGGTGGAGCTACGGGCTCGGGCGGGTGGCGGCGTGGATGAGCCAGCTCTCCGGCCCGTGGAGCCGGGAGCTTGCGGCCTCCGAGGGGTATGCGCGGCTCCTGACCGGTCTCGTCCAGGAAGGCGGCCGGCCGCGCCGGCCAGGCGAGATCGCGCTGCGCGCGCTCGCTGCGCGCGATCGGGTGGCGGTCTTCGCGTGGGCCGAGCCGGACGGCTCGCTCCCGGAGGGGCTCGCGGTGCGGCTCGAGGAAGGGCCGGAGGCGGCACCGCGCACGCGTGAGCAGCCGTGGCTCGCCGCGGCCGGCAGCGGCCGGGAGGCGCCCTGCGCGCTGCGCTTCGACGGAGTGAGTGCCGGCGTGGCGCGGCTGGCGGTCGTCGACGCGGAGGGGCGCGCGCTGTCCCGCGGCGCGCTCGGCATCGCGCCCGAGCGCGAATGGACCGCGGTCGCGCCGGAACGCGCACGGCTCGCGGAGCTGGCGCGCGTCACCGGCGGTCGCGCCGACGGCGGACTCACCCCGGTGCCGGCGCGCCCGCTCGCGGTCGGCCATCCCCTCTGGCGGACCTGCCTCGCGGCGGCGCTCGGCGTGTTCCTGCTGCTCGTGCTGGTGCGCCGGCTCGCGCCGCGGCGTCCTTCGCGGCGCGCGGGCAGTGCCGCCGCGCTCCTCGCCTGCGTGCTCGGCCTGGCCGTGCTTGCGGCTGGCGCGGTCGGCGCGCAGGAGACGGCGGCGCCAGCCGGCGAGCTTCCCGCGGAGGCGCGCGACGGCGTCGTGGCGGCGCTCGAGGCGGGGCCGGACTCGCCGCGCGGCGCGAGTGCGCTCGACGCCGCGATGCGTGCGTGCCGCCTCGAGGACGGGCATCTCGACCGCCTGCTGGCGGCGCTGGAGAAGCGCGCCGCCGCCGCCGACCCGCGAGCCGCGCGACTGCTCGCGCGGGTCGCGTGCGCCGACGGCCGGCCCGAACGGGCGCTGGAGCTCATGGAGCAGCTCGATGCAGCGGGCGCTCTCGACGGCGCGGGGCTCGCCGAGCTGGCCCGTGTCCTGGAGATGCTCGGCCGCGAGGCGCCGGCGGTGGCGGTCCTGGAGCGCGCGCTCGCCGGGGTCGACGACCCGGCGCTTCGCATCGCGCTCAGGCTGCGGAAGGCGAGCCTGCTGCTCTCGCAGGGCGAGGACGCCGGGCTCGAGCCGCTCCGGGAGATCCTCGCCGATCACCCCGGCCAGCCGGACCTCCACTTCTACGTGGCGCTGCTGGGGGCGCTCTACGGCCGGCCGGAGCTGTTCGCGGGCTTCGAGGCGCGCGCGGAGGAGACGGACGAGGAGCGCGGGACGACGCCGGTCGCGTTCCGGGACCATCTGTTCCTCGGCACGTTCGCGCTCCGGACGGGCGATCACCATGCGGCCGGGGAGCACTTCCTCCAGGCGATGCAGGCGGCGACGCTGACCCGCGATCGCCGCTACGCGCAGGAGCGGTTGATCGCCGCCCACCGTGCGGCGGGCACTCTGGGCGCACTTGCCGATGAGTGGCTGGCCGCGGCCAACCGGACCCCGGAGCGGGTGGACGCGCTGATCGCGGTGCTGCGCGAGCTCCGCCGGCCCGAGGAGGCGCTGAGGCTGCTGCTCGCGGGCGAGGGGCTCGGGCCGGAGGCGGCCGAGCGGGAGCGCCCCTTCCGGAGTCTCCAGCGCGAGA
This sequence comes from Planctomycetota bacterium, assembly GCA_016935485.1. Taxonomy (GTDB): domain Bacteria; phylum Planctomycetota; class JAFGQW01; order JAFGQW01; family JAFGQW01; genus JAFGQW01. The sequence continues at coordinate 9,115 of JAFGQW010000207.1, read as the reverse complement.
TCATCGGGCTCGCGCTCGAGTGCAACCGCCCGGAGGAGGTGGAGGGCACGTATCGCGCGCTGATCCGGCGCGAGCCGGTCCGGACGGAATGGCGCTCGGGGCTGGCGCTGCTTCATCTGCTGCGCGGCGAGCGGGAGGAGGCGGCGGCGGTCTTCCGCCAGGGCGCCGAAGCCGCGGGCCGCGACGGCAAGCAGGTGCTTCGCCTGGCGCAGGCCGCGCGCACGCTCTCGCTCGACGAGGAGGCGCGCCACGCGGCCGGGATCGCGCTCGAGCTGGATCGCGACGCCAGGCTTCGCGGCGCGCTGCTGCTCGCGGATATCGATCGGATGGCGGGGCGCGTGGCGGCCGCGCTCGCGCGGCTCCGGACCGTCGAGGAGGAGTTCGCCGATTCCGACGAGGCGCTCGCCCAGGTCTCGGATGCGTACGAGCGCATGAACCGCTTTGACGAGTCGGTGCGCGTGCTCGAGCGCATCGCGGAGCGCTCCGCGGCAGAGGACGTGCTCATGCGGCTTGCATGGCTCCTCCAGGAGCAGCACAAGATCGAGCCGGCGCTCGAGATCTGGAAGCAGCTCTGGCGCACGACGAGCCTCGCCGCGCGCGTCCGCCAGGCCGAGGACCGGCTGCTGGACCTCACCTCGAACACCGGCCGGCTCGCGGACCTCGCGATCGATCTCGAGGAGGCGCTCGAGGCCGGCGAGGGCGAAACCCGCGAGCTCGGCCTCCTCGTGAAGCTCTACATGCGCGCGAGCGACGCCGTCTCGGCGATCGAGGTGCTGAGGACCTTCGCGCCCCGGCTCGGCGCGAACGAGGCCGAGGCGCTCCAGACCATGGCGCGGGTCTACCAGCACTGCATGGACTACCGGCGCTACGAGGAGACGCTCACCCGCCTGCAGGAGGTCGATCCCGAGAACGCGATCGACTACCAGCAGCAGATTGCCATCGGAGCGCTCGAGCGCGGCCGGGGCCGGCAGGCCAAGCGGGCGCTGGAGCGGCTCCAGGCGATCGCTCCCGACGACGTGCTCGCCGAGGAGTTCGCGGCCGGCGTGCTCGCGATGGTGGGGCTGATGAAGGAGTCCGTGCAGGCGTACACGCGCGTGCTCGCCCGCCACCCGGACCGCATCGAGGACCACCTGCTGCTCGGGAACGTGATGCGGGACGACGGCCGCCGGGACCAGGCGCTCCGCATGTTCCTCGATCTTCTCGAGCGGGCCGACCAGGACGATCTCTTCACGGTGGCGGTGGACGGGCTGCTCAACCTCGGCGCGGATCGCGCGACGTTGCGGGTGGCCGAGCGCCGCGTGAAGGAGCGTATCGCCCAGCGCCCCTCCAAGGCGTTCCTCTTCCAGCTCGCGGCCGACCTCGCCGAGGAGCTTCGCAACCCCGAGGCACAGGTGTCGATGACCGCGCTCATGGCGGTCGTTGCCGGCGAGCGGCGGTCCGCGATCCTCCGCGAGGTGATGGAGATGGAGGAGGGACGGCGCCGTCCCGAGGGCGTGATCGACGCCGGCCGGAGCGTGCTCGCGCTCGGCGAGGAGATGCCACCGCAGGTGTTCCTCGATCTGGGCCGCGCGCTCATCCGCAGCGGCGATCTCGCGACCGCCGAGCGGGTCTTCGCGCGCACGCGGATCGCCGGCGATTTCGCGGCGATGCAGCGGCAGATCGCCGGCTACTACGAGGAGGCAGGGCATGTCGGCGACGCGGCGCGGATCCTCCGGCAGGCGCTGCTCGCCGCGCCCGACGACGTCGAGCTGCTCGCGCGCGTGGGCCTGCTCGCCGAGGTGGCCGGCGATCGCAAGCAGGCGCGGCGGGACTTCACGCGGGCCATGGACGAGCTCGTGAAGCGCTCGCCTGGCGCCGTGGGGGAGCCGCGGCAGGCGGCGCCCGAGCCGGCCGCACCCGGCGGTGTCCCGGGCGTGCGCGCCACGGCGAGCACGAGCGTGCGAATGGGCGCCGCCGGCGTCGGGCGGACCGTCGTCCACAGCTCGTTTGCCCGCAGCCGCAACGTCGCCGAGTTCGACCGTTTTGCGCCGGCGGTGACGGCCGGGCTGCTCGCGAACCAGGACGCCACGAGCGGCGCGGCGCTGCTTGCGGACCTCGAGAGCCGGATCGCGCGGGAGCTTGCGGCGCGACGCGAGAGCGGCGAGCTCCGCGAGCGGCTCCAGGACAACCCGCGGCTCGCACTGCTGCTGTCGCTGCTCCGGCGGGCCGCGCTCGCGTTCGAGCAGCCCGGTGCGGCCGACCGCGTGGACCGGGCGGTGCTCGCCGAGTATCCCGGCGATTCGAACGAGCGGCGAAACGCGGTGCGGATGCGGATGAACCAGGGGCTCGCGCGGCGCGCCGCGGAGCTTGCGGCGGCGCTCGAGATGGACCTCGCGAAGGACTTCCGGTCGCTCTACCTCGACCGGTTGGTCGCCGAGCAGGGCGGCATCGAGAAGTACCTCGCGGAGGAGAAGACTCCGGGCGCTTCCCGGATCGCCGTGCTGCTGCCCCGGCTGCTCACCGCGGGGCGTGTTGCGGAGGCGCGACGGCTGCTCGAGGCCGCGCGTGCGGATACGAAGGACTTCAACCTCGGCACGGCGCGCACGCTCGCGATGGTCGCGATCGCGCTCGGCGACGAGCCGGCGGTGCGCGAGTGGGCGGACCGGTGGCTGGAGTCGATCGGGCGCACGACCCACGCGCGGTCGATTCCGGGGCAGCTCCAGAGCTTCGTCGAGGTGCTGTGGGGCCGGTGGTCGACCGAGGAGCGCGCGGCGTTCGTGGCGCGCCTGGAGGCGCTCGCGGCCGGCGCGGGCGACGAGAAGCGGGCGGCGATCGAGGGATTCCTGCTCTCGCTCCGGGCGCGGCTCGGCCGCGAGACGTCCGGAAGCCTCGAGGTGCTCGAGCGGATGGTCGAGCAGACGCGCGGCACGCTCTCGGGCCTGCGCTCGCTCCTCGCGCTCGCTCCCGCCGAACACCGCGCCCGGCTCATCCAGAAGGCGCTCGGGGGGCTCAACGAGCGCAGCCGGCGGAACCAGATCCTGAGCCTCGCGTCCGGCTTTCCGTTCCCGCTGGACGAGGCGTCGGTGGCGGCGATCGCGCGCACCTTCGAGGAGACCCGGCCCGACCGCGACTTCCCGGAGAGCGCCTACCTGTATCAGGTGCCGCGGCTTGCGGCGGCAAGTGCATGTCCGGAGCTCGCGCTCCGGCTGGTGCGCGCGCTCGGGCGGGAGCAGCGAGGGCAGCACGTGATCGGGCTCGCGGAGGCGGTACTGGAGCATCGCGCAGGCCGTGCGGAAAAGGCGCGGGAGAAGCTCGCGGCCGCGCTCCAGGCGATCGCGAAGCGAGGCCGGCTCGAGCACGGCGAGCAGGCGATCCTCCAGCAGGCGATCCGCGATCCGGACGGCGGGCTCGCGGCCGAGATCGAGCGGCTTGCGCCGGAGCTCGGCGGTGAGCACGCACCGGTCCGCGTGCTGCTGGAGAGCGCGGTGCTGTGTGGGCGCGAGCAGCTCGGCGCGGCGGCGGCGCGGCTGCGCGAGGCGTACGAGCGGCAGCCCGACGACTCGGCGATTCGCCGCCAGCTCGTCTCGGTGCTGCAGGCGCTGGGGAGACTGGCCGAGGTGGCCGAGATCGAAGCGCGGTGGCTCAGCGGCCAGATCGCCGACAACACGTATCAGTACCGGTCGCTCGCCGCGTACTACCGCGAGCTCGAGCGGCCGCTCGAGGCGCTCGAGGCGGTCCGCAAGGTCAAACCCGGGCAGGTCGATGTGCTGGAGGTCGCGCTGCTGGATCAGCTCGGGCGGGAGGAGGCCGCGCGGCAGGCGTTTCGCCGGTTCGTGGCGCAGACGCGCGACCGGAGGATCTACGTTTCCGCGGTCTGGCCGGCTCCGCTCGGGAAGGGGGGGCTTGCCGGCCCCGAGGTCGAGGACGAGGGCGCGCGCGTCATCTTCGGGCAGGGCAGCGACCCGCGGCGGCTCGTCTACTGGCAGCTGGCCGATCGGCCGTGGGCGGAGGAGGAGCTGGTGTGCGCGTGGCGGGCCGGGCTCTCGCCGCAGTCGCGGGATGCCGGCCCGATTCTCGCGAGTCTCGCCGAGACGCGGTTCCGGCGGCTCGGCGCGGAGGAGACGACGCGCCATCTCGCGGACCGGCTCTCATCGGACGACCTGTTCGAGATCGACGTGGAGCTGCTGCTGCGCCTGACCGGGGACGGCCGGAAGCCGCTGCCCGCGGCGCTCGCGCCGGCGCTCGCGCGGCTCGGCGAGCACGTGCTGATGAAGGGCGAGCAGGAGACCGGCCTCATGCACCGCCTGGCGGCGCTCTACGCGAGCCACGGCAATCTCGAGGCGGCTCGCTGCCTCTACCGCTATCTGCTCACTAGCCGGCTCGGGCAGAGCTACTTCCGCGACGGCACGTCGGCGCTCGCGCTCGTGGATGCGTATGCGGTGACGTTCCCCGAGGCCGAGCGGAGCGAGCGAGTGCGCGAGCTCATGGCGCAGTGGGAGGGGCTGCTTCTCTCCTCGCCCACGCACACGTTCGACAAGGTGGAGTTCCTGCTCGACGGGTGGGAGAAGACCGGCGACGTGGCCGACATCGAGCAGTGCGCCGCGGCGATCCGCGCTGTGCTGGACGAGCTGCCCGATTACTCGGCGCGGTCGGCGGGGGCGCAGCGGCTGCGTGCGCGGCTCGCGATCCTGCATGCGAGGCGGGGCGAGATGGACCGCTTCGCGGAGGCGCTCCGCGAGATCCTGGCGCAGGCGAGCGAGACGGGGGCAGGGCTGCCGGTGTCGCTCGCGGCGCTGCTGCCCGAGCCGGCGCAGGCGCGCGAGCCCGCGCGGACGGCAGCGCTGCTGGAGGAGGGGTTCGCGCGGCTGGCGAAGGGGGCGGCGCTCGCGCGCGTGCGGATCAGGCTGGCGGGGTGGCTTGTCCGCGCCGGCGATCGCGAGGCTGCTCGCGCGATGATGGAGCGCGCGGTCGAGGAGCGGGGCGAGCGGGCGAGCGACGCGCTGGTGCTGGCGGACACGGCGCGGGCGGTGGGGGAGGACGGGCTCGCCTACCGGGTGGAGAAGGAGCTGCTCGAGCGGGATGCGCTGAACGTCCGGCGCGCGCCGGGTCTCCTGGAGGAGATCGCGCGGCGGGAGAACGAGGCGGCTGCCGATGCGGCGGCGCGGCGGCTCGCGGGGTACTCCGATCACCCGCCGATTCTGGTCCGGGCGGCCGAGGCCGAGTTCCGGGCCGGCCGGGCCGATGCGGCGCGGGCTTGCGTCGACCGGCTTGCCGTGGCGGCGCCCGGACACCCGGCGATCGCCCGGCTCCGGGAGCGGCTGGCCGGCGCGGGAGCGCGCTGAGGGGGCGCTTCTCGTCCACTGCGCGGACCGCTTGGCGGCGTGGTCGCGCGCACCTCGAGCGTGCGCCTTCACGACCCCGACGGCGCGGCGGCACCGGCGAGCACGGAGACTCCGGAAATCGCGGCGTCGGCGGCGGCGAAGGCGGGCCGCTACGCGCTCGCTCGGAGGAGCGCCTGGCGGCCGGCGCCGAGTCTGGAATTCCACGCTGCCCGTCCTTGGGCATTGGAGTTGCACCGCACCGGCCGGAGAACTCCGATGCGTGCGATGGCGATCGTGGTCACGCTTGGCGCGGCGGTTTCGGCGCTCGCGTCGGTCCTTGTCCTGAGCGTGACCGAGGACGAGGCCGTGCTCCGGGACGCGGAGCTGGCTCGAGCGGTCGAAGAGGAGGCGCCGCGGCCGGAGGGTGCGCCGGGCGGTGACGTCGTTACCCCTCCGAAACCGCCGCACCGCTCGAACTCGGCGATGGATTCGGGCCCCTCTGGCGGTGACGGGGCCAGTGGCGCGGCGGCGGTGGTCCCAGAGCGCTCGCCGGACGATGACAACCCTGACGTGACGCATTCTCGGATGCGGGTTCTCGACCAGTCGGACCAGCCGATTGCTGGTGCGCGCATCGAGAACCGGGGCGGTTTGGCGGAGACCGACGCGGAAGGCATTGCGCTCGTCCCGTTCCGGTGGTCGGGCGCAGGACACGGATCGCCGACTTCCCAGGAACTCGCCAACATGATCCACATCACCGCCGAGGGATTCGCGGCGACCGAGGTGTCCGCCGGATTCGAATGGCCCGCCGTGGTGTGGCTTCATCGGGCACGACACGTTTCCGGCCGGTGTATCGACGCGGCCGGTGCCCCGGTGGCCGGCGTGTCGATTGGTCTTAAGGCGGAAGGCTGGTCCAACGGGCCGGAGATCCGGCTTACCACCGACCCGCAGGGCCGGTTTCGTTCGCACGAGCTCGCGCCGCAGGAGTACGGCCTCACGGTAATCGACAGGTGCTGGATCGCTCGGCCGCACCGCATCGTGCCGCCCGACGAGGACATCGTCGTGCTGGTGTTTCGTCCAGCCCGTGTGCAAGGCCGCCTGGAAGTCTACGTCCCCGGCGGCGATCGACGTGGCTCGCGGCGGAGCCTATCGGAGACGTTCGAGCTGCGCACATCGCCCGAGGGAAGACGCGTCCATGTTGACTACGACGGGATCTTCGCGTTCGACTGCGTGCCTGGCCTGGTGACCGTCGGGTGCGGGGAGCAGGAGCTTGGCCGGTTCTTCCTGCGGGAAGGGGAGCAGCGCACGGGCCTTTCTCTCGTCCTGTGCGTTGCTGGTGTCGCCTCCAAGGAGGAGCGATCGGCCACGCAGGATTCGGACGCGGACGCCGTGCCCATCGACCTGCTGCTCAGGGGTCGGGAAGAGCACACGGCCGCGATCTTCGCGTACGATGCCGCGCGCGGCCTGCGCGTGATCGCCAGCAGGCTGCAGGCGAGCGGCATGCCACAGACCGTCCGGTGCCCGCTTCCGCGCCCGGCATGGCTTGCGGCCGACAGCAGCGCCGCCGGCTGCATGCAGCGCGCCGTCCCCGATCCGGCATGTCCCGTGCATCTCGACATTGAGCGTACGGCACGCGTATGCGGCAGCGTGGTGGACGACCGCGGCCGTCCCGTCGCGCACGGGTATGTCGCGGTTCGCTGGGCAGGAACGAGGTGGCGCGTTCGCACGGCATCGACGCAGTGGAGGATGCGCCCCCCCGGGGAGACCCATCATCAGTATTCACGCTATTCACGCTCCGGCCAGTTCTCCATCGCCCGGATCGGGCCTGGCTGCTACGATCTGGTATGGGGAACTCGCCACGACCCGGGTGATCGGGCCATGCTCTGTCGCGCTCTCCGGATGCCTGAGCCGCCGCGGGACATCGATGTGGGCGTGCTTGTCGTCGACGCGCGGTCCACGCGGGTCCAGGTCCGGGTGATCGATGCGACCGGCGGGCCCGTGCCGCGGGCGATCGTCCGGCTGCGGGAAGGACGATTCGTGCGCATGGCCGCGCGCGCGGATCTGGCGGGCCTGGCCGAGTTCCACACGGCCGATCCTTACGAGCTGGAGGTCGAGGCAAGCGATCCGGGTTTCGGGACGGCGTCCGCTTCGTTACCGGCCCGCGCACCGGGGACGGCAGAGGGCTACTCCATCACCCTACGCCTTGCGCCGTCCGAGGTCGAGTCCGAGCAGGCCCAGCCACGCTGAATCGCGGTGCCTCTCCGATCCTCTGGGCCTGGATCTACGGGCACGCATGGCTGGCCGGGCTCGAGGCGATCAACCTGGTCTGCTTCCTCGTGCTCTTCCTCATCCAGTGGCGCCTCGGCTGCGACGCCTACACGGTCCCCATCCTCGCGGCCGGCGGCGCCCCTTCCCAGGGACCGGGCGACCTGGTACCCCGGCCCGGATGGCCGGGAGTGCGGAACAGGGCAAGGCCACCTGCTGGACGATGATCCGGGGCGCGGCGCCCTACTGGATGCCGACGTCCTGCAGGGTGGCCGCCGTCGCGAAGCGATCGAGCCAACCGTCCAGCTTCTCGAGGCCGGTCGTGGATTCGATGACGGCGATCGTCTGCGCTGGCACCTCGCCGAACCGGCGGCGAAGCGGCGGCTTGGAGCGTCCCGGGCCCGAGGGACCTGCCCTGGGCGCGGGGGGACTTGATCCGGCAGCGCATCTCAGGATATGCTCGGAGGACATGATCGGCAGAGGCAAGCGCAAAGGACCCGAGACGCTCAGGATCAAGGTCGGCGGGCAGCTGTACTTTCTCCAGCGGCTGAGCGATGGGGAGTACGTCGAGCTGTGCGACCGGTGCATCGCCGTGAAGCATGACCGTCTGTTCGGGTTCGAGCTGTCGTGTTCCTCGCGGCTGAGTCTGGCCGAGACCTACGCGATCCTGAAGCGCCTGTTCGGGGAGCGCAGCCGGATGTTCGACGAATGGAAGGGCGACTTCTCGTTCCCGCTGGCGCTCGGCGTAGCGCGGACGCGCCGCTGGCCCGCGTACATGCTCCGGGTGGTCAACATCCGCGACTACGTCGACTACCAGCTTTCGCGGGTGGTCGGCGACTCCGATCCACGCGTGGAGGAGCCGTACTACTTCCCTCCCGACGAAGCCGAGTTCTCGTGCGAGGAGATCAATCAGTTCCTGGCGTACTTCGCTGGCTACCTGGAGGGCCGTTTCGAGGCTGTCGGTGGGGGATGGGACGAGCCCTTCCTGCTGCACGTTGGCTCCAACAGCATTCTCTACGGATTCGACGGCAAGCGCTTCTTCGACGAGCACTGCGACGGCCAGAAGGACTTTGACCGCAAACACGCGAAGCTGGCGAAGCGTCTGCCCCGTCCGGGGTTCTACGGGCCGGTCCTGCGGCCGAGAGCTTTCGGCGAGGACGACGAGGAAGGGCCTTGAACCGCCTGGGTTCTGCTGGCAGTCGACGCCAAGAGCCGTGAGAGGCAGCAACGGGCTTCGGCCGAGTTCAGCGGCCAGAACCGCAGGGAGATCGGCGGGCTACTGGATGCCGACGTCCTGCAGGGTGGTCGCCGTGGCAAAGCGGTCCAGCCAGCCGTCCAGCTTCTCGAGGTCCGTCGTGGCCTCGATGACGGCGATCGTGTCATCGGGCACCTCGCCGAACCGGCGGCGAAGCAGCCGCGTCAACGTCCTGCGCGCGGTTTCGATGCCCCCCTGTTCTTTCAGTTCATCCGCGATGGTTCTCCTCACGTCGGATACCTCCTCTCGGTGCGGGTCGGTGGCGACCGAGGCCTCGATCTCGCGCCAGAGCCCCGGC
>JAFGQW010000206.1 GCA_016935485.1 Planctomycetota bacterium | reverse complement strand
GCGCGAGTTGCGTAAAACCTTTTCGCGCCTGTTTCGCGCCCTTTAGCGGGCAAAAGAGAGGAGATGCAACAGTCAACATCCCCGCGCACTCAACGTCGCGGAACACAGCATGTTGTATGTTCCGGCCGGAGAATGTCCGGAAAACCGCACAAAAACGCGGGCCAACAGCTTGCTTTGCGTAGCATTTCGCCGAAATGCCCGGTTTTGGCCTTTTCTCCAGGGTCTTGCCCGCTGGCATCCTGCTTGCTTTCTAGCCCCTGTGCCTGTAGGGGTAGTGGGGTGCAAAACGACAATTATGGGGGAGCCGGGGGCGCAGGAAACGCCTGTGCCACCCGGCCAATACGTGTCCCAACTGCGCCCGGAACCGTGAGGCCGGGGGTAGGGTGGGGTTTGTGCATTCACCATTTGCGGAGTTGTCGGAGAACACAATTCCCCGATCCTGATCTCACTCGTAATCGCCTGTCAAGCGCGGAGCGGGAGTTCGAGCAAGCATGACCCCCGAGCCAAACAACTCGACGCAGCCGCAACGCGAGCCGCACCGCGAGTATCCGGGCTACGGCTACCCGTACGGCTATGCGGGCGAGTTCGACTCGCCGGGCGAGTCGGAGGTGCGCCGGTTCCTCGGTATCTTCCGGCGCCGGATCTGGTTCCTGATCGCCGCGTTCGTGCTCGTCGCGGCGGTCGGGACCTACCGCGCCATGAAAGCGCCCAAAGCCTACCGCGCGACCGCCAAGCTGCTCGTCGAGCGGTTCGCTCCCCGCATCCAGGGCGTCGCCGGCGTCATCCAGGATACCGCCGCCTGGGACCCCGAATACTACGAGACCCAAACCCAGCTCCTGCGCAGCCGGGTCGTGCTCGAAATCGCCATGGAAGACCCCGACATCAAGGCCATGTTCGCACAGCCCAGCCCCGCCGCCTTCACGGCGGCCGCCTCTTCATCCGCGACCCGCGATCCGCGTCCGCCGGCCCCCCCTGAACCCGCTGACACCCGAAACCTGCCTGCCGCGCCGAAGGCCCGAGGCGCGAGCGCTCCGGGCGAAGGCGGGACACCTGAACCCTCACCCGCCGACACCTGGCGCGCGCTGACCGGCGCCGCGCCGCCGCCGCCCCCGCAGCCCTGGGAACGGCTCCGCGGCTATGTCCAGGCCAAGTACGTGAAGGATACCCACTTCATGGAGGTCAGCGTCGAAAGCGCCGCGCCGCGCGAGGCGGCCGTCATCGCCAACGCCGTCGCACGCGCGTTCGCCAAGTACCACGTCGAACGCCGGCTCGGTATGCACAGCGACGCCTATATCGCGCTCAAGAAAGAACGCGACCGCGAGGAAGAAGCCTACCTCCAGGCCCAGCGCGAGCTGCAGGCGTTCCGCGAAAGCGCCGTTGGCGTGTCGCTCAATACCGCCGAGCAGGACCAGCCCGCTATCCGGCGGATGGTCGAACTCAATAAGCGGCTCATGGATGTCCAGCTCCAACGCATCAAGGTCGCCGCGGAAAGTAAGGCGCTCGGCGCCGCCGCACCGAACGCCGGGTCAGGCGCGGGGCCAAAGGCAGGTTCACAGGGCGCGAACGGGCCGGACGAGGAGGACGAGGTCCGGCTCTCGCTCCAGACGGAAGCGGCGCTCGACGATCTCGAGAAGCGGCTGACCGTGGCCGAAGACGAGCTCAGCGCGCTGGTCGATACCTATGGCCCCGAACACCCGAAATACCAGGCCGCGCGCCGGAAGGTGAACCGGCTGCGCGAGCAGGTGCTCATGGCCCAGGTCAGCCGGCTCGCCATGCTCGGCTACGAGGAAGAGGAGCTGCTGCGCTATTACAACGAGCAGCGCGAGTCCGCCCTGCACCTGGCCAAGGAAGTGTTCAACTATTCCCGGCTCCAGCGCGAGGTGGACCGCCACCACAAGCTGCTCGATATCCTGATCGACCGGCTGCGCGAGGTCGATCTCAGCTCCGGGTTCGTCAAGACGAACGTGCACGTGGTCGAGGAGGCGTCAACCCCGCGCAGCCCGTTCAAGCCGAACCGGCTGCGCATGATCATGATGGCGCTGTTCGCCGGCCTGTTCGCCGGGGTCGTGCTCTCCCTGTTCGTCGAGCACGTCGACGATACGATCAAGAGCCCCGAGGATATCAAGCGGCTGCGCCTGCCCTTGCTCGGGTTCGTGCCCGATATCAGCCCGAAAATCAAGGTGCCCGGCGCGCAGGCGGACCAGGAATTCGCCGCGCGCGCCACCATTATGCTGCTCGCCCAGAATTCGTCCGTCGCCGAAGCCTACCGCGCGATCCGGACCGGCCTGTTCGCCATGACCGGCGAGACCGGCGCCGCGCGTGCCGCGGAAGCGGCTCGCGAGGACGCTCGCCCTCCATCGGATGTCGCGACTGCCCAACTGGAGGGCGAGCGCCTGGCTCGCCGAAGCAACGAGCAAGGGGAGACGAAGGCGGCTCCGCGCGAGCCGGGTGCGCCGAACGTATCCGGTTATGAACCGACCCGCACCCACCCCGCGCGCATGCTGCTCATCTCTTCCTCCGGGCCCGGCGAGGGCAAGACGACGACCGCGACCAACCTCGCCATCGCGATCGCGCAGGCCAAGAAACGCGTGCTGCTGATCGATGCCGATTTCAATCGACCCGCCGTCCACAAGGCGTTTGGCGTCAACCGCAAGGTCGGGCTCAGTAACCTGCTCACCAACGGCGCCGCGCTCGAGGATGTCGTCGTCAAAATCACCGACGACGAGAAACCGCTCCAGAACCTCGATATCCTGACCGCCGGGCCCGGACTCAAGAATCCAGCCGAACTGCTCGAGTCGCCGAAAATGCACCGGTTCCTCACCGCCGTGCGCGAGACCTACGACTGGATCCTCATCGATACACCGCCCATCCTGCTCGCGTCGCATGCCGGGATCCTTAGCGCCTACTGCGACGGCGTCATCATGGTCGTTAAGTCCGGCCGGCACAACCGCACGCTGGTCAACCGCGCGCTCGAGAGTATGGAGGCGGTCGGAGCCACCATGCTCGGCACGATCCTGAACAAAATGGTGCTCAGCCGGTTTGGGCGCTACTATTCCGATTACTACTACCACAGCTACTACCGCAGCCAGTATTACTACTACTATCGGCCGCAGCCGGATGACGACTCGCCGGCCGGCCGCGCCGCCGACGGCCTGCGCCGGCATCGGCGCGCACACCGGCCGCTCGGCCGCCTGCGCCGGTGGTTCCGCCGGGGATAGGCCTCTCGCCCGCCTGTGCCCGACGAAGCTATCTGAGCGAAGTCGGGTCGGGGACTCGCTCGAGCTCGCGGAGGCGCGGAGGAGGGAGAGGAGAGTTGCTCGCCAGGTCGAGGGTTCGTACGTTGCCCTTTTCTGCCCGCGAAAGCGCGCGAAAGGGGACGCGAAAGGGACGTTCGGCTTGCCGCGAGTCGTTCGGTAACCGTGCAGCAACTTTGAACTGTTTGCGCCGGCCGCATCTTCCTCTCGGCTATATCCCCACGCGGCGCAAACAACTCAAAGTTGCTGCGCCGCCGGGTCACTCGGTGAACAGGACTCTCTTCTACAAGACAACCCGGGTCACATTGCGGGCACCTTCGCTCTTCGCCTTGAGCGCGTCCGCGAGCCGCTAAAGCGGCTCGAAGGCTTCCGCCCAGAGGCGGAACTCTGACATGTATCACTCCCCTCTGCCGGGCTACGTCGCGGGAATCGAGGATTGCCACGACGCTGCGTCGTGGCAATCCTTTCGATTCCCGCGACAGAACCCTCGCACACGGCCAACCCAACAGCCTTCTTCCTCTCCCCTTTCGCGCCCTTTCGCGGGCACCTCTCCTCCGCGCCTCTGCGAGCTCGAGCGCGTCCCCGCGCGGGCGAGAGACACACGCTGCGTGTTCACCGTTCGACCCCGAGCTTCGTCCACACCAGCCCGATATACTCGTACACCGCGCGCTCAGCCTCGCGCAGACCGTCCGTGCCCGGATGCAGCCGGTGCAGCACCGACTCGCCCTCCCCGCGCGCCCCGCCCTTCACCCAATGCCCGGCCGGCGCCGGGACCGCGTTCAACCCGTGCCGCCGGCACAACAGCAGCGCGCGCGGCATGTGACTCGCCGTCGTCACCAGATAAAACGCGTCCGACCCGACCCGCGCCTTGATCAAACGCGCCTCCTCGTTCGTGTCCCGCGCGGTCGCGATGAGGTCGAACGCCGACGCCGGTACACCCACGATCCCCGCAAACTCCGCCAGAAACGCGCGCTTCGCGTCAACAGGCGCCTTGCCCGCGACCGAGACCAGAATCGGCGCCGGCCGGCCCGCCGCCTGCGCCTCGCGCCAGAGCCGGACCGCTTCGATCAGCCGGTGCAGAAACCCGTCGTCTACCTGCGCGTTCGCCGGTAAGGCCGGGTTCGGGTAGAATCCCGAGCCGAGCACCGCGATCCGGCAAGGTCCAGCAGCCGCCTCCGCCGGCTCCGCGCGGATATGCGCGACCGGATACCGCCATTCCAGCGGCTTGAGCAGCCGGCCGCTGAACACACCGTAGCCCAGCACGAACAGCAGCAGCGTGCCGGCGCTCACGAACAGCTTGCCCAGCCGCTGTCGGCGCGTGAACCAGAGCAGAATCAGACCGACGATCAGGAGCTCCAGACACACGGGGATCGGGAACAGAAACGGCGCAACGATTTTCTTGAACGCGTACATGTCAGCCTCCAGCCCCACAGCATAACGCCCGCCACCGCGCAAGTCAGCAGGGAATCAGCGGCCGGCGGGCGTGGAGTTGCTGTTCTGCGAAATGGACGCAGTTGGGGGGAGGGAGGGCCAGAGTTGTCTGAAGACGCAACAAACCCTCCCCTGCCGCCGCCGGAGGCGGCGGCTTCCCCTCCCGCCTTCGCCGGGCCTACGGCGGGCGCAGCCCG
>JAFGQW010000205.1 GCA_016935485.1 Planctomycetota bacterium | reverse complement strand
TTCGCCGATTAAAGCGGTACGTGAGCTGGGTTTAGACCGGCGTGAGCCAGGTCGGTCCCTATCTACCGTGGGTGTAGGAGAACTGAGGAGCGCTGCCCCTAGTACGAGAGGATCGGGGTGGACAGACCGCTGGTGTACCAGTTGTCGCGCTAGCGGCATCGCTGGGTAGCTATGTCTGGAACGGATAAACGCTGAAAGCATATAAGCGTGAAGCCTGCTCCAAAAACAGTTGTCCCTGAAGGCTCCTGGAAGACTACCAGGTGATAGGCCGGGAGTGTAAGCGTGGCGACACGTTAAGCTGACCGGTACTAATGAGCCGTTCGGCTTGGCCACTTTTTTCACGCCCTCGCGGGGCGCGAGGGCGTGAGGAAGAACCGAGGGTTGCGTCTCGGTGCCGTTTCCCGTCGTTCTGAATACATGGCTGCGAGTATCATTCCGGTGACCATAGCGGCAGGGAAACACCCGTTCCCATTCCGAACACGGAAGTTAAGCCTGCTGCGCCGATGGTATTGCGTGAGCGAGAGAGTAGGTCGTCGCCGGGAGTTTGAGTTTCGGAAGAAGGCCCGCCGGATGTGGCGGGCCTTTTTTCGTGGGCTGAGCGCAGCGGTGGTCGGGGGGCTGGTTGCGTGCGGCGGCGAGCGGGTGGTGGTGGAGCAGTGCGTGGTGGGTACGGGGTCGGAGGGGGGGCTCGGGGTACGGGTGGAGAGAACGGGCTGGATCGGGCCGGGGAGAGGGGTGTCGGGCCGAGCGCTGGTGGCGGAGGTCGATGGGCGGGTGGTCGGCTGCGGTCGGACGGGGGAGGACGGGTCGGCGGTGCTGGAGCTGGGGGAGGTGAGAGAGGGGGTGCACCGCGTGACGATCCGGGGGCCGGGTTCGGGCGGGGTCTGGAAGGTGCTGATCGCGGCGTGGGGTACTCCGGTGATTGTGTGCGATGTGGATGGCACGATCTACCTGCGGGGTGGACGGGGGCTGCTCGAGGGGCCGGGGACGGGGCTCGAGCACGCGTGGCCGGATGCGGCGGCAGTACTGCGGCGGCTAGCGGAGCGGTTTGGCGTGGTGTATCTCACGGCGCGGGAGGAGGCATTTCGAGCCGAGACCGCGGCGTTCCTCGAGGCCGGGGGGTTCCCTGCCGGTCCGCTGGTGATGTGGGATGCGTGGCGGGATCCGATCTCGCGGGTGGGCAGCAAGACGAAGAAGCTGCTCGGGCTGAGCGGGGACTGGCCGTGGGTGATGTGGGGAATCGGGGATCGGTGGTCGGACGTGGAGAGCTACGAGGCGTGCGGGGTCGCGGGGATCGTGCTCGACCCCAGGGCGGACTGGCAGCGGGACAGGGCGCGGGGGGGGCGGGGATGGGTGGCGAGAAACTGGAAGGAGGTCGAGCGGATCGTTGCTGGGGAGGGGGGCACTCGGGATTGAGGATGGCAATACGCACTGGCGGGTGTGCGCGGAGCAGCGGCGCGTGTGCGCAGGGAGAAGCGTCGCGGTGCGCGGTTCACAGACGTCGCAGGACTCCGACGACGACGCCCTGCACGTCGACGTTGCGGCTGTAGATGGGCCGGAGCTCGGAATTGGACGGCTGGAGGCGAATGCGATTGGGCTCGCGATAGAAGCGCTTGAGGGTGGCCTGGTTTCCATCGATCAGGGCGACGACGGGGTCGCCGTCGCGCGGTTCGCGCTGGGGCTCGATGACCACGTAATCGCCGTCCTGGATGTGGTCGTCGATCATCGAGTAGCCCTTCACCCGGAGAATGAAATGGCGGCGCTGCGGCGGGAACCACGCGGCCAGGTCGAGAGGCTGTTCGTCGCTGACGGCCTCGATCGGGAAGCCCGCGGCGATGGTGCCGAGGACGGGAATCGTGAAGCTAGGCTCGGGGGAATCGCGATGGTCCGTCGGGACGAGGGAGCGCGAGATGTGCGGTTCCTTGGCCAGGTAGTTTTTCGCCACGAGGGCTTTGACGTGCTCGTGCACAGTGATCTTGGAGACGCCGAGATGCTCGGCGATTTCCTTGAGGGTCGGGGAGATCCCGCGAGTGCGGAGGTAGTCGCCGATGAAGGCGAGGACCTCTTTCTGGCGCTTGGTGAGGCTCTTTTTTCGGGTGGTCATGGACCAGACGGGCTCCTTCGGGCTCGAGGACAGAGGGGTAGAGAGGCCGGACGTGGCATGCGTTTGCGGTTGGTCGAAAGCCCGCAAGACGGGCGGGGGAGAAGGCCTGAGGTGCGCCGGGCCAAGAGACCGGGGCCGAGCGGGACGCCGAGGTCACAGGAACAGGGCGAGAAGGAAGAGGACGCCGAAGAAGAGGAGGACGGAACTTGCGTGGGATTGCGCGTCGTCTTGCACTGGGGGTCACCTCGCTCGGTTCGGGACCGGTCTTCTTGCGGCGCCTGGGCGCAGCGGTCGGAGCTCCTGCGGGAAAGCAGGAGGCGAAGGCGCACTGCTGCCCTGCGGGCGCGGTCGACCACTTCGGGGGGCTCAGAGACGTTGAGGCCTGCGCGCGTCATTGCCGGGAGCGCCTCGACAGAGGAGCGGGAAATCCATGATTTCGATATTCGCCATCAGTTAGGTTAACCGATACCGAAAAACCCGAGGAGAGTAAAGAGAAAATCTGTTTTTTTTTCATGAAGACCTGTAAGTTATTTTAGGAAAGGCATTTGGAGACGAAATCGAAACTGATTCAGGGCTCCTACAGCCGGGCGATTCTGGCCGGAGTCGGCCTGGATGGTCAAACGGAGTCCGAACTCCGTGCGGAGCTTGAGGAGCTCGGTCTACTCGCCCGGGCCGCGGGTGTCCAGGTCCTGGATACGATCTGCCAGCGACGCGAGAGGATCGACTCCGGCTACTGCATGGGCCGGGGAAAGGTGGAGCGGCTGGCGGCGCGGGCGCGGGAACTCGTCGCACGGTTGATCATCTTCGACAACGATCTCAGCCCGGCCCAGGTGCGCAATCTGGAGCGGCTCACCGATTGCCGGGTGATCGACCGGAGCGAGGTCATTCTGGAGATCTTCGCGCGGCGGGCCCGCACCCGACAGGCGCGCATGCAGGTCGAGCTGGCGCAGCTCGAGTACCTCCGCCCCCGCCTCAGGCGCATGTGGACCCATCTCGAACGCTACGAGGGCGGCATTGGCATGCGGGGCCCGGGGGAGAAGCAGCTGGAGCTCGACCGGCGGTTGATCGATCGGCGGATCCTGGATCTCCGGGGCGCACTGGCGCGCGTCGCGCAGCAGCGCGCGCGCGAACGTCACGGTCGCCAGAGCGCGTTCCGCGTGGCCCTGATCGGGTATACCAATGCCGGCAAGACGACGCTGCTCAACCGGCTGACCGGGGCCGGGGCGTACGCGGCCGACGAGCTCTTCGCGACGCTCGACACCCGCACGCGCCGCTGGCCGCTGCCGAGCCTCAGGGAAGTGGTGATCAGCGACACCATCGGTTTCGTGAGGAAGCTTCCGCACCACCTCATCGCGTCTTTCCACGCCACGCTGGGCGAGGTGATCGAGGCGGACCTGCTGCTGCACGTCGTGGATGCTTCGAGTGCGCGTGCCGTGGAACAGGCCGCCGCGGTGGCGCAAGTGATCCAGCAGGTGGGCGCCGATTCGGTCTCGAGGGTGCACCTGCTCAACAAGGTCGACCTCGTGACGGATGCACTGGAGCTGACGGAGCTGCGCGCGGCGCTGCCCGGGGCGCTGGAGATCTCGGCACGGACCGGCCGCGGCCTCGCGGCGGTGGCACAGATCGTCACGGCTGCCGCCGATGAGGGCGCGCTCGAGTGCGAGGTGATCATCGCCGTGGACCACGGCCAGGCGCTCGCCTTCGTGCGAGATCGGGCGCAGGTGCTGGCAAGGCGCGCGGAAGGCCCGCGTGTGCGGCTGCGGGTGCGGATCCTGGAAACGGATCTGCGCCGGCTCGAATCCCTCGGGGCCGTGTGCGGCGACGAGGGTGATTCCCGGTCAGGACCTGGGTGGGAGTAGCCTCCCGGGATTCGCGGAGGCCCTTACCCCGGCCGTCACTCGTGGAGATCCGGGATCCAGAGGACCGTTCCGATCTGCAGCGCGCGCGGATTGCGCACATCGTTGGCGCGTGCGATCTCGGGCCAGCGGGCCGGGTCGGCGTAGAAGCGTCGGGCCAGCGACTCGAGCGTGTCGCCGGCCTGGACGGCGTGGTAGCGGCCGGGACGCGCATCGCTTTCGGGTTCGAGCGAGGGACGTTCGGTTGCGCGGACCGGACGGGTGGGGGGGCGTTCCCGCCGGACGAGGAAGGTCGTGATCGCGAGCAGGAAGAGGAGCGAAAGCACGCCCGCTGCGGCCGGCCGGAGCCGGCCGGTCAGCGCCGTGGCGAGGTCGCCCTTGAGGCGCGCGAGGAGCGAGCGCACGGCGTTACCCTCTTCCCGCGGCCGTCCGCGGTCGATGCAGCGACGGCCGCCGTCGATCACGCTTGCCGCGGCCCCGGGTCGGCCGCCGGCCCGGCGGCCGCGTGCGGACCCCGGCGCGGCGCCGCGGTCCACGCGTCTCAGGAGCCCTTGCCGGCCGTCGTGCCCCGGCGGCGCAGGGCGCTGAGAAGCAGCACGGTCGGACAGGCGACGAAGATCGTCGAGTAGGTGCCGGTGACGACCCCGACCATGAGCGCGAATCCGAGCCCCTCCAGCACCCCGCGCTCGCCGTAGTTGAACGCGAACAGGCACGCCACCACGCAGAACGTGGTGAGCGAGGTGAAGAACGTGCGCGTGAGCGACTGCGCGATGCTGAGGTTCATGGCTTCCTTGAGCGGCATGTTCACCCGGGCCAGGTTCTCGCGCAGCCGGTCGAAGATCACGATCGTGTCGTTCAGGCTGTAGCCGATGAGGCTGAGGAAGGCCGCGATGATCGGCAGAGTGATCTTTACGTTGACCACCCCCAGCGAGTCGAACACGGCGATGAATCCCATGGTGAGGAGCACGTCGTGGAGCAGCGCCGTGGCGGCCCCGATGCCGTAGAGCAGGTCGTGGAAGCGGATGCGGATGTAGATCATGAGGGCGACGAGCGCGACGAGGACGGCGAGAATCGCCTTCTTGACGAGGTCTCTCGCCACGCGCGGTCCGATGAAGCGCTGGACCGGCACGGGCTCCGAAAGGTGGATCGGATTGGGCCGCTCCTCCTTGAGCTTGACCGCCAGCCGCCCGCCAAGCTCGCTCAGCTTCGCCACTCCCGGCAGGAACGGTCCGGCGGTGCACCAGACCTCGTAGCTCTTGTGCCGTCCCTCGCCATCCGCCGCGTCCCGCGGCGTGATCTGCGCCGGCGCGACCTCGATGTACCGGAGGTTCTGCTCGAGAATGGACCGGGCCGTGGGCTTGTAGAAGTTGACCGTGAACCGGAAGCCCTGCTGGACCTGGACGATCAGCCTCTCCTCCTCCGTCTGGGGGGTCTTGCCGGGCGGCCAGGCGGGCACCCGCCCCGGATCGTCGCCGCCGGCGCCCTGGTACTGGTAGGGGTGCTCCGCGGGCGCGCGGTAAGGGATGATCGGCTCGTCGGCGAGCAGATCGGCCAGGCCCGTGTGGACGCGCTGGAAGAACGCGTCGGCGGCCTCGACGTCGTCCTGGGCGAGACTCTGCTTGATCTCGAAGATGTTGGAGCCCCGTCCGCCTGGCAGCGTGGTCGCCGCGACCCCGCGCACCGTCACGACGTCCAGGTGCGGGTCGACGCCCTCGATCGTCTGCATCCGGGTCCGGAACTGGGCGATGTCCACGGGTTCCTTGAGCTGCAGTCGCATCAGGGCGCCGCCGGAGAAGTCCAGCCCCTTGATGCTCTCGCCCTGGACCCAGAAGAAGAAGAACAGACCAATGGCGATGGCGCCGGCACTGCCGAGGAGCGCGAACCTGCCGGCCCGCAGGAAATCCCACTGCGGGGGCGTGAACAGACGGACCACCTTGAGATCGGTGATGCGCTTGCGGTCGAGCAGCCAGGCCAGCACGGTCTTCGTCATGTAGATCGCGGTGAACAGGTTGATGATCAGGCCGGCGATGAGCACGAACGCAAACCCGCGAATCGGCCCGGTGCCGAACATGTAGAGCACCAGCCCGGTGAGCAGGGTGGTGATGTTGGCGTCCAGGATCGTCACCGTGGCCCGGTCGTAGCCGTTCTTGAGGGACTGGATGAACGTCTTGCCCTTGTCGCGTTCCTCCTTGACGCGCTCGAAGATGAGGATGTTCGCATCCACGGCGATGCCGATGGTGAGCACGATGCCGGCGATGCCGGGCAGCGAGAGCGTCGCCCCCATCATCTTCATCACGCCGAGCAGCACCAGCAGGTTCGCGAGCAGGGCGACGTTGGCCAGCAGGCCGGCGAAACGGTAGATCCAGAGCATGAAGAAGAGCACCGCCACCGAGCCGACGACCATGGCGAGCACGGCGCGGCGGATCGCATCCTCGCCGAGCGTCGGCCCGATCTGCTGCTCCATGAAGAGCACGGGCTTGATCTTGAGGCTGCCCGACTTGATCGTGACGATGAGCTTGCGGATCTCCTCGCGCTCGCTGATGCCCTCGATGACCCCGGAGCCGGGCAGCACGGCCTGGATCACCGGCCGCGTGACGAGGCGCTCGTTGAAGATGATGCAGAGGTTGCGCTTGAGGTAGCGGCGGGTCAGATCGCGGAAGGCGTCCTTGGACTCGGGTCTGAGCTCGAACGCGACCACCGGCTCGAAGCGGCCCGTGCTGGGGTAGACGTTGTCGATCTCCTCGCCAGAGATGACGGTGCCGGGCTTCTTCAGCACCACCGCCCCGACGTCGGGCCCCTTCCAGCGGGCCTCCTCGGCGAGCCCCGGCTTCGTCGACCGCCACCGGTAGGGCGGGTAGAACGTGAATAGCTCCGGGTCTCCCGGGCTTCTCGCCACGCGGAAGTTCTCGGGATTCTTGTAGAGGTGGACGGGCTCTCCGGTGTAGCCGCGCGGATCGTACTCCTCGGGGTTGGCCTCGACGAGGCGCCGGGTCCGTTCGGCCTCCTCCTGGAGGAACTGGTTGAGGTTGAACTTCGGCCCGAGGCCCTCGACGGGGTCGGTCAGTTCCTGCTCGGTGGCCTCGATCGCCCAGATCAGCTTGCCGAGCTCCAGCAGCGTCCTCTTGACCGTGGCCGAGTCGGCGGCCGTCATGCCGGGAAGCTCGATGATGATGTCATTGTGGCCATCATCGGTGGTGATCGTGATCTCCTTCAAGCCGAGGCGATCGACGCGCTGGGTCATCACATCCCGGACGTCGCCGAGCTCGTCGGCGCTCGGGTCGCCGGGCACGTTGTAGATCAGCGAGGTGCCGCCCTTGATGTCCAGCCCCATGTTGAACGGGCCGCCGAACAGCAGGATGAGCGTCGGGACCAGCAGGACGAAACCGATGAACAGGAATCGAGTCCCCAGGTTGGGCAGCATGGTCGATCGGGCTCCCTCGGTATTGGGTTCGCTCGCGGCGGGTCACCCGGGCGTGACCCGCCCGGGGGCGGTCAGGCCGGTGTTGTCGGCTCGTTCGAGACCCGGGCGCGATCCTCGGCCGCGGGCTCCGTGCGCGCCTTGGCGGCGTCTTTCCGACGGCGGACGACGGAGGCCCGCAGATCCTCGCGCAACCGGGTGGCTTTCCCGACGCGGTCGCGCAGGTAGTAGAGCTTCGCCCGGCGCACCCGCCCCCGGCGGTTGACCTTCACGTCGGCCAGCCGCGGCGAGTGCAGCGGCACGGTCAGCTCGACGCCCTCTCCGGCGACGATGCGGCGCACGGTGATCGTCGCCTGGATGCCGGAACGACGCTTGGCGATGAGCACGCCGTGGAAGGTCTGGATGCGCTCCTTGTCGCCCTCGCGGATCCGCAGTCCGACGGCCACGGAATCGCCCACGCGGAGGTCGCCGGGAATCTCCGCCTTCAGGTAGCTCTGCTCGACATCGCGGATGGTGGTCACGGTGCTGTTTCCTTGACGTGCAATCCAGGGCCCGGATCGGGGCTTGCGTTCCCGGACTCGGGCTTGCCCAGCAAATCGCCCCGGCGCACGCGCGTGTGCTCCAGGGCCTGACGCAGACGCCAGGCGGCAATGCGCTCGTGGTCTCCGGTGCGGAGCACTTCGGGCACCCGCATGCCGCGGAACTCGACCGGCCGCGTGTAGTGCGGGTGATCCAGCCGCCCGTGGCTGAAGGACTCGGAGGCCGCGCTCTCCTCGTGACCGAGCACGCCGTCCAGCAGGCGGGCGATCGCATCGATGACGACCAGGGCCGGCAGCTCGCCGCCCGTCAGCACGTAATCGCCGATGCTCAGTTCCGCGGGCGCCAGTCCGGTGCGGATGCGCTCGTCGAATCCCTCGTAGTGACCGCACAGCAGCAGGAGCGCCGGCTCCGCCGCGAGCTCGGCCGCCAGCGCGTGGCAGAACCGCCGGCCCTGCGGGGTCAGCAGGATCCGCCGCGCCGGCCGCTCGAGCTCCGCCTCGATCGCTTCTACCGCGCGAAAGACCGGCTCCGGCTTGAGCACCATGCCCGGGCCGCCGCCGAAGGGCCGGTCGTCGACCGAGCGGTGCCGGTCGGCGGCGTGGTCGCGCAGGTTGTGGAGGTGGACGCGGAGGTGGCCGCTCGCGCGGGCGATCCGGAGGATGCTCGCATCGAGAACGGCCGGAAAGACCTCCGGGAAGAGCGTCAACACATGGATGTCCAAGGTGGATCTCCAGGCGCGTGATGCAACCGGGAAAGCCGCGCCGGCGCCCCAAGCCCTTGCTGGCTCTGGCGATGGAAGGATGCGCGCAGCGCACACCCCTACCGAGCAACGCAGGAGCGAAAATGTATACCGCCGCCTCCCCAAGTCAAGAAAAAAAGCGCCGGGGTGCATGGACTTGACTCGTTGGCAGAAAAGAAGTTACGTGGGAAATACGGCGGGCGCGCCACGGCGGGCCGGTCGCTTCCGCACCGGGAGCCGGCACCCGGGGTTGCGGGCCGGCGGGTGGCTCAATGGCACGGCAATCGAGGCGAGCGATGTTCACGGGACTCGTGGAAGCGTGGGTTCCAGTGGTGGCGGTGCGCCGGCTCGCGGGCGCTCTGGACTTGACCGTGGATCCCGGGGAGGCGATCGCTGCCGATCTCAAGCCCGGGGGGAGCCTGGCCGTCAACGGCGTCTGCCTCTCGGTGACTGCGGTGGACGGGACGCGGCGCTCGTTCCGCGTCATCCAGGAGACCCTCCAGCGCACGAACCTCGGCGCGTTGCGCGTCGGGGATCGCGTCAACGTGGAGCGCGCGCTGCGCCTGGGCGATCGTCTCGGCGGCCACTGGGTCCAGGGCCACGTGGACGGCGTCGGCATCCTCCGCGCCCGGGACTCCGGCCCGGGGCAGACTGTGATCCGCGTCGAGACGGACCGCCGGCTCACCCGGCAGATGGTGCCCAAGGGCTCGATCTGCGTGGACGGGATCAGCCTGACCCTGGTGCGCGTCGGACCGGCGGACTTCACGTGCGCGCTCATCCCCGAGACCTTGCAGCGCACGAACATGGGCCACCTGCCGGTGGGCAGCCCGGTCAACCTGGAGACGGACGTTCTGGCCAAGTACGTGGCGAAGCTCCTCGAGGCGATGGGCGGCGGCCTGGATCGCGGCAAGCTCGCGGAGCACGGCTACGCGTAACGCCGACGAAGCCCGCGCCCTGCAGCCCGTGTTTCTTCGCGCCGCCTCATCGCGCCGTGTCCCGCGGCGCGCTCTGCGCGCTGCCGGAGCGAATGCCCCGGCAGCGGTCGCTGGCTACCACCAGATGAAGAGCGTCTGCAGGAACGCATTGACCGGCGCGGCCTCGCGCGCCTCGTTGATCGTTCCGGTCAAGGCGCTGACGGCGCCCTCCAGGCCGCGGACGAGCGCGTCGTCCATCAACAGCCGGCCGAGCGTCCCGCGGCCGTTCCGCACGTGTGCCACGACCTCGCCGGCCTGCGCGATCAGCGTGTCGAGGCGCTGCGCCAGGTCGCGGTCGTGGACGAGCTTTCCCAGCGGCGTCTCGCGGTCGACGAGCGCGCCGCCGAAATCCCGGAGGTTCCGGGCCAGCAGGTCGTCGAACACGAGCGTGCCGAGCGGACCTTGACCGCTCTTGATGCGCGCGACGATCTCGCGCGTGTCGGCCATGGCGAGCCGCAGGTCGTTGTAGGGGCCTTCCTCCTTCAGGAGGCGGCCGAGGGTCCCCCGCCCGCGGGCGAGCTCCTCCGCCACCTCGCGCGCTGACTGTGCGACCACCTGCAGATCGGCGCGCAGCTCGCGGTCGAAGAGCAGCGTGCTGACCAGGCCGGGCCCCTCCTCTACGGCCTTGAGGATGTTCTCGGCCCGGTCCACAGCGGCCACGACTTTGTCGTGGAGCGCGGGCTCCATGAGCAGCCGGCCGATCGTGCCGTCGCCGCGGCGGACGGCGGCAGAGATCTCGGTGACGTTCTGGATGATCTGGTGGACGTGGTCGGCATTGCGGTCGACGATCTCGCCCAGGGACTCCAGCGCCGAGGGCAGCAGCGCGCCCCGCAGCGGCACGTCGCGCGTTTCCGGGCCGGCGCCGGGGTCGATCTCGATCTGCTTGGAGCCCAGCAGTGACTGGTCGGTGATGCGGATCGAGTAGCCCTCGCAGAGCCGAAGGTCGCTGCGGAGCTGCACGCGCACCCGGACCAGGAAGCGGCGCCGCGCGGCGGCTGCCTCCAGCTCGATCGGGCGCAGGCGGACCTCCTCGACCCGGCCGACCTGGACGCCGGACACCCGGACCGGGTCGCCGCGCCTGAGACCGCCAACCCCACCCTTGCCGCGCTCCCCGGGACGGTCGGCAAGGCTGCCCGGGAACTCGATCTCGCGGAAGTAGGTGTTCCTGCCCAGCAGGTCCTCGACGCTGGTGACCTTCATGGTCACCACCCCGAGCAGCACGAGCGCCGCGAGGAACAGCAGCCCCACAGCGGCGTAGCGGGAGAGGTTCATGCGTGCCTCCTTGGTCGCGTGGGTCCTCCGGGAACGTTGCCGCTCCATCGGCCACCTCAGGAGGGGACGGCCTCCGCGACCGACGTCTGGTCGTCCAGCCCCTTCAGGAAGTTCTTCACCCGGGCGTTGTCGGTGCGCTCGACCTCCGCGGGTGTACCGACGAACTCGATGCGCCCGTCGAACAGGAACCCGATCCGGTCCGCGGTATCGGTCGCGTCCAGGATGTCGTGCGTCACCATGACGCTGGTGGCCTCGAGCCGGTCGTTCACCTCGCGGATGAGCGCGCGGATGGCGCGGGCGGTGACGGGATCGAGCCCGCTGGTCGGTTCGTCGTAGAGCACGATGTCCGGATTGAGCACGATGGCGCGCGCGAGTCCGACGCGCTTCTTCATGCCGCCGGAGATCTCGGCGGGCATCTTGTGCTCGTCGCCGATCAGCCGCACCCAGCGCAGACGTTCCGCGACGCGCTGCTGGATGTCCGTGCGGCCGAGCCGCGTGTGCTCCCGGAGCGGGAGTGCGACGTTGTCCCCGACGTTGAGCCAGTTGATGAGGGCCCCCGACTGGAACAGGTACCCGAAGCGCCGCCGGAGTCCCTTGAGCTGGGCGCGATTGAGGACGGCCAGGTTCGCCCCGTCGATCCAGACCTCGCCGCGGTCGGGCTCGAGCAGGCCGACCATGTGCTTGAGGGTCACGGACTTGCCGGTGCCGCTGCCGCCCATGATCGCGAAGACCTCGCCCCGCTCGACGTGCAGCGTGAGTTCGCGGAGGATGTTCTGGCCCCCGAGGCGCTTGCAGACCTTCACCAGGCGGATCATCGGTAGCAGATCCAGGTCATGTAGTAGCCGAGGATGATGATCAGGAGCAGGCTGTTGATGACCGCCCGGCGCACGGCGCGGCCGACCCCGAGTGCGCCGCCCTCGGCGCGCATGCCGGCGCTGAGCCCGACGGTCCCGATCGTCAGACCGAACACGAACGACTTGGCCAGTCCCGTGTAGACGTCCTTGGGTAGATCGAAGATCGTGCTGGAGTAGCGCAGAACCTCGAGCGCCTGCTCGCGGTACACCTCGCCCGCCACGCCGAGCTGGGCGACCGACACGAACATCCCGCCGGTCACGCCGAGGAAATCGACCAGGATCGTCAGGATCGGACAGACCAGAACCAGCGCAAGCAGTCGCGGCATGACGAGGAAGCGCACCGGGTCGATGGCCATGATCTCGAGAGCATCGATCTCCTCCGAGACCCGCATCGTGCCAATCTCGGCCGCCATGTTGCTGCCCACGGTGGCCGTCAGTACCAGCCCGGTGATGAACGGGCCCATCTCGCGGCACATGGCGGCCGAGACGACCATGCCGATGGCTTCGACCTGGCCGAACTTGTCCAGCTCGATGCCGGTCTGCAGCGCGAGAATGGCGCCGAAGAAGATTCCCATGACGGCGGTGACCGGGAACGTGCGGATGCCGTAGACGTAGAGGTGTCCCGCGATCTCCGGAATCTTCCGGAAGGACCCGTCGATGTGGCGCGCGGCCCGCAGCATGAGCAGGATGGCGTAGCCGGCGCCCGTGCAGTAATCGGCCACCACGCGTCCGGTGTGGTGCAGCAGTCCCATCAGCCGTCCTCCGCGAGCACGGGCGGATCCGGCGCCGGGCCGCGCCCGAACGGGATCGGCACGCCGAGAATCCTCAGGCGCGCGGCACCCGTGGGCGCCACCTCCCAGCGGATGGCGCCGAGCAGGAACTGGTCGAGCGAGCCGCGGCGGCTCGCGCGGTGCGCGTAGAGGAGCGGCACCGTCCAGCGGACGAACCCTGGGGCCTCGTAGCGGCGGTACAGGCCGAGGATCGTCTGGGCACGCGCGCGGCCGTCGGCCCACCACCGGTGGAGGTAAGGACTCAGGAAGACCGACCAGTGCGCCTGGACGGCGTCGTTCCAGGGGCGGATGGGAAACAGGGTACCGATCGCGAACTTGCCGGAGCCCTCCGCACGGCGCTCCCCGTCGGCGAGCGGGAAGACCATCCAGCGGGTGCCGCCGCCGTGCCGGTCGGTCCAGGTGCCGTGGTGAAAGACCGGTACCACGCGGAACTCCTCGTGTCGCTCGTCGAGGTACTGATAGGCGCGACGCCACAGGAACGGCCACAGGAGGAACTGGCTTTGCTGGGAGGAGCCGCTCGCGGAAGGTCGGGACGCGTAGCGCCCGTAGAGCGGCCAGATCCGCCAGCCCTCTTCTCGGGGGCTCCACCATGCCTGGTAAAACGGCCACGGCAGGTTGCGCTCTCCCGACGACTTCTGCCGGTCCTCCTCGGCGCGCAGCAGCGGGAACAGCACGGTCCAGCCCGCGGCCTGTGCGCGCGTCCAGGAGCCGTAGAAAGGCCAGATCAGCACACTCGATCGGGGGCGGCCCGTGCGGCCGAGATCGTGGCTGATGTTCACGATGGGCCACAGGTAGGTCTGCGAGTCGTGGTCGCCCTCCGCCCAGGAGCGGGTGATCCACGGGAAGATGCGGTACCAGCCGTGCTGCGGCCCCGACCCCCAGCCGAAGATCGGCCAGACCACGTGGTGGGAAGTGCTCTGGTCGCGTCGGTGCGACGCGTACAGCGGGAACAACACGAACGAGACTGCGTCCATCCCGAGGAAGCGCTCGACCCGGCCATACAATGGGAACAGGGCCCAGCTCGTGCCGAGGACACCGGTACGCCGGAAGAAGACGGGAAGCAGGAAGAACGAGCTTTCCTCGACGCCAGACGTGGTGTGGCCCCAGTGCCAGTAGAGCGGCAGGATCCGGTCCTCCCACCCGGAGGGGTCGCGCCGGAACCGGCCGAGCGGCCAGACGACCTCCGTCTCGCGGCGGGCGCTGCCCGTCTGAAAGCGGTGGGAGAAGAGGGGTCGGATGCCCCACTCCCGGCACGGAGCCTTGCCGTCAGGGTGGTCCTCGTGGAAGTAGACCAGAGGTCCGAGCGCCTCCCACGCCCAGCCGCCACAGTCGTCGACCGGTCCAGTGCGGAGGAGCGGATAGAGATCGATCTCGACGGCCCGGCAGCCGGCGGCAAGCACGGCGACCAGCGCGAGCAGCGCAAGGTGGCCGAGGGAGCGACGTGCCGCGGCCACGCGCGCCGGCGGCGGCTGCCGGCGCGCCGCGCCCCCCCCCCGCCGCGCCGTTACTGGGCCCGAAAGACGCGCAGCTCCGAACCTCTTGTCTCGCATTATCCGTTCCGGAGCGGAAGCGGGACTAGCGCTGGGCCGCAAGCCGTCCCGGCACGATGGGCTTCCCGCGCACGGCGTGCCACTCGTCTGCCATCGGGCCGCCGCACGGCAGGCGCATGGATAGAAACCACAAACCGTCCGTCGGCGGGTGCGCCCGGCACTCGCGATCCTGCCCGACGTGGCGCCGGCCGGATGACCACCCAGACATCCGGTCCGCTAACGCCGTCATTCAATCTGATCCGCGCGGTGGAGTCAAGGCCGATCCGCGCTGCGGAGTCGAGGCCGATTCCCCGTGCGCCGACCGGGGTTCGGAGGCACGCGGAGGGTCGCTGCTGGCAGGCCGCGGCATGCCCAGCGCCCCGCGCGAGCCCACCGCCGCCGCGGGCCGGCCGGGGCTTTCGTGGGCTGGTCGATGTCAGTATACTGTGCGGTCCGAACGTCTTCGCGGGCGGGCTGGAACCTGCAAGTCGCTTGGCCGGCATCGGTTGCGGGACGCACCGCAAGCCCGGCAGGCACCCGCAGCCAGGATACCGAAGAACGGGCAGGCGCGTCGGGCCGCAGGCTGTCCGCCTGGCTGGCGGCATCGGGGTGCGAGCGGACCGCGGATGGCCGATGGCTGTGGGTTTTGCGCGAAGCCCGCGCTACGATGAGGGCTGTTCCCAGCGGTCCCGGATCCGACGCGAATGCCCGGCTCGCCGGCGCGCTGGTCGGAAGGGATCCGCGGTCGAGGGAAGCCCGCTGATTCGGGAAGGACGGAACGTGCATTTCAGTCGCTCGTGGACCGGTCCGATGCTCGTCGTGCTCGTCGCTCTGTCGCCGGGTGTCGTGGGGGTCGGCTGCAGCTCGTCCGCCCCGCCCGCGGAGGGCCCGCCGGTCCGCCACGCCTATCCTCCGGTTCCGGGCGAGGCGTTTCTCCGCGCGGAAAGGCGGGTCCTGCTGGCGCGGGAGGTCCGGATGGAGCTTCCGCTCCACCTCGAAGCCGAGCTTTTTCTCGCGGGC
Source organism: Planctomycetota bacterium (assembly GCA_016935485.1). GTDB lineage: Bacteria > Planctomycetota > JAFGQW01 > JAFGQW01 > JAFGQW01 > JAFGQW01. Next base: position 30,745 of record JAFGQW010000205.1, on the reverse strand, counting down.
AACGAGATGAAGCGCTGGACGGCCGACGGCAAGAAGATGAAGGAGGCGTTCGGCCTGGCGCGGGCGAAGTTCGCCGAGGGGCTGGAGATCCGCGAGGCCGAGCATATCCTGGTGGTCTTCCCTCCGGACGGCGATCGGGTGCGACTCGAGGTGCGCGGAACCGTGGTCTTCCTCGACCTGGCCGACAACCGTCGGGTCACCCACGCCGTCGGCATGGAGCTCAACGGGAACACGGCGGTGTTTCGCGGGGACTACCGGGAGGGGCCGCTGCAGTGAGCCGGCGCGTCTGCCGCGCGGTCGTGGCGATCCTGGCCGTCGCGGCTATCGGGGGCTGTCGACTCGGCGCGCGGTGCGATCCGGCGCTGCAGCAGCCGGTTCCAGCGGCGCAAGCGGAGTGGGAGGCCGCGCTCGCCGCGCTCGACCGCGGCGATCTGCCGCAGGCGGTGGCCCGTCTCCGCGCGGTCCGCGAGACCTCGCCGCGCTTCGTGCGAGCGCACCTCCTCTACCAGGACACGATGATCGCGCTGGGCAAGGAGACGGAGGTCCGCCAGGAGTACCAGGGGATGGGGGTGGGCCAGGAGCACGAGCGCAATCAGGAGCCGTCGGCCCTGTGGCATGCGCTCGGCGCGCGGCTGGCGGACGACGCCGACCGAATCCCGCAGCTCGAGAGCGCCGTGGAGGCCGATCCCGGTCTGGCGTGGGCGCACTTCGGGCTGGGATTCGAGCGACTCTACCGCGCGGATCGCGAGCAGGCCGAGATCCACCTGCGCCGCGCGGTGGCTCTGGATCCGGATCTGCCGGAGGCCCGCCTGGCGCTCGCCAGACTCCACTTCCGCAACGGCGATGAAGCCGCGGCGGTCAAACAGTACGAGCACTACCTGCAACTCTGCCCGAAGGACGCACTGCACTGGCTCAAGTACGGCATGGCGGTCGGAGACGAGGAGCGGGCGTTTCACGCCTACGCGACCGTGCTCACCATCGCGCCGGAGGAGCTGGAGCGGGCAATCCACCGCCGCGATGTGGTCTTGACCCTGGAGCAGCTCCGACGGTACGAGCAGCGCTGTTCGCTCCGGTATGCCGCCCGGGTGAACCTGTCGGAGATCCTCATGGCGCGGGGCAAGTACCCGAAGGCCGTGAGCGTGCTCGAGGAGGCGGTCGCGGAGAACGCGGAGTGTCCCGACGCGCATTTCAATCTCGGGATCGCCTACGAGAATCTCGCGCGCCTGACTGCCGGAACGGAGGCCAGGGGGGCCGGCCGGGCCAGCGCTTTCAGCGAGCAGGCTGCTCACCACTGGACCCGTTATCTGGCTCTCGGCGGAGAACAGCGGGAGCGGGTGCGCGGGTGGCTCGCCGATCTGCAGGGCCGCAGCGCGGGGCGCCCACCCGACCACCGCGAGTAGGGCGGCGATCAGCCGCGGTCCTCGTAGACGAAGGTCGCCGGGCCATCGTTGGTGAGATGCACCGCCATGTGCGCGCCGAACTCCCCGGTGCGTACGGTCAATCCCGCCTCGGCGAGGCGGCTCGAGAACCGGTGGCACAGCGCTGCGGCCTGCGCCGGCGGCGCCGCCGCATCGAAGCCGGGACGCCGTCCCTTGTGCTGGAGCTCCGCGGCGAGCGTGAACTGCGGCACGACCAGCACCTGGCCGCCGATCTGGCTGAGATCGAGGTTCATCCGGCCCTGCGCGTCGGCGAAGCACCTCAGTCCCGCGATCTTCGCCGCCGCCCGATCGATCCGTACCGCGTCGTCGCCCTTCTCGATGCAGAGCAGCACGAGCAAGCCCCCGTCGATCCGGCTTACGCAGTGGCCCGCCACCTCCACTTCGGCCCGACTCACCCGCTGGATCACGGCGCGCATCCTCACCGTCCTCGCCGGCCGCCCCTCGGCCTGGATCGATCCGCAAGCTCTCGCGTGGTGCGGCGGCGGGCCCGGCCCCGCTGGCGCACCTGCAAGACGATTACCATGCCGGCCGGCCGGCGTGGAGTCGAAAACAGCCGATCGCCATCCCCGTCACCGAGCCGCACGCCGCAGGCTCCGTCGGCCTGGGGTGCCGGCGGCTCGTTGTGGCCCGGGGGTTCGGTCAGCGCCCGCAGCGCAGAGCGCGCACGGTGTCGAGACGGCGGCCCTCCTTAGGTTCAAGCGCGTCCGCGCGTGCCTGAACGGCGCGGAGCCAGCGGCGCTCTTTCCGGCGCAGCGCGTGCCGCGAGGGGCGGCTTTCGCAGTAGTGGCGCCAGCAGCGTAGCCGTTCGGATCGGCTCAGGAAGCGCCGCGCGCCCACGTCGAGACTGGCGAGGTCGTGGATCTGACGCCGCCGGGATCGCGTGAGGCGGCCGGCGGGCGAATCGATCTTCAGCACCCGCGGGCGCGCCGCTCCGAATCCGGCGCAATCGGGTTTGATCACCAGGAGGTTGCGGAGATGTAGGTCGCCGTCGGCGTAGCCGGCGTCATGCATGACGCCGGCGAGGCGGGCGATCTCGCGCGCGACCACGAGACGTGCGGCCGGCGGCGCGCGATCGAGGAAGTGATCTGCGGTCACGGAGTCCGGCTCCCAGCAGGTGGCCAGCGCACAAGCGCGGAGCGTACGCAGGCGTCGCCGCTCGATGAGCGCGACGGGCTCGGGAACCGGCACCCCGAGGCGGGCGAGACGCAGCAGGTTGGTCCATTCGTGGCGGGCCCGGGAGGCTCCGCAGAACGTGTTCCGGAATAATCCCCGGAGAATGCGCCTAAGTCCCTTGTAGGAATAGATTTTGACGAACACGTCTCGATCGGAAAGAAGGTGGACGAGGCGGAAACAGGCGGTGGAGGCGGACTGCTGGAACGGCTTGGGCGCCTCGATGGGCGAATGTAAGTATTTGTCAAAAAAGCCGATAAGGCGTTCACGGGCGCCTGTATTGGAACGTAGGGCCGGCGGTAAGACGATCTTCGTGGCCACTTCCGCACCGTGATCCAGGCGACTTCGAGCCCGCTGGCAACGCGGGTCTGATGCCCGGCTACTTCCGCAAATTCTTACTTGACAATATGTTAATAGCTTCGGTATCCTGAGAGCCACGTTCCGAGGAGCGTCTGCACGAAGCCCCGGAACGTCGCGCTTGTGCTGCGACAGGTGGTGGTACCGGTCGAGGAGTTGCGCGCCTCCTCGAACCCGAGCGGCCGGGTATCTTACCGGACCTCGGCGCGCGGTGAGAGTTCGACCGCGATTTTTCCTCGGGTCCGTCCGGGCCGGCGGCTGGCAACACGAGGGAAGATCAGGAAAGGGAAGCGTTAATGGCGACGATCACAAAGAAGGAGCTGGTCAACGTTATTGCGGAGAAGACGGGCCAGACCAAGGTGGTGACCAAGGAGATCATCCAGATGTTCCTGGACGAGATCATCAATGAGCTTGGTCGCGGCAACCGCCTGGAGTTTAGGGAGTTCGGCGTGTTCGAGATCAAGGATCGCGCCGCCCGCAAGGCGCAGAATCCGCGCACGCTCGAGAAGGTGGACGTGCCGGCCAAGCGCGTCGTCAAGTTCAAGGTGGGCCGGCTGATGAAGGAGCGGGTGGGCGTGGGTTCGGAGGAGGACGGCGGGACGGCTTTCCGGGGTGGCCGGTCCGAGTATGCCCGCGTGGGCGATGGGGGACGCGCTTCCGTCGAGCCCCGCCCGTGAACCGTCTCGCTTCGATCGAGGGCGCTGCGGTCTTGCCGGTCGGGTGGCCGCGACGGACTCGAGTCTCACACCGTGCCCGTTCTCCCGGCCTCGCGTTCTGCGCAGCTACGCTCCTGTCGAGCGCGATCTGCGCACGATGCCCGCGGCGCATGCGGATCGCCGAAAGCCGATCGCGGTGGGCTGCGGGCAAAGCTCGCACTATCAGACATTCCCGACGGGATCGAGCCCGTCCTTAGGGTTCGCGCAAGAGTAACTTCCCGGATTAGCCCGCGAGGTTCTTGTTCAGGTTCGGGTGGCGGAAAACCGGTTGAAATCCGCGATTTCACCCGTCTCCGCCGCGCGGAGGTGGGCAAGAAGATCCAGCGGGATGGGAAGTCATTCCTGCGCGCCCCTTGGATCTCCTCGCCGGATGCCACGAGAGCCTCCGGCGTCGCCCGAGTTCAGCGTGGCGCCATGTCCGGTCTGGAAGTCCTCGAGTACCCGAAGATCCGCGCCCTCGTCCGGGAGTTCGCCTCCTCCGAGCTCGGCCGTGCCGTCGCTCAGGAGATGGCGCCCTACTGGGACGCGGCGCGTGCCCGTCGCGCCCTGGAGGAGACCGCCGAGCTGAAGGCGTGCCTGATCGTGGATCGGGTGCCTTCGACCGGGGGCTTTCGCGACGTGCGCCCTCACCTCGATCACGTCCGGCGGTACGGGCGCCCGCTGGAGCCCGGCGAGCTCTACGAGGTGAAGGAGCTGCTGGAGGCGGCGCGGCGGGTGCGCGAGCACTTCTCTGGCGGGGCCGGCGACGGGTGGCCCCGGCTGCGGGAGATGACGCAGCCGATCGAGGTGTTTGCGGCGCTGATCGAGCAGATCGGGACGAAGCTCGACTGCAAGCTCGGCGTGCGGGACGACGCCAGCCCGGCGCTGGCGCGGGTGCGGGCGCGTCTCGAAACGGTCACGACCTTCCTGCGCAACCGGGCCGAGGAGCTCGCGCGGTCGGACCGCTTCCGGGCCCTGCTCGCGCAGACCCGTCCGGTGCTCCGGGGCGGGCGCTTCCTCCTCCAGGTCAAGGCGGAGCACATCCGCCGGGTGGACGGGATCCTGCACGACCGCTCCCAGACCGGCATGACGGCGTTCATCGAGCCGCGGGAACTCGTCCCTTTCGGCAACGAGCGCGAGGATCTCAAGGTGCGCGAAGCCCGGGAGGTCCAGCAGGTCCTGTGGGACTTGTCGCGCGCGGTGCTGGCCGAGGAAGCGCGGATCCTGGCGACCCTGAGGCGGGTGGCGTGGTTGGACTTCACGCTCGCCAAGGCGCGCATGGCGGTGGCGTTCGACCTGCATCCGCCGCAGGTCGGCGGGCGGGTGCTGGCGCTGCGCAATGCGCGCCATCCGCTGCTTCTTGTTCGCGCCGGGGCCCATCGCGCCGGGACGCGCTGCGAGACGGTCTCCCCGGGACGGGGGTTCGAAGTGGTGCCGCTCACATTCCGGCTGGGCGAGGACTTCGACCTCCTGGTGATCACGGGGCCCAACACGGGCGGCAAGACCGTGGCCGTGAAGACCGTGGGGCTCCTCGCGCTGATGGCGCTTAGCGGCATGCCCATTCCGGCGGATCCGGAGTCGTCCGTTCCCGACTATCAGGACGTGCTGGCCGACATTGGCGACGAGCAGAGCATTGAGCAGAGCCTGAGCACGTTCTCCGCCCACATGACCCGGATCACCGGGATCCTCCGCCGGGCCGGGCCGGACGTGCTCGTGCTCCTGGACGAGCTGGGCTCGGGGACCGATCCGGCCGAGGGCGCGGCGCTCGGCCGGGCGATCCTGGCGCAGCTCGTCCACCGGGGGGCACCGTCGGTGGTCACCACGCACCTCGGCGACCTCAAGATGTGCGCTTACGAGCTGGCGCGCACCGAGAATGCCTGCGTCGAGTTCGACCCGGATAACCTGGCTCCGACCTTCCATCTGCGCGTGGGCCTGCCGGGCAACTCCAACGCCCTGATCATCGCGGAGCGCCTCGGGCTCGAGCCGGCCGTGCTCGCGGAAGCACGCCGCGTGCTCGCCGACCGGGATCGCCGCGTCGAGGCTCTCATCGCCGGATTGCAGGCCACGCGGGTCGAGACCGAGCGCCGCCGGCAGGCTTCCGAGGAGATGCTGGCCATCGCGCGCCGGGTCCAGGCGGACAGCGAGATTGCCGCGCGGGAGGTGGGGATGCGGCGGGAGGAGCTGGGGTCCTTTGCGGACCGCCGGGTCGACGAGCAGCTCCGCGAGGCGCGGGAGCGCCTGTATCCGATCCTCGCCCGCCTGAGGAGCGTCCCGAAACCGTTCGACCAGGAGGTGCTGAAGCTCGAGAAGGCGCTGGAGGAGGCGCTCCGGTTGACGCCTCTCGCCGTCCGCCGGGAAGCCTTCGTCCGGAGGCTCCGCAAGCACCAGATGCTCGCGATCGCGCGACTGGGAGTCCGGGGGCGGGTGGTACGCGTCGACTGGAAAAGAAGGCTCATCCGTCTGGTGGTCGGGGAGAACTGGATGGAGATTCCGTTCGAGGATGTTCTTCCCGAGGAGGGATGAGCGAGATCCGGCGGCGGGCGGAGGGCTGCGGACCGCGGAACGGGTGGTGTGAACCGAGGCGGCCGTGCCGGGGCCCTCGCCGCGGCGGCCCGGGGTAGCCGGGGCCGTGGCGCGCCGGGACGCAGGTGCGCGGTGGCGATCCAAGTCTCTGTCAAAAAGACAGTTAACGATGTCAAGATGGACGACGGCGACAGCGCAGGCGGCGGTTTCCGGACAGGCAGGGTTCTTGACGGGTTCGCCCGGAACGGTTATGGATTCGGCCCCTTGCGGGGGGGAAAAGTCGAGTGACCGGCCGGGACCCGCATGAGGGCGCCAGCGTAGCTCAACGGCAGAGCTCCCGCTTTGTAAGCGGGGGGTTGAGGGTTCGAGTCCCTCCGCTGGCTTGCTTCTCGGATGGCGAGAAACGTCGGAATTGGGTTTCCATCGGTGCCGGAAGGGGTTATAGGCGCTTTTCGGTGAGTGGAGTCCGACCGCAGGCTTCCGTCCGGGCAGCAGGGCGCGAGGTCCGGGGCGGGCTCGCTGGCACCCCGGTGGGTTGGTTCCCGAGTGGTCAAAGGGGGCAGACTGTAAATCTGCTGGCACTGCCTACGGTGGTTCGAATCCACCCCAGCCCACCATTGCGATCCGCAGAGAAGGCGTCTGGATCCGCTAGGCTTCTGCCGTCCGGGCGGTGTGGCGCACGGGCCGCTCGCGTGGCGAGCGGACAGCGGCGTCGTCGAAGAGCGGGATTCGCTATTTTCGCTGGCCTTTGCTTCGCACCGCGCTAACTTTTTGCGCTTGGCTGCCACGACGGGAGGAGTGTGCGCTGTTGGTCCGCCCCTGCCGGCCGGTCAGTGCGGGTGTAGCTCAATGGTAGAGCCCCAGCCTTCCAAGCTGGTTGTGTGGGTTCGATTCCCATCACCCGCTCCATCGACGATGTGCCGGTCCGGCGCCGCGGCGGGCGCGGCCGGGACGGCCGTCTGATCGGGTGCGGATCGAGCGTCGCCGCACCGGGGCGGCCGCGTCGGATGCGGCTCGCCGCGCCCGGCGCTCGCCCTGTCGGGCTGCAGTAGCTCAGGGGTAGAGCACATCCTTGGTAAGGATGAGGTCGGGGGTTCAATTCCCCCCTGCAGCTCCATTTCGCCGGATGGTGCTCCTCGCGCCGTGCGGGGAGCCAGTCGAATAGAACACGTGGACGGGAGCGACGCGAAGGGTCGCGGCTCTACCCGACCGGAGCCTCGGGAGCGCTCGAGGCGGGGCGGGGGCAGTGCTGTGTGCGGTTGTCGCCGGAGCCCTCGCCCTGTCAGGTGGAGTCGCCACGGTGGCTGGGAAGCAGATTCTGTCGAGCATGGAGACGACGAGATGGCCAAGGAAAAGTTCGAGAGAAAGAAACCCCACGTCAACGTGGGAACCATCGGGCACATCGACCACGGCAAGACGACGCTGACGGCGGCGATGACCGGCTATCTCGCCTTTCACGGCGGGCTGGCCAAGTTCCGCTCGTTCGATTCCATCGACAACGCTCCCGAGGAGCGCGAGCGCGGGATCACCATCGCCACGGCGCACGTAGAGTACGAGTCTCCCAACCGTCACTATGCGCACGTGGACTGCCCCGGGCACGCCGATTACATCAAGAACATGATCACCGGCGCCGCCCAGATGGACGGGGCGATCGTGGTGGTCGCCGCGACCGACGGCCCGATGCCGCAGACGCGCGAGCACATCCTGCTGGCGCGCCAGGTGGGCGTGCCGCGCATCGTGGTGTTCATGAACAAGTGCGACGCGGTGGACGACCCCGAGCTCCTCGATCTGGTGGAGATTGAAGTCCGCGAGCTGCTCACGAAGTACGAGTTCCCCGGGGACGAGATCCCCGTGATCCGCGGCAGCGCGCTGCTGGCGCTGGAGGCCGTCAATGCCAGCAAGAAGGAGGATGAGTCCTACGCGGCGATCGCCGGGCTGATCCAGGCGCTGGACGACTACATCCCGGTGCCGCAGCGGGACGTGGACAAGCCCTTCCTGATGCCCGTGGAAGACGTGTTCAGCATCAAGGGGCGCGGCACCGTGGGCACCGGGCGCGTGGAGCGCGGCCGGGTCAAGATGGGCGACCAGCTCGACATCGTCGGCATGCAGGACCAGATCTCGAAGACCGTCTGCACGGGCGTCGAGATGTTCCAGAAGACGCTGGACTACGGCGAGGCCGGCGACAACATCGGGGTGCTGCTGCGGGGCGTCGACAAGGACGCGTTGATGCGCGGGCAGGTGCTCGCGGCCCCGGGCAGCATCACGCCGCACACCAAGTTCCGGGCCGAGGTCTACGTGCTCTCCAAGGAGGAGGGCGGGCGGCACACGCCGTTTTTCAAGGGGTATCGGCCGCAGTTCTACTTCCGGACCACCGACGTCACCGGCACGATCGCGGCACTCGGCGACGAGGGTGAGGAAGTCGAGATGGTGATGCCCGGCGACAATATCCGCTTCGAGATCCACCTGATCACGCCGATCGCGATGGAGGAGAACCTGCGGTTCGCGATCCGGGAGGGCGGCCGCACGGTCGGCTCCGGCGTCGTGACCGCGATCATCGAGTAGCCAGGCGCGCCGGTGGTGTCCGGGCTCGGCTGGTGGCGGTCGGCGGGCGTGGGGGCCCGCGGCCGAGGCCACGGCGCGGCCGGATCCCGTTTGAGTCGGTGAGATGCTGCTGAAGAAACTGCTGTTCAAGCACAAGTCCGAGCAGGGGCTGGTGGTTCGCGGTACGGGCCTGGCCGCGATTGCGGCGCTGCTCGCCTTCGGCTGCTGGGGGCTCTACTTCACCGTGGCGTCGCTGGGGCCGGTGTTTCGCGAGCCGCTCGCCGGGCTGATGCTGCCGCTGGTGGATGTCAAGGTGAACCTGGCGCTGCTGATTGCCGTCACGGTGTTGGTCGGCGGGGTGCTTCTGACCGCCCATATTCTCGGCCGGCCGAAGGCGGCGGACCTGCTGATCGAGACCGAGTCGGAGCTCCAGAAGGTCACCTGGCCGAGCTGGCCGGAGACGGCCAACGCCTCCATCGTGGTGATCTTCACCACGATCCTGCTGGCGCTGCTTCTGTTCCTGTTCGATTTCATCCTGCGCTGGCTGACCGGGCTGGTGCTGTAGGGATGGCCGTCATGGATAAGGAATGGTACGTGGTTCGGGTCCAGAGCGGCCGCGAAGACACCATCAAGGAGAACCTCGAACGGCGGATCAAGCTGATCGGCATGGACCAGTACATCGCGCGCATCGTGGTCCCGAGCGAGCGCGTCAGCGAGATGAAGGGCGGCAAGACGCGCATCTCCAAGCGCAAGATGTATCCGGGCTACATCCTCGTGGAGATGGAGCCCAACGACGAGGCTTGGTTTGCGATTCGGGAGACCCCCGGCATCGGCGACTTCATCGGCGCGCACGGCCGGCCGACGCCGATGTCCAAGGAGGAGGTCGCCAAGATCCTTGACGTGATGGAGCGTCAGGACGAGAAGCCCAAGCTCGAGATCAAGTTCAGCGCGGGCGACAACGTGAAGATCAAGGAGGGGCCGTTCGAGAACTTCACGGGCGTCGTCCAGGAGGTCGTGCCCGCCAAGGGGATCGTCAAAGTCATGCTGACGATCTTCGGACGATCCACCCAGGTGGAGCTGGAATACTGGCAGGTGGAGAATCTCTGACGGCACCGCCGCCGGGAGGGTGTGTTTCCCATGGCCAAAGAGGTGATGGCGAAGATCAAGCTGCAGTGCGCCGGGGGACAGGCGACGCCGGCCCCGCCGGTGGGGCCGGCGCTCGGCCAGCACGGGGTGAACATCGGGGAGTTCATCCGCAAGTTCAACGAGGCCACCCGGGAGGCGGCCGGCATGACCATTCCGGTCGTGATCACCGTCTACAAGGACCGCACGTTCGAGTTCGTCACCAAGAGTCCGCCGGCGGCGGTCCTGCTCAAGAAGGCGGCCGGCGTCGCCAAGGGCGCGGCGGCGGTCCGGGAGGCGAAAGTCGGGAGCGTCACCCCGGCGCAGGTCCGGGAGATCGCCGAGATCAAGAGGAAGGACCTCAACGCCGCGACGCTGGATGCGGCGTGCCGCGTCATCGCCGGCACGGCACGGTCCTGTGGCATCGAGGTGCTGGACTGACATGCGCAAGCACAGCAAACGATACCGCGCGGCCGCTGGGAAACGGGACCGGCGGGCCGCGTTGCCGCTCGCCGAGGCGCTCGCGCTGCTCAAGGGCATGCCGGCAGCGCGGTTTGACGAGACCGTCGAGATCGCCCTGAAGCTCGGCATCGACCCCAAGCAGTCCGATCAGATGGTGCGTGGCGCGATCGCGCTTCCCAAGGGGATCGGCAAGAAGAAGCGAGTCATCGTCTTCGCCGAGGGCGACAAGGCCGAGGAAGCGCTCGCGGCCGGTGCGCAGGCCGCGGGCGGCCCAGAGCTCGCGAAGAAGATCGAGGACGGCTGGCTCGACTTCGACGTCGCCATCGCCGTGCCGGCGGCGATGCGCTTCGTCGGCAAGCTCGGCAAGGTGCTCGGGCCCAAGGGCAAGATGCCTTCGCCGAAGGCGGGCACGGTCACCGACAACGTCGGCCTGGCGGTGCGGGAGTTCACGGCGGGCAAGATCGAGTTCCGCACCGACGCGGGCGGCAACGTCCACGGCCCGATGGGCAAGAAGTCCTTTCCGGTCGAGGACCTGCGCTTGAACATCGAGGCGTTCCTCGGCCACGTGAAGAGCCTTCGGCCGCCGGCCGCCAAGGGCAACTACATCGAGAACGTATCCCTCTCCACGACGATGGGGCCCGGGATTCGCGTGCAGGTTCCGGGTTAGAGAGAGGTGGGACCGTGTCGAAGCTCGTCAAGTCGCTGATGGTCGCGGAGTACCGCCAGGAGCTACGCGGCGTGAGTTCCTGCGTGCTGCTGGATGTCTCGCCGCTCACGGTGGCCGAGATGGAGGATTTCCGCCGCCACCTCCGGGAGCGGGAGGTGCGGCTCCGGGTGCTGCGCAATCGCCTGGCCCACCACGCGGTGGGGGGGCTCACGCTGGAGGCGGTGCGCCCGCTGCTGGTGGGGCCCACGGCCATCGCGTTTAACGGGCGCGACCTGGAGGGGGTCCAGACCGCCAAGGCGGTCCGGGGCTACCTCGACCAGCACAAGGCGCACAGAGTCACCGTGAAAGGCGGGCTGTCGGAGGGCCTGGCCCTGGGTCCGGCGGGCATGGAACAGCTCGCGCGGACGCCGGGCCGCCTCGAGCTCAGGGCGCAGCTGGCCGCGGCCGTTCTCGGCCCGGCCCGCGGGCTGGCGGCGGCGATCGCCGGCGTGACGGGTGGACTGGCGCGGGCCATCCAGGCAAGGATCGACAAGGCGGGTGGGGGCGAGGAGTAGCGGAGCGCCCGCCGGTGAGCGATCGGCGGGAAGCGGCTGGACCGTTCCCGAAGCGTGCAATCAGCGGGCTGTTCCCTGCGGGAAGGCCCGGCAAAGCGAATGGAGGCATTTCCCATGTCCGACGAGGCGACGCGGATCGAGCTGGATGCCGATCTCGAGAGCATCTTCACCCGGCTGGACGGGCTCACGCTCGGCCAGGCCGCCAAGCTGGTCAAGGCCATGGAGGATCGCTGGGGAGTCAGCGCCGCGGCGCCCGTGGCGGCGATGGTGGCGCCCACGGCGGCCATGGCCGGGGCGGCGGAGGCCGTCGAGGAGAAGACCAGCTTCGATGTGATCCTGGAGAAGGCGGGCGACAAGAAGATCCAGGTCATCAAGGTGGTGCGGGCCCACACGAACCTCGGCCTGAAGGAGGCCAAGGACCTGGTGGATGGGGCGCCCAAGGCGGTCAAGGAAGGCCTCGACAAGGAGGAGGCCGACAAACTCAAGGCCGAGCTCGAGGCCGCCGGGGGCACCGTCGTTCTCAAGTAGGCGCGGGGCTCGCCCGGTGGCGGTCCAGGATGCGCTCGGCCGGGCGCGCCGCCCTGATCCCGCGCGCAAGCGCCGGTCCTTGCCGCGGGGAACGGGACGGCAGGTGGCGGTGCGTACCGAGGCGGCGACCTGGCGCGGACCGGCGGGAGTGGCGATGTCCCTAGGGTGGGCGAACCTCAACAGGAGTCAACAGGCATGGCGATCAGCCGCGATCTGAAGACGAGCGGTGCCCGCGCCGGCAACGGCGCGGCGCGCTTCTACGGCAAGATTCCCGAGATCCTGCCCATTCCCAACCTCGTGGATCTGCAGACCCGGTCGTACCAGGCGTTCCTGCAGGCGGACCTGCCGTTCACCGAGCGGAAGGCCGTAGGCCTCGAGGCGATCATCCGGGAGGTCTTCCCGATCGTCAGCTACGACAAGTCGATGGTGCTCGAGTACATCGGCTACGAGCTGGGGCGCCCGCGCTACAGCCCCGAGGAGTGCAAGATGCTCCGGCTGACCTACGGTGCGCCGTTCAAGATTCGCGTGCGCCTGGAGAAGCCCGAGCCCGTGGAGGAGGAGGTCTATCTCGGCGAGATTCCGATCATGATCGGCGGCGGCGAGTTCATCGTCAACGGCGCCGAGCGGGTGATCGTGAGCCAGCTTCACCGCTCGCCGGGCGTCGACTTCAGCGTCGAGGTCGGCACGGGCGAGAAGAAGGTCCATTCGTGCTGGATCATCCCCGAGCGCGGCAGCTGGGTCGAGCTCACGGTGGGCAAGAAGGACTCGCTCCACGTGCGCATCGACCAGAGCGGCAAGTTCCCCGCCACGAGCCTGCTCCGCGCGCTGAGCGAGGAGCACTCGACCGACGAGGACATCATCCGGCTGTTTCACGCGACCGAGAAGCTGAAGACGCGCGGGCGCACGTTCACCAAGACCGTCGAGGGCCGCTTTGCGGTCGGGGACATCGTCGATCTCAAGACGGGTGAGGTCTTGGTGGCCTGCGGCGAGCCGATCTCCGCCGAGCAGGCCGGGCTCATCGCCGCGACCGACCTCAAGGAGGTCGAGGTCTTGAAGGGCGGGCCGCGCGAGGACGCGCTGGTACTCAATACCGTCCGCGAGGACCCCTGGAAGAACCATCAGGAGGCGCTGCTGAAGATCTACGCCCGGCTCAGACCGGGCAATCCCCCACAGCTCGAGAAGGCGCGGGATCTCCTCCACGAGAAGTTCTTCGATCCCACGCGCTATCGCCTCGGCCGGGTGGGCCGCTTCCGGCTGAACCGCAAGTTCGGCCAGGCGATTCCCGAGACGGAGATGACGCTGCACCCGGACGACTACATCAACTCGATCCGCTACATTCTGAAGCTCCGGCGCGGGGAGGGCGAGATCGACGACATCGATCACCTCGGCAACCGCCGCGTGCGCACGATCGCGGAGCTAGCGGGCGACGAGTTCCGCAAGGGCTTCCTGAAGCTGCGTCGCACGGTCCAGGAGCGCATGAACATCGAGAACCTCCAGACCGTGACCCCGCGCTCGCTGATCAACTCCAAGACGATCTCCTCGGCGGTCGACTACTTCTTCGGCCGCGGGGAGCTCAGCCAGGTCGTGGATCAGATCAACCCGCTGGCACAGCTCACCCACGAGCGGCGACTGAGCGCGCTCGGGCCCGGCGGGCTCAACCGCAAGCGCGCGGGCTTCGAGGTGCGCGACGTGCACATCAGCCACTACGGCCGGATCTGCCCCATCGAGACGCCCGAGGGCACGAACATCGGGCTCATTGCGAGCCTGAGCATCTTCGCGGACACCGACGCCTACGGCTTTCTTACCACGCCGTACCGCGTGGTGAAGAACGCCCGGGTCACCGACGAGATCGTGCTGCTGCGCGCCGATGAGGAGTACGAGACGGTGCTCGCGCCGGCCGATACTCCGGTGGACGACAAGGGGCGGCTGGTGGGCGAGGCCGACGGCCGCGTGCTGGCGCGCGTCAAGGGCGATTTCCGCTACGTGGAGGCCCGGGAGGTCGCCTACATCGACGTCTCGCCCAAACAGCTTGTCGGGGTGAGCGCGAGCCTCATCCCGTTTCTCGAGCACGACGACGCCAACCGGGCGCTGATGGGCTCGAACATGCAGCGCCAGGCCGTTCCCCTGCTGCGCACCGAGGCGCCGATCGTCGCCACCGGCATGGAGGAGGAGGTCGCCCGGAACTCCGGGATGGTGGTGACCGCCAGCGAGGCGGGCACCGTCACGCGCGCCGATGCCTCCGAGATCGTGATCGGGGAGCGCCGGTACAAGTTGCAGAAGTTCGTCGGCCTCAACGAGCGGACCTGCCTCAACCAGAAGCCGATCGTCCGGGTGGGGGACAAGGTGAAGAAGGGCCAGGTCATCGCCGATGGCGCCGCCACCCGGGAGGGCAAGCTCGCCCTAGGGCGCAACGTGCTGGTCGCGTTCATGACCTGGGAGGGCTACAACTTCGAGGACGCGGTGCTGATCAGCGAGCGCCTCGTCAAGGAGGACTCGCATACCTCGATCCACATCGACTCCTTCGAGATCGAGATTCGCGAGACCAAGCTCGGCCGGGAGGAGTTCACCCGCGAGATTCCGAATGTGAGCGAGCGGGCGCTGCGCCACCTCGACGACAGCGGCATCGTCGCCATCGGCACCAAGGTGGCGCCGGGGGATATTCTCGTCGGCAAGGTGGCGCCCAAGTCCAAGAGCGAGCTCACCCCCGAGGAGAAGCTCCTGCACGCGATCTTCGGCCGGGCCGGCGAGGATGTGAAGAACGACTCGCTCGAGGTCCCCCCGGGGGTCGAGGGCATCGTGATCGACGCCCAGAAGTTCTCCCGCAAAGTGAACCTCACCGAGGAGGAGCGGCAGACCAATCTCGGTCACATCAAGGAGGCGGAGAAGGCCTTCCTCGCCAGCTTCCGGCGCCAGCTCGAGGCGCTCATCGCGGAGATCCACGAGATCGTCGGTAAGAAGCTCAAGGACGCCGACCGGAAGGTCCTCGCGGTCGACGAGGAGATGGGCTATCGCACGCTGAAGCTGCTCGCCGAAACCGCAAAAAGCCACCCCGAGGTCTACAAGCTCGCGGGCAAGGTGAAGGATCGGGCGCTGCGCCGCATCAAGACCGTCCTCGACCAGATCGAGGAGGAGGAGTGCGAGAAGAACAAGGTCGTGAACCGGCTGAGCCGCGGCGACGAGCTGCCCACGGGCGTGCTCGAGATGGTGAAGGTCTACATCGCCACCAAGCGCGTGCTGAGCGTTGGCGACAAGGTCGCGGGGCGCCACGGCAACAAGGGGGTGGTCGCCAAGATCCTGCCGGAAGAGGACATGCCGTTCCTGGTCGACGGCACGCCGGTGGACATGGTCTTGAATCCGCTCGGCGTCCCGAGCCGCATGAACGTCGGCCAGATCCTGGAGACCCATCTCGGCCGGGCGGCCCGCAGCCTCGGCTTCGAGGCCGTCACCCCCGTCTTCGATGGCTGCAAGGAAGCCGAGATCGAGCAGGTGCTGGCCGAGGCGGGCCATGACCGCGACGGCAAGGTGACCCTCTATGACGGCCGGACCGGGGAGCCGTTCTTCGAGCGGGTCACCGTGGGCTACCTCTACATGATGAAGCTCCACCACCTGGTGGACGACAAGATCCACGCCCGGGCCACCGGGCCCTATTCGCTCATCACCCAGCAGCCGCTGGGCGGCAAGGCCCGGTTCGGCGGCCAGCGGTTCGGCGAGATGGAGGTGTGGGCGCTGGAGGCCTATGGCGCCGCGAACATCCTCCAGGAGCTGCTCACGGTGAAGAGCGACGATGTGGACGGGCGCACCAAGATCTACGAGTCCATGGTGAAGGGCGAGAACGTGCTGGAGCCCGGGACCCCGGTGAGCTTCGATGTGCTCACCAACGAGATCCGCGGGCTCGCACTCAACATGGAGTTGCACAAGCGCAAGACGGCGGCGACGAGTCCGCTCGGGTAACGGGGCGCGCGGTCGCGTCGCCTGCAGGGCGGCCGCCGCCACCGGGAGGCGGACAGGATCTCCGAGACCAGGAGGAGCGTGCCGGATGGTCGAGCAGAGCTACGAACGCATCAACGAGTTCGCGGCGGTCTCCATTCGCCTGGCGAGTCCCGAGGACATCCGGGGCTGGAGCTACGGCGAGGTCAAGAAGCCCGAGACGATCAACTACCGCACGTACCGGGCCGAGAAAGACGGCCTGTTCTGCGAGCGCATCTTCGGTCCGGAGAAGGACTGGGAGTGCGCGTGCGGCAAGTACAAGGGCATCAAGTACAAGGGGATCGTCTGCGATCGCTGCGGCGTCAAGGTCACCCACTCCCGCGTGCGCCGCAAACGCATGGGCCACATCAATCTGGCCGCGCCGGTGGCCCACATCTGGTTCTTCAAAGCGATGCCGAGCCGCATGGGAACGCTGCTCGCCATGAAGACCTCGCACCTCGAGCGGGTGATCTACTTCCAGGACTACGTGGTCGTCGACCCGGGCACGACCGACTTGAAGGAGCAGCAGCTCCTGAGCGAGGAGGAGTACCGCCAGGCCCGCCAGAAGTGGGGTGACGCGTTTGCGGCCGACATGGGGGCCGAGGCGATCAAGAAGCTGCTCGGGCGGCTCGATCTCGAGCGGCTCAGCGAGGAGCTCCGCACCGAGCTCACCGAGACCAAGTCCAAGCAGCGGCGCAAGGACATCATCAAACGGCTGCAGACCGTCGAGAACCTGCGCGACTCCAGGAACCGCCCGGAGTGGATGGTCCTCGACGCGATTCCGGTGATCCCGCCGGATCTCCGCCCGCTCGTGCTGCTGGAGAGCGGCAACTTCGCCACCTCCGACCTCAACGACCTCTACCGCCGGCTGATCAACCGCAACAACCGCTTGAAGAAGCTCTTGGACCTCAACGCTCCCGAGGTGATCATCCGCAACGAGAAGCGCATGCTGCAGCAGAGCGTGGACGCGCTGTTCGACAACGGGCGCTGCCGCCGGCCGGTGCTCGGCTCTTCCAACCGTCCGCTGAAATCGCTCACCGACATGATCAAGGGCAAGCAGGGCCGGTTCCGCGAGAACCTGCTTGGCAAGCGCGTCGACTACTCCGCGCGGAGCGTCATCGTGGTCGGCCCGGAGCTGAAGCTTCATCAGTGCGGGCTCCCCAAGCGGATCGCGCTCGAGCTCTTCCAGCCGTTCATCATCCGGCGCTTGAAAGAGCTCGGCTACGCCGACACGATCAAGAGCGCCAAGAAGATGCTCGAGCGGAAGGACGAGGAGGTCTGGGACATCCTGGAGGAGGTCATCCGCAACCACCCGGTGATGCTCAACCGGGCGCCGACGCTCCACCGGATGGGCATCCAGGCCTTCGAGCCGGTGCTGGTCGAGGGCAACGCGATCCGGATCCATCCGCTGGTCTGCGCCGGGTTCAACGCGGATTTCGACGGCGACCAGATGGCGGTGCATCTGCCGCTGAGCTTCGAGGCGCAGCTCGAGGCCCGCACGCTGATGCTGTCGACCCACAACATCTTCTCGCCGGCCCACGGCAATCCGATCATCGCGCCGAGTCAGGACATCGTGCTCGGCTGCTATTACCTGAGTATCCAGCTTCCCGACCAGCGGGGCGAGGGAATGGTGTTCGCCGACCCGCACGAGGCGATCCTCGCCTTCGAGGAGGGCAAGGTCGCGGTGCACGCCAAGATCAAGCTCCGGCTGGAGCGAAGGCGGATCGTGGTGTCGCGCGAGGGCCGCCGGCCGGCGGGAGACAAGCCCGTCGTCACTTCCGTGGGGCGGGTGCTGTTTAACGACATCATTCCGCCCGACGCCCCGTTCTTCAACCTCGAGCTCAAGAAGAACGTCATCCACGAGGCGATCTACGAGTGTCACAAGTTCCTCGGACACCGGCGCACGATCGAGCTCTTGGACAACTTGAAGGACCTCGGTTTCCACTACTCGACCCGCTCGGGGCTGAGTTTCTCCAAGAGCGACATGCTGGTGCCGTCGCAGAAGAAGAAGATCCTCGCGGCGGCCGACAAGCAGGTCACCGGCATCGAGGCCAACTTCACGAAGGGGGTGATCACCGACGGCGAGCGCTACAACCAGGTCATCGATCTGTGGACGCACGTGCGCCAGGTGATCGGCGAGGCGCTCATGGAGGAATTGAAGAACGACGTGCGGGACGGCCGCCCCTACGTCAATCCGGTCTTCCTCATGGCGCAGTCGGGCGCCCGCGGCTCGATCGAGCAGATCCGCCAGCTGGCGGGCATGCGCGGGCTCATGGCCAAGCCGTCCGGCATCATCATCGAGACGCCCATCAAGGCGAGCTTTCGCGAGGGGCTCAAGGTGCTGGAGTACTTCAGCTCCACGCACGGCGCGCGCAAGGGGCTGGCGGACACGGCGCTCAAGACGGCGGACTCGGGGTACCTCACCCGCAAGCTCGCCGACGTGGCGCAGAACGTGGTGATCACGATCG
Organism: Planctomycetota bacterium; assembly: GCA_016935485.1. Taxonomy (GTDB): domain Bacteria; phylum Planctomycetota; class JAFGQW01; order JAFGQW01; family JAFGQW01; genus JAFGQW01. The sequence continues at coordinate 12,253 of JAFGQW010000205.1, read as the reverse complement.
AGGATTGCGGCACGCTCCAGGGCGCGGCCAAGGGCATCGTCTACAAGGGCGACAAGGTGGAGGTGTCGCTGGCGCGCAACATCACCGGTCGCTCCGCGCGCGACCACATCCGCGACGTCGTGAACGACGAGCTGATCGTGCGCGAAAACGAGGTCATCGCCGAGGACGTGGCCCGCCAGATCGAGGCGCTCGGCCACGAGAAGATCCGGGTGCGAAGCCCGCTCGTGTGCGAAGCGCCGCACGGGCTGTGCGCGCGCTGCTACGGCGCGGACCTCAGCACCGGCCGCCTGGTCGAGGTGGGCACGGCGGTCGGCATCATCGCGGCCCAATCGATCGGCGAGCCCGGCACCCAGCTCACCATGCGCACCTTCCACATCGGCGGCACCGCGAGTCGCGCGGTGGAGGAGGCCGAGATCAAGGCCAAGCGCGGCGGCGTCGTGAAGTTCATCCACCTCCGGGTCGTGGTCAATCCCGAGGGCCAGAAGGTCGTCCTCAAGCGCAACGGCGAGATCATCATCGAGGACCAGAAGGGCCGCGAGCTCGACCGCTACACCGTGCCGGTTGGCAGCAACGTGCTGGTCGAGGAGGACCAGGAAGTCAAGGCCCGCACGGCGCTCGTCCACTGGGATCCGCACAACATCCCGATCCTGGCGGAGACCGACGGCGTGATCGCGTTCGAGGACATCGTCGAGGGCGAAACCCTCAAGTACGAGCAGGACCCCGGCTCCGCCAAGCTCCGCAAGGTGATCATGGAGCACAAGGGTGACCTCCACCCGCAGATCGCGGTCAAGGACGACGACGGCAAGCCGCTCGCGTGGTATTCCATTCCCGAGAAGGCGCACATCGAGGTGGATGACGGCGCCCGCGTGGTGGCCGGCACGCTGCTCGCAAAAACGGCGCGCGCCATCACCGGCACCCAGGACATCACCGGCGGCCTGCCGCGGGTGACCGAGATCTTCGAGGCGCGCAAGCCGCGCGGCCCGGCGGTGATCGCGGAGATCGACGGGATCTGCCAGCTCGGCGAGAAGCGACGCGGCAAGGGCACCGTCATCGTCCGCAACGAGTCCGGCATCGAGAAGGAGCACCTGGTGCCGCACGGCAAGCACCTCCGCGTCCACTCGGGCGATCCGGTCCGGGCCGGGGATGCGCTGGTGGACGGGCCGATGGTGCCGCAGGACATCCTGCGCATCTCGGGGGAAACCAAGCTCCAGGAGTACCTGCTGCGCGAGGTCCAGAATGTCTACCGCTCACAGGGTGTGAGCATCGACGACAAGCACATCGAGGTCATCTTGAACCAGATGCTGCGCAAGGTGAAGATCGAGGACGCCGGCGACACCGAGTTCCTGCCGGGCATCGTCGTCGACAAGGTCCGGTTCCGCCAGGAGAACGAGCGGGTGCTGGGCGAGGGCGGCAAGCCCGCCAAGGCCTCGCCGGTCCTGCTCGGGATCACCAAGGCGAGCCTGCAATCGGACAGCTTCATCTCGGCCGCGAGCTTCCAGGAGACCACCAAGGTGCTCACGGAGGCGGCGATCGCCGGCAAGGTGGACCGCCTGGCGGGACTCAAGGAGAACGTGATCCTCGGCCACCTGGTGCCGGCGGGAACCGGCTTCAAGCGCTACTACCGTTCCGAGCTCATCAAGCGGCGGCCGGCACAGGAGATGGCCGCGGAGCTGCTCGGCGGAACGGCGCCGTCCGAGCTGCCGGTGGACGACCCGGAGGCGTCCGCGGCGGCCGCCGCGGGTGGCGATGCGGCGTGACCGGTACGGCCGGCCGTCCGGGGAGGGTTTGATTTTCGCGGCAAGATGTCGCAAGAGGAAGCATCCCGGGGCCCGGTGGCGGAGCCCGGAACGATCGGCCCGCGGCGGGTGTGCCGTCGCCGGCTCACGGTGGAGAAGGCGGTCCGGGAGGCCGCCCGGAATCGGCCCCCGCCCTGCGACCAACTCAGGGCTTCCGGGGCCTCAGCCGTCGGAGTGGCAATGCCCACCATCAACCAGCTCGTCCGCAAGGGACGCCAGCCGGTCCGGCGCCGGTCGAAGTCGCCGGTCCTGGATGGCTGTCCGCAGAAGCGCGGCGTGTGCCTGCAGGTGAAGACCATGACCCCCAAGAAGCCGAACTCCGCACTCCGCAAGGTGGCGCGCGTGCGGCTCTCGAACGGCAAGGAGGTCACCGTCTACATCCCTGGCGAGGGCCACAACCTCCAGGAGCACTCCATCGTGCTGGTGCGCGGCGGCCGCGTGCGGGACCTGCCCGGGGTGCGCTACCACGTGATTCGCGGCACGCTCGATGCCACCGGCGTCGACGACCGCCGGCAGTCGCGGAGCAAGTACGGGGCCAAGCGGCCCAAGTAGGGGGGACAGATCCGATGCCACGCAAGTACGATTCGCCGGAGCGTTTCTTGAAGCCCGACCCGAAGTACGGCAGCCGGCTGGTCTCCAAGTTCATCAACAGCCTCATGGTCGAGGGCAAGAAGTCGGTCTCCCAGCAGATCCTCTACGAGGCGCTGGCGATCCTGGAGAAGCGCGTGAAGGACCAGCGCCCCGACGAGGTGTTCACCCAGGCGGTCGAGAATGTCAAACCGCTCATCGAGGTCCGCTCCAAGCGCGTGGGCGGCGCTACCTACCAGGTGCCGATGGAGGTCAAGAAGAACCGCCAGCAGGCGCTCGCCTTCCGCTGGATCATCGATGCGGCGCGCAAGAAGCGCGGCCGGCCGATGGCGCGGCGGCTCGCGGACGAGCTGCAGGCGGCCTACAACAAGGAGGGCGAGGCGATCAACAAGCGGGAGATCGCCCACAAGATGGCCGAGGCGAACAAGGCGTTCGCGCACTTCGCCTGGTAGGCCCGGGCCGGTCCCGACCCGGCGACGTGCCGGAAGTGCGGCTCGGCGCCGCGGCGGCGGAAGGGCCGGTCTTCGGACCGGGGGGTGTCATGGCAGCCGCCACGGATCCGGGGTGACGAGCACCGGCGCGCCGGCGTGAAGCTGCGCGCACCGCGGCCCGTTCCTTTCCCGCCCTGCCCGAAAGCAGCCCGCTCATGAAGGCCCTCCAGAAGACGCGCAACATCGGCATCATCGCCCACATCGATGCCGGCAAGACCACGCTCACGGAGCGGTTTCTCTTCTACACCGGCAAGGAGCACCGCATCGGCGCGGTCGACGACGGCACCGCCACCATGGACTGGATGGAGGAGGAACGGGAGCGCGGCATCACGATCACCGCCGCGGCGACGACGCTCTTGTGGCGCGGGCACACCGTCAACCTGATCGACACCCCCGGTCACGTCGATTTCACCGCCGAGGTCGCCCGGAGCCTCCGGGTGCTCGACGGCGCGATCGTGGTGCTGTCCGGCGTCGAGGGCGTCGAGGCCCAGTCCGAGACGGTCTGGCATCAGGCCGACGAGCACGCCGTGCCCCGCCTGGTCTTCGTCAACAAGCTGGATCGGGTGGGCGCGGGATTCGAGCGCGTAATCCGCGAGATCCGGACCCGTTTGGGACGGGTGGCGGTGGCAGTGCAGCTGCCGATCGGGATCGAGAAGACGCTCGCCGGGGTGGTGGATCTCGTCGAGCGGTGCGCGCTCCGCTTCGACCCGGCCACCCAGGGCGCGACCGTGTTCCGGGAGCCCATTCCGGGCGATCTGGCGGTTCTCGCTGCCAAGCAGCGTGAGGCGCTGGTGGAGGCGGTGGCGGAGGTCGACGACGCGCTGGCCGAGCGCTACGTTGCCGAGGAGCTCGTGAGTGCGGACGAGCTGCGGGCGGCCATTCGGCGGGCGACGCTCAAGAACGCGATCGTGCCGGTCTTCGGGGGCAGCGCCCTCCACGATCTCGGCGTCCAGCCGCTCCTCGATGCGGTCGTGGACTACCTGCCGAGTCCCGCCGAGGTCCCGCCCGCCCGGGGGGAGGTGCCCGGCGCGAAGGCGCGGATCGAGGAGCGATTCGCTGACCCCGGGGGCCCGTTCGCGGCGCTGGCCTTCAAGACCGTGGCGCTGCGGCATGCCGACCTGACCTACCTGCGCGTCTACTCCGGGTCGGCCCGGCAGGGCGACCAGGTGCGCAACGTCAGCCGCGGCAAGCCGGAACGTCTGGCGCAGCTCTTCCGGATGCACGCCAACCACCGGGAGGCGATCGAGCGGATCCGGGCCGGGGATATCGTGGCCGCGACGGGGCTGCGCATGACGTTCACCGGCGACACGCTCGCGGACCGGGACCACCCCATCCGGTTCGAGCCCATCCGCTTTCCGGAGACGGTGATCCGCGTCGCGATCGAGCCGCACACGACCGCGGACCGCGAGCGGCTCGAGGCGGCGCTGGCGGCGCTCGAGCGGGAGGATCCGACGTTCGAGAGGCGGCTGGACGAGGAGACCGGCCAGCTGCTGATCTCCGGCATGGGCGAGCTTCACATCGAGGTCCTCGTCAACCGCGTGACGCGCGACTTCGGCGTCCAGGCCAGAGTCGGGCGGCCGTACGTCGCCTACCGGCAGAGCATCCGGCGCGCCTGTGCGGTCGAGGGACGCGTGGACAAGCAGGCCGGCGGCCGCGGCTTCTTCGCCGGGGTGACCCTGGAGATGGCGCCGGATCCGGAGGCGCCGCGGGTTCGCTTCGTGAACGGTCTCTCCCGGGAGGGGCTGCCGCGGCTCTTTCTCGCGGCGATCGAGGAGGGGATGCGGGGCGCGGTGACCGGTCCGCTGGGCTATCCCGTGATCCACGTCCGCGCGACGCTGCGCGACTTCGCGCTGCACGAGGTCGATTCCAGCGAGGCCGCCTTCGAGGAGGCGGCCGTGCGGGCGTTTCACGCCGGTCTGGAGGCGGGCGGAGTGGCGATTCTCGAGCCGGTGATGCGGCTCGAGGTCCGCACCCCCGTGGAGTGCCTCGGGGAGATCATCCGCGATCTCAACGCCCGCCGGGCTACGATCGAGGAATCGCTCGCCGATCGCACGCCGGCTCTCGTGCGCGTCCGCGCGCCGCTGGCCTGCCTGTTCGGGTACTCCTCGGCGGTCCGCTCGCTCAGCCAGGGGCGGGCCGGCTTCAGCATGGAGCCGTGCGAATTCCGGCCGGTCCCCAGGGAGGAGCAGGACCGCCTGGTGGTCTGACGGCCCGCCGGGCGGGGCTGGCCGCCGCCACCCGGCCGGCCGCCGGCCGAAGACGTTCCGGGACAACTCGCCTAAACCACTTTCCGGAAGGCCTTTGAAGAAAAATGGGCCAAATCCGTTGACGCCCTTTTTCTTATCGATTACATTCTCCGCTCTTCCGGACTGAGTTGCCATCGCGCAACCGTCGATCCGGCAGCGTCGATCCAGCGCGGAGCCCGGCCGCGAGCGCGGGCGAGGAAGTGGGAGTTGGCCGGACGCCGTCGCGAGGTGCGCGGGAGCGCGCCCGTGCGGTGGGCGGCGGAGGGATAGGCGCGTCGTCGGCGGGTTGCGGATGAGCGGCGAGGAAACCAATCCTCCCGCGGGAGTGGAGTGGTTTTCGGCACAGGGAGCACGGGCTTTCTTCCTGCCTGAGATCCTCGTTCGCCCCACGTTTCCGGCCGGCTTGCGGCCGCGGCGTCCCTCGTGGATGCGGGCGGCGCGCCGGCGGATCGTGATGCGTCAGTGGCGGTCGCGTTCGTCCGTGTGAGGGCGGGCGGATGTGCCGTAAGTGGTTCGTTTGCTTGCGCGCTCCGCGGAGTGCGTCCGGAATGACCCGGGCGGCTCGGGCGGGGCACGACCCGAGGTGCGCCGAGGTGGTGAGCCATGCGTCCTGGTGAGATCAAGATCCGGATGGAAGCCTACGACTTCGAGGCGCTCGACCGCTCGGCCGTCGACATCGTGGAGACGGCGAAGCGAACCGGAGCGCGGGTGGCCGGGCCGATTCCGCTGCCGACGCGCCGGGAGATCTACACCGTGCTGCGCAGCCCGCACATCGACAAGAAATCGCGCGAGCAGTTCGAGCTGTCGACCCACAAGCGGATCATCATCATCACGAGTCCGAATCCGAAGTTCATCGACGCCATCAACAAGCTGAACGTTCCCGCGGGCGTTCACATCCGGATCAAAGCCTGAACGGAGGGGAGCCGCCGTGCGCCAGTGCCACACCGGCCTCCTGGGCCGCAAGCTGGGGTCGACCCAGGTGTTCGACTCCGCGACGGGAGCCTGTATCCACGTGACGGTCATCCAGGCGGGCCCCTGCCGGGTCACCCAGGTCAAGACGCGGGAGACCGACGGCTACAGCGCGCTGCAGCTCGGCCTCGAGGAGGTCTCCAAGCCGAAGCTCAAGCGCGTGAACCGGTCGCGCCAGGGACACTTCCGGCGCGCGACGGTGCCGCCGATGCGGGTGTTGAAGGAGGTCAGGCTCCGGCAGGACCCCACCGCGGCGCCCGGCGAGGTCCTGACGGTCGCGATGTTCCAGGAGAGAAAGCGGGTCGACGTCGTCGGCACGACCAAGGGGCGCGGCTTTTCCGGGTGCATTCGCCGGTGGGGGTTCAAGCGGGGACCCATGACGCATGGCTCGAAGAACGTGCGCGAGCCGGGCGCCACGGGCGGCAAGGGCGAGGTGCCCACCAAGGTGGGCAAGGGCAAGCGCATGGCGGGCCACTACGGCAACGCCCGCCGCACGGTGCGCAACCTGGAGGTGGTCCGGGTGGATCCGGACCGCCACCTCTTGCTGGTCCGGGGCGCGGTCCCCGGTCCGCGCCGCGGACTGGTCCTCGTCAGCGACTCCGTTCGGGGGTAGAGGAGAGGCGGCCATGGAAGTCAAGCAGCTCAAGGCAGACCGCACGCTGGGCACGACCGAGATCGACGTGACCCGACTGGGCGACAAGGTGAAGCGCCGGCTGCTGTTCGATGCCGTGCACATGTACGAGGCGCGCAAGCGCGTGGGCACCGCGGCGACGAAGACGCGCGCCGAAGTCGCCGGCTCCGGCAAGAAGCCGTGGCGCCAGAAGGGCACGGGGCGGGCCAGGGCCGGCGCCAGGCAGAGCCCGATCTGGCGGGGCGGCGGCATCACCCACGGTCCCAGGCCGCGCGACTACAGCTACGCGCTGCCGCGCAAGGCGCTCAAGGAGGCGCTCCGGAGCGCCGTGCTCAGCAAGTTCCGCGACGACGAGGTGCGCCTGGTGGAGGAACTGGCGTTTGCGAACCCTTCGACCCAGCGGATGGCGGCGTTGCTCCGCGATGCGGGGGTCTCCCGGAGCGGCCTGGTGGTCACCGCCGACCGCGACGCGAACGTGTATCTGAGCTGCCGGAACCTGCCGTACGTGGGGTGCCTTCCGGTGGCGGATCTCAACGCGTACGACGTCTTGCGCTACCGGCACATTGTGCTCTCGAGCGGTGCCTGTGCCAAGTTGCTGGAGCAGTTCTGAGATGGACCCGCATGCCATCGTTCTCAGCCCGCGCGTCTCCGAGAAGGGGATGGCCCACGTCGAGGACCGCAACCAGTACACCTTCGCAGTGGCACGCGGCGCCAACAAGATCGAGATCGCCCGCGCGGTGGCGGCGCTCTTCAAGGTCAAGGTGGTGCGGGTGCGCACCATGAACATGCGGGGCAAGTCACGGCGCATCGGCTGGATCCGCGGCAAGAAGCCCGCCTGGAAGAAGGCGGTGGTCAAGCTGGCCGAAGGCGAGCGGATCGACCTGTTCTAGGGGCAAGAGTCCATGACCATCAAGTATTACAAGCCCACCTCGCCCGGACGCCGCCAGGGGAGCGTGATCCTCCACAGCGAGGAGCTCACCCGCACCCGGCCGGAGAAGTCGCTGCTCCGCAAGCTGCCCAAGACGGGCGGCCGCAACGCGCACGGCCACATCACCAGCTGGCAGCGCGGCGGCCGCGCCCGGCGGCAGTACCGTCTGATCGACTTCAAGCGGGACAAGGAGGGCGTGCCTGCCCGGGTGCACTCGATCGAGTACGATCCCAACCGGACGTGCTACATCGCGTTGCTCCACTACCGCGACGGCGAGAAGCGCTACATCCTCGCGCCGCGGGGGGTCAAGCCGGGCATGTTGCTGATGAGCGGTCCGGGCGCCGAGCCCAGGGACGGCAATGCGAACCGGCTCAGGGACATTCCCGTGGGCCTCGTGGTGCACAACGTCGAGCTCAGTCCGGGCCGCGGCGGCCAGCTCGGCCGGAGCGCCGGCAGCGCCATCAACTACATGGCCCGGGAGGGGGAGTACGCGATCCTCACGCTGCCGAGCGGCGAGGTGCGCAAGGTCCATCTCAACTGCCGCGCCACGATCGGCGCGCTGTCCAATCCGGAGCACAACCTCGTCAAGCTCGGCAAGGCGGGCCGCTCCCGCTGGAAGGGCCGCCGCCCGCATGTGCGCGGCACGGCCATGAATCCGGTCTCCCATCCGATGGGCGGTGGCGAGGGCCGCACCAAGGGCGGGCGCCATCCGTGCTCGGCCTGGGGCAAGCTGTCCAAGGGCGGCAAGACGCGCAATCCGCGCAAGACTTCGAGCAAGTACATCCTGCGGCGCAAGAAGAAGAGGAAGTAGCGAGGAGGCCGGTGGCGCCGGCGGGCGGCAGTCCCGCGGCGGCGGCTTCGAGGAGGTCTGGTTCGAGAGGACGCGCGCATGGGAAGGAGCCTGAAGAAGGGGCCCTTCGTGGACGCCAAGGTGATGAAGCACCTCAAGCGCCGCAAGGAACAGGGCTCGAAAGAGCCCATCACGACCTGGGCGCGGGCCTCCACGGTCGTGCCCGACATGGTGGGCTACACGTTCATGGTGCACAACGGCAGGATCTTCCACAAGGTCTACGTGACGGAGGAGCTGGTCGGTCACAAGCTGGGCGAGTTCGCGCCCACCCGCACCTATCGCGGTCACAGCCAGAAGAAGTGAGCGACCGCCGCTCGGACACCATCCTGCCCGCCGCGGGGCGGGCTCGAGTTGCGACGAGGTTGTCATGGAGTTTCAGGCATCGCATCGGTTCGCGCCCATCGCGGCCCGCAAGGCCCGGCGGGTCGTGGATCTCGTCCGGGGGCGCCCCGTGAACCAGGCGCTGGAGCTGCTCCGGGTCACGAACAAGCGCGCCTCCGTCATGACCGCCAAGGTGATCAGGGCCGCGCTGGCCAGTGCGGAGGATCGTGAGGACCAGGAGGTCGATCTCAACCGCCTGTACGTGGCGCGCGCCTGGGTGGACGAGGGGCCGGATCTGCCGGGGTTCCGCTACGTGCCCGGTCCGCGCGGACGTTACATGCCGATCAAGGTGCGGCGCAGCCACATCCACGTGGCTCTGGCCGAAGCCGAGGAGGAGGCGGTGGCGCGCGGCGCGCGCGGCGCCGGGCGCCGTCCGAAGGCGCGGCGTGCGGCCGCGGCCCCGGAGCCGAGCGCGCCGGCCGGGAGCCCGACGGGAGAGGGGGCCGAAGGATAATGGGGCAGAAAGTCCATCCGACCGGATTCCGGGTCGGGATCACCGAGGAATGGCGCTCGCGCTGGTATGCGACCAAGCAGGACTTCGGCAAGTTCCTGGTCCAGGACCACAAGATCCGCGAGCACATCAAGAAGAACTACGGGTTCGCCGCGATTCCCGAGGTGGAGATCGAGCGCCGCGGCGAGAACATCCGGGTGATCGTCCAGACCGCGCGACCGGGGGTGCTGATCGGCAAGAAGGGCGCCAAGGTGGACAAGCTCCGGGACGATCTCCGGGATCTCGCCGGCTCCGCGGATCTCGAGCTGAAGATCAAGGAGATCTCCAAGATGGAGCTCAACGCGCAGCTCGTCGCCGAGAGCGTGGCGGAGCAGCTCCAGCGGCGCCAGAGCTTCCGGCGGACGCTCAAGCGGTCGATCCAGACGACCATGCAGGTGCCCGGGGCGCTGGGCTGCAAGATCCACATCGGCGGGCGGCTGGGCGGCGCGGAGATGGCCCGCCAGGAGAAGCAGCGCCAGGGGCGGATTCCGCTGTCGACGCTGCGGGCCCACATCAGCTACGGGCTGGCCGAGGCGCACACCACGTACGGCACGATCGGCGTGAAGTGCTGGATCTATCTCGGCGAGTATCCGATGGCCAAGCGGAGAGGGACGGCGACCGATGGCGCTGATGCCAAAGCGGGTTAAGTACCGCAAACAGCAGCGAGGCCGCGTGAAGGGCAATGCCCACCGCGGCCACACGGTCGAGTTCGGGGATTTCGGCCTTCAGGCCCTCGATCCGGCCTGGGTCACCGCCCGCCAGATCGAGGCGGCCCGGATCGCGGCCAACCAGATCGTCAAGGGCGAGGGCAAGCTCTTCATCCGCATCTTTCCCCACAAGCCCGTCTCCGGGCTGCCGGCCGAGACCCGGATGGGCAAGGGCAAGGGCGAGCCCGAGTACTATGCGGCCGTGGTGCGCCCCGGGACCGTGATCTTCGAGGTCCAGGGGCTCACGGAGGATCGGGCGAAGATGGCGCTGAACCGGGCCGCGCACAAGTTCCCGATTCGCTGCAAGATGGTGCGCAGGAGACCGAAGCTATGAGGGCGCGCGACTGGCGGCTGGTGGGGGACGAGGAGATCCTGAAGTCCCGCGCCGATCTCAAGAAGGAGCTCTTCGCGCTGCGCGTCCAGGCGGCGACCGAGGCACTCGAGAACCCGGCGCGGATCCGGCAGATCATCAAGGACCTGGCCCGCATCGAGACCGTGTTCGGAGAGCGGGCCGGGGTGCGAGGAAGCGGGGTTTGACGATGGATGGCGGCTGGTGGAAAGGCAGGGCCTGATGGCCAGGGCGGAGCGACGCGCACAGGCCAAGAAAGAGATCGGCGTGGTGACGAGCACCCGGAGGATGAAGACCATCACGGTGCGCGTGGAACGTCGCGTGAAGCACCCGAAGTACGGCAAGTACGTCCGCCGGCGGATGACGCTGCAGGCGCACGACGAGCACGGGACGGCCCGGGATGGCGACCGGGTCGAGATCGCATTCACGCGCCCGCTCTCCCGGACCAAGCGCTGGCGCCTGGTCCGGGTGGTCCGCAGCGCGTCGGCGAGCGCCGCAGCCGTGCCGGAGGAGCCGGCCGGGGACGGACTCGAGGAGGGATAGGCGGCCATGATCCAGATGCAGACCCAGCTCGACGTGGCGGACAACACCGGCGCCCGCGTCGCCCAGTGCATCAAGGTGCTGGGCGGCAGCCGGCGGCGCTATGCGACGCTGGGCGACGTGATCGTGGCCTCCGTGAAGAAGGCCAACCCGAACTCGGAGGTCTCCAAGGGCCAGATCGTGCGCGGCGTGATCGTGCGCACCAAGAAGCTCGTGCGCCGGCGCGACGGCTCGTACATCCGCTTCGACAATAATGCCATGGTGATCATCGACAACGACGGCAACCCCAAGGGCACGCGGATCTTCGGCGCCGTGGCCCGCGAGCTCAGGGCGAAGAACTTCATGAAGATCCTGTCGCTGGCGGCGGAAGTGGTCTGATCGGAGGTGGGGCATGGCAAGACGGCGCAAGTTCCGGGGTCCGGTGGGGGCGCCGAGCCGCAACTGGATCCGCGCCGGCGACACGGTCCAGGTGATGAGCGGCGACGAGGCCGGCACGCGGGACCATCCGCGGCGGGCGCGTGTGCTGCACGTGCACCTCGAGCAGGCGCGCGTCCTGGTGGAAGGGATCAACAAGGTCTTTCGCCACGTGCGCAAGAGCCAGGAGCATCCGCGCGGCGGGCGCGTGGAGAAGGAGGCGCCGATTGCGCTGGCCCGGGTGCGGCTGGTGTGCCCGTCCTGCGGCCGGCCGTCGCGCCGCAAGGTCGGCCGGCGCACGGACGGCTCGCGGACGCGATTGTGTTCCGCATGCGGCCAGGAGATTCCGCTGCCGAAAGGGTAGCGGCCGGCGGCAAGGAAGGGCTGGACCGGATCATGGTGGCAAGGCTCAAGGACAAATACGACAGGGAGATCCTCCCCGATCTCAAGCGCAAGCTGGGCCGGCAGAATCCCATGGCGATTCCACGGCTCGACAAGATCGTCGTCAACATGGGAGTCGGCCGGGCCGTGGACAACCGCAAGCGGCTCGAGGCCGCCGTGGCGGACCTCGCCCGGATCGCGGGCCAGAAGCCGCAGATCACACGGGCGCGCCGCAGCGTCTCGAACTTCAAGCTGCGCCAGGGCATGGAGATCGGCTGCAAGGTGACGCTTCGGCGCGACCGGATGTACGAGTTCTTCGATCGTCTGGTGGCCGTGGTCATTCCGCGGATTCGGGACTTTCGCGGGCTGAGCCAGCGCGCCTTCGACGGTCGCGGTAACTATGCGTTCGGCCTGCAGGAGCAGTCGGTCTTTCCGGAGATCGATCTCGACAAGCTGGAGTTCCAGCAGGGCATGGACATCTGCATCGTCACG